>JAQYBD010000037.1 GCA_029338835.1 Selenomonadaceae bacterium | reverse complement strand
CGCTGGCAGGATGCGGTCGGGAGATATCTCATTGAACTCGGCACGATGAAAAATACGAAATGAATCATAGGATCAATAAAGACGGCCTGCTGACTATTTTGTCAACAGGCCGTCTTGGTCGTTAGGGGAGGCACAGCTCATGTTGGTGCTTATTTTGAGAGAGGCTGCGAGGAAATGCGACGTTGTTTTTAGAAGAAAATACGTACTTCGCCACGTACGAGACTCTTGGTAAGAGCCGTGTCCTCGACATTCTTACCATAGTAATAGCGCAGATGTGCGCGGATATTTTGTGCAGGAACATAGAATCCACCGAGTTCAACACCTTTATAATCACGGAAATGACCGGTATCGAGGTTGAGCTGGGTGAGTTCCGGGATGTTGGCATATTTCGTATAAATGCTCCAGGTGCCGGGCTGATCAAGTTTTATGCGGCGGTATTCCAGGGATCCGAACCAGCCCGTGTCTTTGGTATATTTGTTCGTGGTATCGGAAGCCTTGAGATAGTAACCTGTGAGAACCAGATTCTTGGCAATCGTGCTGCGGAAGCCGAGTGTGTAGATGTTGGGATTTTCACTGCCGCGCGTGACCTTGAATTTATCGTCGTGTATCTGATAGAAGGCACCGTAAAGCTTCGTAGCCTTGCTGGCCGGATAAGCAAGTTCTGCTGCCCCAAAATCAAAGGATTCGCCGCTGTTGAGGCTGGGCAGATTGCTGCTTGATACACGGGCTGCCGTGAGCGTCGTGCGCAGTTTGTTGCCGAAGGTGAATTTCCCACCGCTGATCGGGTTGTGCATCACGATGCCGCCATCCTGGCTGAAATTATCAATGCGGCCGAGCTGCGTATGGAATTTGCCGTACGTGCCATCTGCGAACATCGAGGCGAAATAGAGGTCGTACGTGTCGTCAGTCTTATCCTTGTTGAGATCGACAATCGTGTTGGTCTCCGTGACAACTTTCCAGTTCTTGTTGACCTGGGATTGGGAGATGAGGTCGAACCAGGCGCGGTTGACTTTGCTGCGCGTTGACTTGCCGGTGTGCTTATTCTTGACGAGCTGATTCTGCTCACGCAGGTACAGATACCCGGAGAATCTTGTCGTATCGGCATTGCGTTCGAGGTTGCCGATACGCACGCCGAGATTCTTCAATTCCTCCTGGTATTCTGCAGAAAGCTTATCGAGGAGATTCTGGTCAGCTGCCGGGGTATTTTCCTTTGCCAGCGCACGGGCAATCACTTGTGCCATCTCATAGCGGGTCAGGACTTGATTTCCACGGAAACTTCCGTCGCCGTATCCCTCCAGTATGCCATCGGCGGCGAGCTGCGTCACGGCGTCGTAGGACCAGTGATCTTTCGGGACGTCCTGGAATGGGTTGTTGGCAGCCAGAGCAGGGGCAGCGGTGATGCACATGAGGCCTGCAGCTAAAGCGAATATGGTTTTCTTCACAATAAAGACTCCTTTCCCAAGAAACACGGATAAAGGAAAAGAGTCTATAATAAGGTCTATATAAAGAATATGTCCATAAATGCAATTACAGTATAGCATAATCTTAAAATATGTCAAGCAAAAACAGGAGTACATCTGTCAATGATGCACTCCTGTCCTTTTATTTGGGCTGAAAATCTGGATTCATACGGTATTTCTTTGTCGGGCGGCCGCGTGTACTCAGGGATTCTTCGCCGACGCAGATGACGAGCCCGGCTGTGAGCAGATTCTTGATGATGCGGCGGGCGTTGCGGTCTGTGACGCCCATCTGTTGGGCAATCTCGCTTGAGGTGAAGCCGTGACCGATTTTCTTGGCAATGGCTGAGATCCTCATGTAATTGCGTGTGCCGACGCCGACGGATTCCAGACGGCGCAGGATTTCCGGATCATCGAGAGAAGACGTGAATGTCAGGGAATGTTCGGTTCCCAGATTTTCCTGTATATTGCCGTTGATATCGATGGCGACGACATACTGGTACGGGTCTTGCTGGCGACCGTACGACAGAGCGCGCCAGGCGTTGCGCTGGGCATCGAAAGCTGTATAACCAAAACCGATGCCGGCACTGGTTTCGATGTTGAGATTGAGACGGATATCCTCGATGGTTTCCCGGATCTTGCCTGCATTGCGCTCAATGACGCCGCGGGAAGCGAAAATCTCAAAGCGGCCATTGTCTTTCTCAGCCAGATAAGAGCCATGGAGCTTCTGGCAGAGTTCGAGGATCTTTTCCTTGAGATGAAGCATCTGCATCTGGAACTGCAGAGGACCAGAGGAAGCGAGCAGCAATTTTTCCATGTTTATTGTCTCGATGCGTGTCAGTGCGACTTCATTTTCAATCAGGTGCTGATGCATACGCCGTTCCTTGAGCTTCAGCAGGGCATTGCGGATGGTGAAGGTGCTGCCGTGCATCTGGATGACCGGGATATGAAGGCGTTCCAGTGCTTGATGGACTTTCGTCGATGAGGTCAGGACCCGTTCAATCTTTCCGGCCTGCCATAGGGATACGTGGAATTTTACGACTGCGTGGATATTTTGATCAATATGCATGGAGTCGTAATACGTCAGATGGATCTGTTCGCAGGAAACTTGTGCTTCTTTCATGGCGGTGAGCCAATCCTCCGAGGCAATTTCCGGCAGATCGATCGAGACACGCAAAGCGTTCACTTTGGACAATGCCAGACTTTGGAGCAGATAGCGGAAGATTTCCAGCCCGTTCAGGATACAGGAAACGGCAGGCATATCCTTGGGAAGATATGGTTTAGCATGTGCATAGGGCGTTTCACCGGAGAAAATCCAGCCTTCGATTTCATCCTGCCCGTTTTGGATGATGTTGGGAATTTCACGGGTATCCTGGTAGCAGTAGGTCTTATAGATTGTTGTCTTGGTGTTGAATACGCTGGCAGCAACGTCCTGGATCTGTTTCAATACATCTGGGGAGTTGCTGACGATGCCAAAGATTTTCATAGGGACACCTCGATTATTTTTGGATAAAAGAAACAGAGCATGCGATTCTGTCTCTATTTAGATATATCATATTGATGCAGGAGAAACAAGAAGAGGTCGCGATATCTTTTTCTTATACGAGGCATTACGATAAACTATATCTATTTTTTAGCTCGATACTATTATTATTTCATATGGTTTTATACTATGATTGCCATTGACAAGGATAATAGCATTTTATAAAATAAAGACTAATAAAGGAATGTGTCTCTAATAAAGCCTTATAAAGTCTGTCCATAAATGCATCGAAACCAAAGCTTTGTTTCAGGGAGGACTTTTTATGATTATTGCAGGCATTATCCTGGTGGTCCTGACCTTTTGGGCCATTGTCAAGAATTATGAGACACGCGTCGTCCTCATGATGTCCGGTCTCATCATGTCGTTCATCGGCGGCAATATGCTGTCGTCGCTCAATGCGTTTTCCAAGGCTCTGATCAATGAAAGCTTGACACCTATCATCTGCGTGACCATGGGATTCAGCATGGTCCTCGATATGACGGGCTGCAGCAAGAATCTGGTCATGGCCATCACGAAACTCCTGCACCGGTTTAAGATCATCATCATCCCGGCGACGATCGTGCTGGTCTGGCTCATCAATATCTCGCTGCTCAGTGCTTCGGGCCTGGCGGCGGCAGTCGGTGCCATCCTCATCCCGACGCTCATCAAGCTTGGCGTCAAACCGGCCATGGCAGCCAGCACTGTCCTGCTCGGCACCTGGGGATCGAGCGTGAGCCCGGGCAATCCCTTTATCGTTCAGGTAGCAGATCTTGCACAGGAAGACCTCATGACCATCATCCAGGGATTTGCGCCCAAAGCCTTTATTTGTGTCATCGTCAGTGCCCTTATCCTGTTTGGCATCGCGATGATCACTAAAGAAGGCGTCATGAAAGAAACACCTGCTGAGGAACTGGCTGAGGCGGAAATGGAGCAGGAGGAGAAGATCAAGCCGCATTATGCTATCGTGCCGCTCGTGCCGATCATCATCCTCATCCTGGCCAGCCCGGCTGTACAGGTATTGCCGGCCATCTCCATCCCGAATGCCATGTTCCTTGGCACGGCGCTTTGCTTCCTGGTCACGCGCCCCAATGTACGTGATTTTGCCAATTCGTTCTTTAAAGGCGCGGGCAATGGCTTTGCGAGCATTGTCTGCTTGATTGCTGCAGCGGCTATGTTTATCCAGGGCATGAATGTGATGGGCTTGACGAAAGCGCTTATTGATGCCATGGCCAGCTCGGCAGCTCTTGCCAAGGTATCGGCTACCTTTGGCCCCTTTATCCTGGCTGCACTTTCTGGTTCGGGCAATGCCGCCGTCTTGGCCTTCAACGGTACGGTTACGCCGCATGCAGCGACGTTTGGTCTGCAGATTTCCGATATGGGTGCTGTTGTCCAGGCGGCTGGCAACCTTGGCCGCTGCATGTCGCCGGTAGCTGGTGTCAGCATTATTTGCGCGAAGATGGCTGGCGTCAATCCGATGGAACTCACCAAACGCAATGCCATTCCCTGCATCGTGGCGGGCATCGCCATGATGGTCCTGGTCTTGTTCTGAGCAGGATGGAGGAATGACTTTGTCGATGGAAACAAATCGGAAAAGCTGGCTGCTGCTTGTCCTGATCTTTGTGGCCTGGGGCTTTGGTTACGTAGACAAGCAGGCTATCAATATTGCTGCAGTGCCGTTGCGCGAGGAACTTTCTCTGAGTACGGGTCAGATGGGCGCCGTCATGAGCAGCTTCTTCTTCATGTATTCGCTCATGACGCTGTCGGGCGGGTACCTGGCCAGCCATTTTGGCACGCGCCGTTCCCTTATTGGCATCGTGCTGCTCTGGGCAATTTTTTCCTGTTTCACGGGGATGGCCGGGTCGTTCCTGATGCTTATCAGCGTGCGTTTCCTGCTCGGTTTCAGCCAGGGCGGTTTTGGCCCCATCACGTCGGTGGCCATTGCGGAACTCTTCCCGCCGGAGATGCGCGGGCGTGCCAAGACTTTCCAGGTATCAGCCGGTTCCATGGGCGTGGCTTTCGGCGCTCTGTTCTGTGCGGTGTCGACCGCCTGGTTTGGCTGGCGATCCATGTTTTTCTTCTTTGGCTTCATGGGACTCATTATCACGATGCTGCTGGCAAAGTTCTATCATACGAATCCTGTGGCTGAGGGGAAACAAGGTATTTCACAGGTAGGACTCGGCACGATGCTGGGCAATCCCTTTATCTTGAAGCTGGCTTTCATCCAATTCGGTCTCGGCGTTTTCATCTGGGGGCTCAATGCCTGGCTGCCGTCCTATTGGCTTGAGGTAAAGGGACTCGATATGGTTCATATGGGGACACTTTCGATGGTCCCGTGGCTCGTGTCCTTTATCCTGATGAATTTCAGCAGTTATCTTTTGGAAACGCGTTTCCGGCATAGCCAGAAGGCCTTGCTCACGGCTTCGCTGCTATTCGGCGCTGTCCTCATGTACGCGATGCTGCGAGCTGACAGCGTGGCGGCAGGGTTCTCGCTGCTGACGGTTGTCACGGTACTCATGAGCATTGCTTCAGCCACCGTCTACATGATGCCGATGCAGTGGATGTCGGCACATGAGGTCGGGACGGCAACGGGTGTGATCATCTTCGGGCAACAGCTGGCTGGCGTTGTGGCACCAGTCATTATGGGATATCTGATTTCCCTGTTCCATGGATCCTATGATGCCGTATTTGGCTTTGTGATCCTTGTCATCCTTTTTGGGGCGGGTACAGCTCTGTCCATAAAGGGAAAATGACGATTCAACAAATTACTTATTGCTTCAAGTTTGTATATATGAAGAAAGGTAGGCGTATATCATGGAATTACGCGATGAGATCAAGCAGCTTGTCGAGCAAAAGAAAGACGTATTCTTCGCGGTCAGTGATGAAATCTGGGGTTATGCTGAGACCCGTTTCGAAGAGTTCCAGTCTGCGGCATGCATTGAAGCCGTTCTGGAGAAGGAAGGATTTACGGTCAAGAAAGATCTGGCTGATATGAAGACGGCTTTTATCGGCGAATACGGCCAGGGGAAACCGGTCATCGGCATCCTTGGTGAATACGACGCTCTTTACGGCTTGAGCCAGCAGGCCGGTGTAGCCAAGCCGGAACCCGTGACGGAAGGTGGCAAGGGACATGGCTGTGGCCATAATATCCTCGGTGCATCGGCACTGGCTGCTGCTGTTGCTGTCAAGGATTATCTCAAAGCTCATGATATCCCGGGGACGATCCGTTACTATGGATGCCCCGGTGAGGAGAGCGGCTCCGGCAAGGCATACATGGCCAGAGCCGGGCTGTTCCGCGATGTCGATGTGGCTCTGACCTGTCATCCGAGCTATGAGAACAGCATTACGGGGTATAATTTCTTGGCGACGCTGCAGGTCTGCTTCAAGTTCCATGGCAAGAGCGCACATGCCGGTGCCTGCCCGCATCTGGGGCGCAGCGCACTCGATGCTGTCGAACTCATGAATGTCGGTGCCAATTTCCTGCGCGAGCATGTCATCCAGGAAGCGCGTATCCACTATGCCATCACCAACAGCGGTGGTTCTTCGCCAAACGTCGTTCAGTCGGAAGCTGCTGTACTCTATCAGATCCGTACGCCGCAACTGCCTCAGGCCAATGATATCTACAAGCGTGTTGTCAAGATTGCCCAAGGTGCAGCACTCATGACGGAAACGCAGCTGGAAGTCGTCTTTGACCGCGGCAGCTCCAATATCATCCCGAACCGTCATCTCGAAACGCTCGCGCATGACTGCATGATGGCATACGGTCCGGAACCCATTACGGAAGAGGACCTGGCCTTTGCTCAGGAAATCGAGGATTCGCTCGTGGGCAGCGACCGTACGTACAGTCAGGACATGCTCGATATGATCTATGGCCCAGTCAAGGGAAGAGAACTCGGCAAGCTCATTGCAGGCAAGCTGATCATGGATACCGTTTACCCTTATACGCCGACGGAAACGCCAATCGCGGCCAGCACCGATGTGGGCGATGTCAGCTGGAATGTGCCGGTGGTACAGGTACTGACCAACTGTTATGCCAATAATACGCCAAACCATTCCTGGCAGCAGGTGGCTCAGGGAAAATCACCGCTTGCCCACAAGGGGTTGCTGCTGGCTGGCAAGACCATGGCTCTGGCAGCTGTGCGCCTGATGCAGGAGCCAGAACTCGTCAAGGGCATCCGTGATGAATTCAAGGAACGCATGCAGGGGAAGGAATACGTCTGCCCCATCCCACCAGAAGTCAAGCCGTCACCGCATCGCTGATGGCAGTCGTAGCCCCGGGAATTGGTGATTTTCATATTAATATGGAATGGAAGGCAATATGATGGAAGAAATCATGAAAGAGCTCATGCAGGATAAGCGGGTTCGGAAGGCTCTGGCTTATCTGCAGGAAGATCAGGAGCAGATGATGGAGGATTTGCTGGAACTCGTGCAGATTCCAGCGTTTTCCAATCATGAACGCAAAAAGGCGGAAGCCATGCGCGATAAGTTTACAGCTTTAGGCTTGCAGGATGTCCATATGGATGAGGTGGACAATGTATTTGGTACACTGCCAGGTGCGGGTGAGGGACCGAAAATCATGATGGCAGCCCATACCGATACGGTCTTCCCGCTCGATACGCCGCTTGTACCACAGCAAAAGGATGGTGTCTGGTATGCTCCGGGCATCAACGATGATACGCACGGTCTCGCAGATCTTTTGACGATGATCCGCGCCATCAAAGCATCGGGGCTGGTATTTGCTGGAGATGTTGTTTTTTGTGCCAATGTGGGAGAGGAAGGTCTGGGGGATCTGCGCGGTGTCAAGCATATCTTCCGGCAGCCCAATGATATTTCAGCATTTGTTTCTCTCGATACGCCGACCTTGGGCGGGATCGTGCATCGCGCGACAGGCAGTTCCCGTTACCGTATGATCTTCCGTGGTCCTGGCGGACACAGCTTTGCAGATTTCGGTCGTCCCAGTGCCATCCATGCCATGGGACGTGCTATTGCGAAAATTGCAGATTTTCGTGTGCCGGAAACACCGAAAACGACCTTTAATGCAGGAGTCGTGAATGGAGGGACTTCGGTCAACACGATAGCAGCTGAGAGCAGCTTCCTGCTGGACATCCGCTCGGACAGCCCAGAAGAACTCGCCCGGCTGGAAGGAGAAGCAAGAGCAGCTGTCCAGGCGGCTGTGGAGGAGGAAAATCGTCGTGGTACGCAGCAGGGAGCAGTAGCGGTGGAAATCCAGCAGGTTGGTTCTCGTCCGGCCGGTACGCAGGCTGACGATTGCCAGATCGTGCGCATTGCTCAGACGGCCTGCCGGGCGCTTGGCATTGAGCCGGAGCTGCGGGATGAAACGAGTACGGATGCCAATATTCCCATTTCCCTCGGCATCCCCGCACTCAGCGTAGGCCGCGGCGGCAGGGAAGGCGGCGCGCATACGGCAGGGGAATGGTTTGACCCGACGGAAGCCTGGCTTGGTCCACAGAAGGATCTTTTGATGCTGCTCCTGATGGCAGGCCTGCAGGATGTTACACCTGCTCAGATGCCAAAGCGATGAAAGGAAAAGAGGGAATATATGGATATCAATCAGGAAATAAAGGATATGGCGGAGCATTTGTATCCGGAAATGGTCAAGCGCCGCCGGGATTTGCACCGTCATCCCGAGGCTGGCTGGACGGAGTTCAGGACGGCTAGCATGGTCATCCATGAGCTGGAAGCTCTTGGTTATGAGGTTCACTTTGGCAAGGAAGTCATCGATGGCAGCCAGCAGATGGGATTGCCTGACAAGGAGGTACTGGCTTCCTGCATGGAGCGGGCCGTGGAAGAAGGTGCTGATGAAAATCTCGTGGCTGCCATGGCCGGTGGCAAGACCGGCGTCGTCGGCATCCTGCATACGGGACGTCCCGGCAAGACTGTAGCGCTGCGTTTTGATATGGACTGCAATGAAGTGGAAGAAGCCAGCGATGAGAAGCACCGCCCGTATCGCGAAGGGTTCTTCAGCCTCCATCCGGGGTGCATGCATGCCTGCGGACATGATGGGCATACAACGGCGGGCCTGGCTATCGCCAAGATCCTTTCAAGTCTCAAGGATGAACTCGTGGGAACTATCAAGTTCATCTTCCAGCCGGCTGAAGAAGGCGTGCGCGGTGCGCGGGCCATGGTGACGAAAGGGATTATCGATGATGCGGATTATCTGCTCGGTGCGCATCTCATGATGCCGCCAGTTGGCTTTCTTGGTTATGATGTCCGAGGATTTCTTGCCACGACGAAATTCGATGCGGATTTCACGGGGGTACCGGCACATGCAGGCGGCATGCCGGAATGCGGCAAGAATGCCCTGCTCGCTGCAGCCAATGCAGCCATCAATATCCAGGGCATCACACGTCACAGCAAGGGTGTGACGCGCATCAATGTCGGTGTGCTGAATGCCGGCACTGGACGCAATGTCATTCCTGCACATGCGCACATGGAAGTTGAAACGCGCGGTGCGACGACGGAGGTCAACGATTTTGTCCAGAAGCGTGCGGAGGAAATCCTCAAAGGCGCAGCCATGATGTATGAGGTCAAGGTCCAGTTCATCCAGACCGGCGGCGCTGCCAGCGGCAACAATTCTCCAGAACTTTCTCAGCGTGTCAAGAAGACGGCTGAGAGGCTTGGCATCTTCAACCGCTTGGAAAAAGTACATGATATCGGCGGCAGTGAGGACTGTTCTTATTTTATGGAACGCGTGCAGAAGCATGGCGGCCAGGCAGCGTATCTGGTCATCGGCGGCTCGCTGGCTGCTGTCAATCACAATAACTATTTTGATTTTGACGAACGGGCTCTGGTCCTGGAAGCTCAGCTGCTGTCCACCGTTGTCTGTGAACTGGTGAAGGGATGATGGCTATGTCAGACTCCATGATCTTGCAGGATATGTATTTCACTACGCCGGAGATGAAGCATATTTTTGGCGACCGGAACCGCATCCAGAAACAGATGGACTGTGAGGCTGCTCTTGCTGATGCTGAGGCGGAGCTTGGCATCATCCCGCGAGAGATGGCTGCTGAGATCATGCGCTGCTCTCAAGTGGATTTGATTGACTTTGAGGCACTCCAGGCGGATTTTGTGCGCACCGGTCATCCATTCGTCCCGCTTGTCCATGCATATAAGAAAATTTGCCAGCATCAAGCGGGGGAATATGTGCATTGGGGGGCAACGACACAGGATATTCTCGATACGGGGACGACGCTGCAGCTCAAGGAAGCCTATGAACTCCTCATGAAGCGTTTTGAGGAGCTTTATGCGGTGACAGCCGAAGCGGCGTACCGTTATAAAGATCTCGTCATGGTCGGACGCACGAATGGGCAACAGGCTTTGCCCATCACGCTTGGCTATAAAATCGCTGTATGGGGCTTTGAGCTTCGCGAGAATATCGATCGTCTCCATGAATGCAGCAGTCGTGCTTTCCGCGGGCAGCTGGCCGGTGCTGTCGGGACGATGGCTTCTTTTGGGACACAGGGCCTCGAGGTGCAGGCACGTTTTTTGCAGAAGCTCGGTCTTTCGATCCCGCCGATTGCCTGGTCTGTTTCCTGCCATCATTATGCGGAACTCATGAATGATTTTGCGCTCATGGCTGCGACCATGGGCAAGATCGGAACAGAAGTCTATGCCCTGCAGAAATCAGAGATCGGTGAGGTGGAAGAAGTACAGGGGGAGGGGAGTGTCGGTTCTTCGACGATGCCTCATAAGCGCAATCCTTTCCGTGCGATGGAACTTTCGACGAATGCACGCCTGGTTCGCGGATGTGCAGCTACGTTGATGGAGTGTTTGGAACTCGAACACGAACGCGATCCCCGGGGGGCTTCGGCAGAAATCCCGATTTTCACGCAGATTTGCTCTCTTGTCCATGCTTCCGTCGAGCGGGCAATCGGTCTTGTCAAGCATTTGCATGTATATCCTGCGCATATGCAGCGGAATCTTGACTGCCTGCACGGCCTGATTTTTTCGGAGGCCGTGATGATGCAACTCGGCAAGCGTATGGGCCGTCAGACGGCTCATGCCATTGTCCATGAGCTTTCCATGCGGGCTTTTCAGCAGGAATGCAGTCTGGGCGAGCTGCTGAAGCAGGATCCCCGGGTTCAGCAGCATTTATCTGCGGAGAATATTGATGCCATCATGCAGCCGGAACACTATATCGGCTTGGCACCTCTTTTTGCTGAGAGGATCAAACAGCAAAAGGATGCGTACTTTTCTGCGCTGAAACATGATAAATAAGCGGTTTTGTTCTTGTTGCGTGTACATGTACTTTAGATGTACACGCTTTTTCTTTTTGCTGCATATATAGTGCGCCTGGAATATACAAAAAAGATAAAAAGGTCTTGCATCCTTGTAATGTTTAGTGTATACTAACACATGTATTCTTGAGAGAAACGGTTTTATTTTTCGAGGGGGATTCATATGTTTCATAGAATCGGAAAGAAATACCGCGAGACCGCACTCATCAAACTCATTGTGCTGGGTCTCGTGATCGGTATCTTCATTGCGGTGGCTGTACCTGCGGCCGTTCCTGCCGTCGCGGTACTCGGCGATCTCTTTGTTCGTGCCCTCAAGGGCATTGCGCCGGTACTGGTCTTCGTCCTGGTCATGAATGCACTGGCACAGAAGAATTCGGATGCCAGTGCTTCGATGAAGCCGATTGTCCGGCTTTATGTCGTAGCGACGTTCTGCGCTTCGCTTGTCGCCGTCGCGTATTCGTTCCTCTTCCCGACGACGCTGCATCTTCAGGTGGCAGATGCGCAGCTGGCGCCGCCATCGGGCATCGTTGAGGTCCTGCACAATCTGATCCTGTCCGTCGTGGATAATCCGATCCATGCGCTGGCAACAGCGAACTATATCGGTATCCTTGGCTGGGCCTGCCTGGCTGGCATTGCGCTGCATTCCGCAGGGGATTCGACGAAGGCCATGCTCAATGACTTTGCCAAGACGGTCACGAAGATTGTCCAGTGGGTCATCCGTTTCGCTCCGTTCGGTATCATGGGACTGGTGGCCAATGCCATCGGTACGAGTGGCCTCGGTGCCTTGGTCGGCTATATCCAGATCCTTGGCGTGCTGCTGGCTGCTTTCTTCTCCGTGGCCCTTATCATGAATCCTTTGATTGTTTATCTGCACCTTCATCGCAACCCGTATCCTTTGGTATGGACGACTTTGAAGGAAAGCGGCCTCTATGCGTTCTTCACGCGCAGCTCGGCCGCCAATATCCCGGTCAACCTTTCCCTTTGCGAACGCTTGGGTCTCGATGAGGATACGTATTCCATCTCGATCCCGCTGGGCGCAACAATCAATATGAGCGGTGCAGCCATCACGATTGCCGTGCTGTCCCTCGCCGCAGCTCATACGCTTGGCATTGCTGTCGATCTGCCGACAGCACTCCTGCTTTGCCTCGTTTCGACGGTCGGTGCCTGTGGCGCTTCGGGTGTAGCCGGTGGGTCGCTGCTGCTGATCCCCGTTGCCTGTGCCTCCTTTGGTATTGGCAATGATATCGCCATGCAGGTCGTCGGCGTCGGCTTCATCATCGGTGTCATCCAGGATGCCTGCGAGACGGCTCTCAACAGTTCGACGGATGTACTCTTCACGGCTACGGCTGAGTTTGCCCAGCGCGCCAAGGAAGGCAAGCTGCATGATGGGGATATGGTATCGCACAGCAACTGAGACTCCTGATTTATAAGAGCGTATAAGATGAATAAAAACCCGCTGCAGCCAGGTGAAAGTCACTTGGCGGGGCGGGTTTTATTGTGCCCGATCGGCAGCGCGCAAGAAAAGAACTTCGCCTACTGCCGCGGCGTTCTGACATCGGGCATTGCCGTTCTTTCGTGTTGGGATCCAGCTTTGCGGGCAGGCACTGCGCTCCTGCAGGCGCCATACACTCCTCCGCTTTGGCCAGCATCTCCGCACAGAGTTGCATACCTTTAGTTATCCATCGTCATCGATGCTTGAAGACATAAAAAGATGGCCCGGAGGCCATCCCTGGAAAGGATTATTTGCGGATGATCAGAGCCATGAAGACGAGATCTTCGGTCTTGGAGATATTCTGGATGCCGTGCGTTTCGCCATCCGGGCAGAACGTTGTCGTGCCGGCTTCGATGACGGATTCCTGGCCGTTGTCGTTGTAGAGGGCTTTGCCTGAAAGGATGTGATATGTTTCCGTATTGCCTTCGTGCTTGTGGACGGCAATGCCGCAGAGCGGCGGGACAATGACTTTTGCGTACATATCGCATTTGCCGTCAAGTTCTGCTGGTGTGAGCAGTTTGACGATCGTGATGGTGCCGAGGCCTTTCTGTGCCTGACCTGGAGCTGGTTCAATGAATGCCATGATAAAAACTCTCCTTTTGAACATCGATGCCTTGCCGCAAGGTGGCAAGTTTGCTACAATAAACGTACAATACTTGTTTCGATAAAAATGCGGGGATTCCTCTAATAAGATGGAATTTGCGCGTTATTTTTTTGGAGGACATGACATGGTTTATCTCTTGAAGTTCGGCGCCAGCTGGATCTTGCCGCCGGGCATCTTCATCCTGGCTTTTTTTGTGCTGTCCTGGTGGCTTTATCAGAAGCGTCGTGAAAAGAAAGCCGCGTGCATCTTGTTTTCCCTGACTTTTGTGTTCTATCTCTTGTGTACGGGCTGGCTGGCGGAAAAGACGATGGGCTGGCTGGAGTCCGCTTATGAGCCGTCGGCGAATCCGCAGGGGGATGTCATCATCATGCTCGGGGGTGGTGCGTATGATGATACGCCGGATGTCGATGGTACCGGCACGCTCTGTGCCAGTCCGGCAAGCCGTCTGCTGGCAGCTGTGCGTCTGCAGCGCCGTCTCGATGTCCCCATCCTGCTCTCGGGCGGGCAGGTTTATGAAGATACGGGCGCCGAGGCCAAGATTGCCAGGCGCGTACTCATGAGCCTCGGGGTGCCGGAAGACAAGATCCTGACGGAAACGAAGAGTATCAACACGAGCCAGAATGCCCGCTTCTCGGCAGAGATCTTGCGGGAACAGGGCCTATCCCATCCCATCCTCGTGACGAGTGCTTTTCATATGAAGCGCTCGGTGTTGAATTTCGCCAAGCAGGGGGTCGAGGTGGAGCCGTTCCCTGCGGATTATATGGTCTCGCATCATCCTGTCTTTCACTATACGAAATTGCGTCCGCAGACTGAGGCGTTGCTCGATAATGTGACAGTCCTGCAGGAAACCTTGCGGACCTTTGTAACGAGGTATCTCGAATGACTAAGAATTTGACGCAGGGCGGTCCTGCGAAGCTGATTTTTTTCTTCACGATGCCGCTCATCGCCGGCAATATCTTCCAGCAACTCTATGCGTTCATCGATACGCTGATCGTCGGCCGTTTCCTGGGGGTCAATGCCCTGGCTGCCGTCGGCTGTACGGGGGCGCTGATGTTCCTGATGCTGGGCTTTGTCATCGGTTTCACGACCGGACTCAGTATTTATACCGGGCAGCGTTTCGGTGCCAGGGATGAGCAGGGCGTACGCCAGAGTGCAGCGGCTTGTGCCATCCTGGCCGTATTGATGTCCATCATCCTGACCATCGCGGGGTCTCTTCTCTGTCATCAGCTGCTTGTCTGGATGCAGACGCCCGACGAGATCCTGGCGGGCGCGTATTCCTTTATCAGCATTATCTATGGTGGTATCATGTTTTTCGTGCTGTTCCAGACGCAGACCAATCTCGTGCGGGCGCTCGGTGACAGTACGATGCCGACTGTACTCCTGGCTGCGGGCCTGACCCTCAATATTATTTTTGAGCCGCTGGCCATCCTGGTTCTTGATTGGGGCATACCGGGTGCTGCCCTGGCAACGATAGCCTCTCAGGTCTGCGGCAATCTCCTTTGCCTGCTCTATATCTGGAAAAAGGTGCCGGCACTCCATATCCAGCGTGAAGACTGGCATCTTTCGCGCGCTATTTTCTGGGAACACCTGCGCATTGCCCTGCCTATGGGCTTCCAGTCTTCCATCATTGCCATCGGTGCGGTCATCCTGCAGGTGGCACTCAATGGACTTGGCCCGCTGGCTGTGGCCGCTTATGCAGCCGCACAGAAAATCGAATCCATTGCCATGATGCCGATGATGTCGTTCGGTTTGGCCATGGCGGCTTATACGGCTCAGAACTACGGTGCGCGTCAGTTCCACCGCATTGAAGAAGGAGTCTGGAAATGCTCGGCCATGTCCGTGACGTTCAGCATCCTGGCCGGCCTGTCCCTGATCTATTTCGGTACGGATATCATGCATCTTTTCGTGGGCAATGGCCAGGCGGAGGTCGTTGCCTACGGTGAGCAGTATCTCATTGTCAATGGTTCCTGCTATTGGATCCTTTCGTTCCTCTTCATCTTCCGCTATACGCTGCAGGGGCTGGGGCAGAGCATTGTGCCGACGATTGCGGGCATCATGGAACTCTTGATGCGCGCGGCTGCCGCACTTTTCCTCTGCGGCTGGCTCGGGTATCTCGGTGCCTGCCTTGCCAATCCCATGGCTTGGATCGGCTCGTGTGTTCCCCTGGCCATCGCCTTTTTCTGGACGCGTCGCAGCCTCAAGGAAAAATATACGGCAGATTCCTTAGAATAGCAGCAGCCCCCGGCAGGATTCGGGGGCTTTGTTGTCGAAAACAGGATACAACGAACCAATCATTGTGATCCATGCTCATGATGCCGGGGGATTTTATGACATCAAGGCATGAAATTTTATGAAGGGGTGGATGATCGATGTATCAAGACGAGTATAAGCGCTGGGCTGCTGCGGATCTGCAGGATTTTGACCTGAACAAGGAATTGCGTGACATCGCAGGAGATGATGAGGCCATCAAGGACCGCTTTGCAATCGCACTGGAGTTTGGTACGGCTGGCTTGCGCGGCGTGCTGGGCGCCGGCACGAACCGCATGAACATCTGGGTGGTGCGCCAGGCAACGCAGGGCGTGGCTGACTGGGTCAAGACGCAGGGCGGCACGCAGACCGTGGCTATCAGCTATGACAGCCGTCTCAAGGGCTGGAATTTTGCACGGGAGGCTGCCGGCGTCCTGGCGGCAAATGGCATCCATGTGCGCCTGTATGAAGAACTCATGCCAGTTCCGGCACTGAGCTTTGCCACGCGTTACTATCATTGCAATGCAGGCATCATGATCACGGCTTCGCATAACCCTGCCCAGTACAATGGTTACAAGGCATACGGCCCCGACGGCTGCCAGATGACGGACGACGCAGCTGCCGTGGTTTACGCATCCATCCAGAAGACGGATGTACTGACGGGAGCCAAGCATATGAGCTTTGCGGAAGGCGTTGAGAAAGGGCTCATCCAGTTTGTCGGTGAGGACTGCAAGGATGCGTTCTATGCAGCCATCGAGGGCTGCCAGGTTCGCCCGGGCCTGGCAAAATCGGCTGGACTCAAACTTGTGTATTCCCCGCTCAACGGTACGGGACTCGTACCGGTTACGCGCGTACTCAAGGATATCGGTATCACGGATATCACTATCGTGCCGGAGCAGGAATATCCGAACGGCTATTTCACGACTTGCAGCTATCCGAATCCGGAAATCTTTGAAGCTCTGGCCAAAGGCTTGGAGCTGGCGAAGAAAGAAGGCGCCGATCTCATGCTGGCAACGGATCCCGATGCCGATCGTGTGGGCATTGCCATGAAATGTGCCGATGGTTCCTATGAGCTGGTCTCTGGCAATGAGATGGGTGTCCTGCTGCTCGACTATATCTGCCAGGGCCGCATCGAGAAAGGCACGATGCCGAAGGATCCGGTAGCCGTCATGTCCATCGTTTCGACGCCGCTGGCAGATAAGGTCGCTGAGCATTATGGCGTTGAGCTGCGTCATGTGCTGACGGGATTCAAGTGGATCGGCGACCAGATTGCTGGCCTTGAGGCTGCGGGGCAGACGGATCGTTTCATCTTTGGCTTTGAAGAAAGCTATGGATATCTCGCCGGCCCATATGTCCGCGACAAGGATGCTGTCGTTTCTTCGATGCTGATCTGCGAGATGGCCGCATATTACCGTTCCATCGGTTCTTCCATCAAGCAGCGCCTGGAGGAAATCTATCAGCAGTACGGCCGTTACTACAATAAGGTGGATTCCTTCTCGTTCCCGGGGCTCTCGGGCATGGATACGATGAAAGGCATCATGGAGCATCTGCGCAAGGAGCCGCCGACGGAATTTGCCGGCAAGAAGGTTACGTCGGTCATCGATTATGCAGAGCCTGAGAAGACGGGCCTGCCGAAAGCCAATGTCCTGACGTATCGGCTCGACGATGGTTCTACGGTTGTCGTGCGCCCGTCCGGCACGGAACCGAAGATCAAGACGTATTTCACGACGCTCGGCAAGGATCTCGATGAGGCCAAGGCGGAGAAAGACAAGCTGGCAGAAGCGGTAAAACCGTGGATGGCTTGAGGCTTAAAGGAAAAAGCAAGACTGAGGTGTATTGGATGAATTTATCAGCAAAGGGATTTGGCGCTCAAGGCATTCGGGGCATCTATCCCGATGATGTCAACGAGGATCTGGCATATCGTGTCGGCCGTGTTTTCCCGGCACTCGTTAATGCCCGGCGCGTGGCGGTTGGCCATGATATCCGTCTCTCGAGCCCGTCCCTGCAGGCAGCTCTCGTAAAAGGGCTGATGGAAGCGGGCTGTGACGTGCTGGACATCGATTTGTGCGGCACGGAAATGGTGGCCTTTGCCACAGCGCATTATCAGCTGGATGGCGGCATCATGATTACGGCTGGCCATGATCCCCAGGCGTACAATGGCATGGCTTTTGTGCGTGCAGGGGGGTGCTTGGCCTTTGACGAGACAGGGCTAAAGGAACTTTCCCAGCTTGTCCTGTCCGGCAAGCTTGCGTCGGCTGCCAGTCAGCCCGGAACGGTGGAGAAAGAGGACGTCACCGAAGCGTACATCGCGGATATCCTCTCTCATATCAATCTCGACAAGCTCAAGCCGTTCCGGATCGTTGCCAATACGGTCAACGGGGCAGCAGGACCGGTCATCAACGCCATCGAGAAGAAACTGCCCTTTGATATCGTCAAGGTCAACAATATCCCTGACGGCAATTTCCCGAATGGCGGCCCGGATCCCCTGCTGCCGGAAAACCGTGAGGCTACGGCCAGGGCCGTCCTTGAGAATGAGGCGGATCTCGGCATTGCCTGGTCTTGTGATTTCAGCCACTGTGTCCTGTTTGATGAACAGGGCCAATGCATCGAAGCCTGCAGTATGCCCGCTGAGGGCGGTATGCTCTCTTGGCTGCGCGTCATGGAACGTCTCTCGCAGTCAAAGGGCAAGACAATCTCTGAACTCATGTCCTGAGGCAGGATCTGTCTGCCGACTCTGGTGCCCGGGCAGATGGAACGATGTTTGCAGTTCGGAGTTCACAGTAAGAACAATGCATGATATAATAAGGTCGTATGGTAATATACATGACTCATATGGCCGCCTGGAAGCCTGAGGCTCCTTCATGCGGTTGTAACGGGAAAAAGGAAGAGGAGTGTTACAAAGATGAGTTTAAAACTGAAATCCGGCTTTACGTTTGACTATGATAACCTGTATGGTGAAGGCAAAGTCACGGAAGACGATCTGAAGTTTTATGAAAAAGATCTCAAGAAGGCTCACGAGGCCATGAAGGTCATGCGTGAGACGGGCTTCATCCGTGCCCACCTTTCCAAAGATGGCGAACCGGAAAAAGTCCTGTTCTCGCAGCTGCCGTACGTTGAGGAAGGCCATCTGAACAGCCCGAGTTCGCTCAAGCATCTGCAGGAACTCACGGATCATGTGAAAGGCAATGTCGACGTTGTCGTTTCGATGGGTATCGGTGGTTCCTACCTCGGCAACAAGGTCCTGTTCGATGTTCACTGCGGTGCATTCTGGAATGAACTTTCCAAGGAAGAGCGCAATGGTTTCCCGCAGGTATACTTCAGCGGCAACAACATCGACCCGCGCAGCACGGGGGATCTCATCCATCATCTCGAGTATGAATCCAAGGTCCTGCAGTGTCATGAGAAACGCAATCTCAAAGTCCTGTTGCTCGTCATCTCGAAATCCGGCGGTACGCTCGATACGATGTCGAACTTCATGGTTGTTTACGATGCCCTGCAGAAGTTCCCGGGCATTGATGTCGAGGTGGTCGCCGTCACGGACCCGAATACCGAGAATCCGACGCTGCTCAAGAAGCTGGCCATTGAGAAGGGCTGGCCGCAGTATGCGGTACCGGACGGTGTCGGCGGGCGCTTCACGATTTTCTGCGAGGTCGGTCTGTCGCTGGCTGCCTGCATCGGTTTTGATATCCAGTCCTTCCTCGATGGTGCAAAAGATATGGACAAGGCCTGCCAGAATGATGATATCTGGCAGAATCCGGCTATGCTCAACGCTTTCCTGAAGTTTGCCGCTTCGGAGAAGCATGGCCGTGATATCGAAGTCATGATGCCTTATGGTGATTACCTCAAATCCGTTTCCGAGTGGTACATCCAGCTCCTCGCTGAGTCTCTCGGCAAGCAGTTCAACAAAGAAGGCAAGGAAGTCTGCTATGGCCGCACCCCGCTCGTTGCTGTCGGCACGACGGATATGCATTCGCAGACGCAGCAGCATCAGGAAGGCAAGCTCAACAAGGTCGTACAGTTTGTCAAGGTTGACAAATGGGAAAATGACCTCAAGATCCCGAATGTCTTCCCGGAAGCCCAGAAATTGGCCGATATCTCCGGCGTCACGATGAGCCAGGCTCTCGAGGTCGCTCGTCAGTCCAATGCGGATGCCCTCGCTTCCAACAAGCGCTACAATGCTTGCTTCACGCTGCCGGAACTCACTCCGTATCATCTCGGTGAACTCCTGTACATGCTGGCTATGAGCGTTGCCTATGAAGGCGAACTCGCTGATGTCGATGCCTTCAACCAGCCGGGTGTTGAGTCCTACAAGCGCATCATGGGACCGAAACTCGCGGCTCTCAAGGCACAGAATAACGAATAATGGTTCAGCTCGTCTGAGCCTCTGCATGGTGAATCAAAGCTCTGCCGGTCCTGTATCGGCAGGGCTTTTTTGTCCCGTTTTCAGGAGGTGGCGTTTTGGCGATTTCGTTGACGAAGCATCAAAAATACGGAGCCGTATTCCTGGCAGGCGTAGTCTTGCTGGCAGGATTCTCTCTATCTGGCGAAGATGAGCAGCTGGAGCTGCAGCCTGCTGTGGCAGCTCATACAGGAAAAACGGATGAGCATGCTGTCAGGCAGACTCGAAGGGATGAAGCAGCTGCCTGGGACGAGGTTCCTTTGTCGGAGCTTCGCAATCCTTTTTCGCTTCGCCATGAGCAGCGTGGTGAAGAATCTTCTGGACAAGATGAAAAAAATGCAAGCTTGCCTGACCGCAAGACAGGGGTGACAAAGACGCGCGGGACAGGTGCTTCCGGCTCCCCTGAGAACCGGCAGGGATCTGCGGCAAAGCCAGCTCAGCAGGCAGAGAAGCGGCCCGCTGCCATCGCTTTGCGCGGGATATTCTATGGGGATCCTGGCCGCTTTGCTATTCTTTCGGCAGGGGAACGGAGTGCATCCCTTACAGAAGGAGAATCCCTGGCTGGCTGGCGAGTCATGAAAATTGAGCAGGATGGTGTCCTTTTGCAGGGGCCTCAAGGGGAACAGTATCTCCGGGTCATTCATACCAATCATCATTCCGATTAAGGTTCAGGAACTGGAAAGGAAGGTACAGGCATGGGTATCAGAAGGCAGTCGTTTGTCTTGGGCAGTCTCGCTGCTGTCTGGTTTGCAGGCAGTTTTTCCCTAGGGACTCCTGCTTTGGCGTCGCCGGTCCAGGTACGCGTCGAGAGCGGGGAGGTGCGCGATGTCATGATGTCGCTGGCACGCATGGAAGGTCTCAGTCTCATCTTCGATGAAGATATCAGCGGGCAAGTGACGATTTCTGCGACGGCGGAACCAGAGCAGCTGCTGCAGCAGGTCGCGGTTCTGAAGGGATTGGTACTTGTACGGGAGGGCAATTCTTATCTGGTTACGCTGCCGACGAAAGCCGCTGCTCTGAAACGTGTCCATGTCTATCATGTGCGTCATGCTGACCCGCATGAACTTGCTCAGGCAGCTCGTCTGGTCATGGCAGCAGGAAATCCCGCCGGTGAGTCTGCGCCAGAAGCGACGGGAGCTGCGGAACGCATCCTGGTGGACAATGCGACGAACAGCCTGTTGCTCTATGGTGATGCGGCAGAGGTGCATCATACGCTGTCTTTGTTGGAAGAACTTGATGTAGAGCCACGTCAGGTATCGCTTGAGGCAAAGGTTGTGGCCATATCGAAAGATGCTGCGAAACAGCTGGGCATTGAATGGCAGTGGTCGAGTTTGCCTCGTTATCCGGAACACAGTGAAACGTATCGCCACAAGGGAACGAACCGGGAAGAGAAGGAGTATGAGATCCATCGCGATACGGGAGGCGATGGGATACCCGGTATCATCCAGTTTGGCCGTGGACCGGAAGGGATCCCGTTTGAATTTTACTATGGAGCCAAACTCAATGCACTCGTGTCGGATGGCAAGGCCAAGATTCTTGCGCGTCCGAATATCACCACGCTGCAAGGGCGCGAGGCCGTCATCAATATCGGTGGCGAGGTCCCTGTGCCGACCCAGACCGTCAATGAGACTTCGACGACAACGACATTTTCCTATCGGCAGGCGGGCATCATCTTGCGGTGCCGTCCGCGCCTGCATGGAGATGGGCTCATTACCGCTGAGGTCCATACCGAAGTCAGTTCGCCGCTTTACGTGGCAGATATCAAGGCGTATCGCTTCCAGAATCGCCGTGCAGATACGACCGTATCGCTGAAGGATGGCGAAACTATGGTCATCGGTGGCCTGATTGGCAGTGAGGAGTCCCGTACGATGAGCAAGATCCCGTTCCTCGGAGATCTTCCCATCCTGGGGAATTTTTTCCGCAGTATCAAGAAAAGCCATTCTGAGTCCGAGGTCATGATTTTCCTGACAGCACATGCATTGCCCTGTGATGACGCTGAGACTGATGCTGATCATGTCCTGTGATGCATGGTGCAGGAAGAAGGAACGAGAAAAGGAGCTGCGCGCGCAGCTCCTTTTTCTCATTGCCCGGCGGGAACGAACATGAACTGGAAATATTGTTCCTGGAAATCTCGGTACTTCCGTTTGCCGAGAGGGATTTTATGCCCTTGGATTTCTACGTACTCGGGACGGAGCAAATGGATAGCCTTGAGATTGACCAGGTAACCCTTGTGTGGCGACAGGAATTGCCCCGGCGCAATCTTATCCAGATGGTCTTTCATTTCCTGCATGGATTTCCTGGTTTCCAGCATGGTGCCATCGCCGAGGTAGACGCGAATGATATGGCCGTGATTTTCCAGATAGAGGATCTGTGTCAGCTCTTCGACCTGGATGCCGCCGCCCGTCAGCCGGAAGACCATTTTTGCGCTGTTTCGTTGACGGATGCAGGAGATGGCTCGCTCCATTGCTCGGTTGAACTGGCTTTGCGTAAAGGGTTTCAGGAGATAATCCGTTGCTTTCACAGCAAAGGCATCGACGGCGAACTCATCGCTGGTTGTCAGGAAGATGATTTCTGTCCGGTTGTGATGCTTTCGGAGTTCTGCTGCGGCATCGATGCCGGAAAGCCCCGGCATGCAGACATCGAGCAGGACAATATCAAAAATGGCACCTCGCTCGATGGCATCAATAAAGGCGAAAGCCTGTTCAAAACTCTCATAGGAAATGTATTCGCGTTTTGATTGGAAGTATTTTTCAGCAGCTGCTCGTATGAGCGCAATCTGTTCCGCCTGGTCATCGCAAATCGCAATACGTAACATGTACTTTCATCGCCTCCTGTACATAGACTGGCTATTCTTTTACATTAATTATATCATAACGGATCTGCGATTTTTCCAGGAAGCATCGGAAAGACGGATTTTTCAAAAATAAGGTATCCCCTCTGCTTTTCATCATTGCAGGAGAGCGTGGGGATTCTTGTCATCCCTGCTTTTTTTTTTGATGCATTTCGGTTATAATAAAAGAGGTATTTAATTTGTGAATGGGATTCGTAATTGATGCGGATTCATACGCAATGGAACATACAGGGATGCGGAGGGGTGACGATGCAGTATCCTCTGAATATGGATCTGGGTGGCCAGTCGTGTGTTGTGGTCGGAGGCGGGCCTGTGGCGCAACGGAAAACGGCCACCCTGCTTTTGGCCGATGCGGATGTGACAGTCATTGCGCCGCAGCTGACACCAAAACTTTCTGCATTGGCTGCAGCGGATGCTCTGCATTGGCTGGCACAGCCATATCGAGCAGGAATGCTGGGCGTGCTGCACCCTCGCCTGGTTTTCTGTGCGACGGATGATCCTGCTGTGAATCAGCAGGCTGCTGCGGAAGCGAAGACTCTTGGCGCCCTTGTCAATGCTGCTGCGCAGCCGGAACTCTCGGATTTTACCGTGCCAGCCAGTTTACGGCGGGGGGATGTACTCTTCACGGTTTCTACGGAAGGCAAGAGTCCTGCCTTGTCCAGGATTTTGCGGCAGCAGCTCGAAGAATATTTTCCGGAGGAACTCGGGCTGTGGCTGGAACGCGTCCATGTCCTGCGGGACAGGATGAAGCGGGAGCTTTCGACAAGTGAGGCTCGCCAGGCTTTTTGGCGGCGAGTACTCGATAAACGTGTATTATCATTAGTGGAAGCTGGTCAGCTGGACCAGGCGGAGGTTGAGATTCAAAATGCAATTACTGATTTTGGGGCTGAATCATAAGACGGCACCTGTTGATGTGCGAGAGCGTTTCGCCATCAGCAAGCAAGCGGTGCGGGATGGTCTTGAAAACCTCAACGAATACGAGGGGATCTCGGAGGCCGTGATCCTTTCGACCTGTAACCGCAGCGAGATGTATGCCGTGGTGGATGATGCAGAAGAGGATCTCCCCAC
Organism: Selenomonadaceae bacterium; assembly: GCA_029338835.1. Lineage (GTDB taxonomy): Bacteria > Bacillota > Negativicutes > Selenomonadales > Selenomonadaceae > Mitsuokella. The sequence continues at coordinate 16,346 of JAQYBD010000037.1, read as the reverse complement.
GCTCAAGCAGTTCTTATTTGACCTCACGGGCAATGAAGAGGATATCGATGCCTATCTTTATTCCCTGACCGATGAAGAATGCATCCGCCATTTGTTCCGTGTAGCCTCCAGCCTGGATTCTCTGGTGCTGGGGGAAGGTCAGATCCTTTCCCAGGTCAAGGATGCTTATGCGATTGCCCGCGAATCCGGTACGACGAGTACGGTACTCAATACGCTGTTTCATCGTGCTATTGCCACGGGCAAGCGCGTGCGCACGGAAACACGTATCGCGTACAATTCTGTTTCCGTCAGTTATGCAGCCGTCGAATTGGCGCGGGAAAAGCTGGGGCCGCTGGAACAGTCGAGTGCTTTGATCTTTGGTGCGGGCAAGATGGCGGAACTCACGGCGGAGCATCTCGTCTCACATGGTATCAAGAAGATTTATGTGGCCAATCGTCATTTTGAGAAAGCTCAAGATCTGGCGGAAAAATTCCATGGAGAAGCCGTGCCGTTTGAAGGTGCGCTGAAATATGCAGCAGATATTGATGTGGTCGTGACTTCGACAGGAGCCCCGCATTATGTGGTCAAGCCCTGGGAGACGCGCCAGCTCATGACGAAGCGCAAGGGGCGGCCAATCTTCTTCATCGATATCGCAGTGCCGCGTGACGTCGATCCGGAGGTCGGCAATATCAAAGGGGTTATCCTCTATAATATTGATGCACTGGAAGCCGTGGTTGATGAACATATCCAGGAGCGCCAGGCAGAGGCGAAGACGGCCAGCCGCATTGTCGAAGAAGAGGTGCAGTCCATCGAGGAAAAATTCCAGTATCTTTCCTTCCGTCCGCTGATGGCATTGCTCTCTGAGCGCTGCGAGCGTATCCGTCAGCGGGAAATCCATCGGGTTTCTTCCAAGCTGCCGGATTTGACGAAGCCGGAAAGGCGGCAGATCGAACACATGACACGCATGATCGTGCGCAAGATCCTGCGCATGCCGATGATGAAGCTCAATGCTTCTGCCGGTACGCCGAATGAACAGTTCTACATCGACGCCATGCGCGCCTTATTCAAACTTGATACGATAGGGGAGACGGGAACGAGTGAAAAACGACACAATCATTATCGGTACGCGGAGCAGTAAGCTGGCTCTCTGGCAGGCAGACTATGTGGCAGATTGCCTGCAAAAAACGTATCCATCGCTGCACGTCGAGAAGAGACTCATGACAACCAAGGGCGATAAGATCCTTGATGCGCCTCTGGCCAAGATTGGTGGCAAGGGACTGTTCACGAAAGAGCTGGAGCAGGATATGCTGGCGGGCGGCATCGATATCGCCGTACACAGTCTCAAAGATATGCCGACAGAAGTCCCCGAGGGGCTCGTCATCTCGGCCATCACCAAACGCTTTGATCCAGGCGATGCTGTGGTGAGCCCGCGTTACAAGACTTTGCGGGATTTGCCCCAGGGTGCTAAAGTAGGCACCTCTAGCCTGCGCCGCAAGGCCCAGCTGCTGCATGTGCGCCCGGATCTGCATATTGAAGATTTGCGCGGCAACGTCAATACGCGCCTGCGCAAGCTGGAAGAAGACCACTTTGATGCCATCATCCTGGCTGTAGCCGGACTCAAGCGCCTGGGCTTCGGCGACCGCATCACAGAAGTGCTGCCGCAGGAACTGGTGCTTCCTGCCGTGGGGCAGGGAGCCCTTGCCATCGAGACGCGGTGCGATGATCAAGAAGTGCGGCAGCTCATTGATTTCCTCAATGATGAGAAGACTGTGTGCTGCGCTGAGGCAGAGCGGGCATTCCTCGCGCGGGTCGAGGGCGGCTGCCAGGTGCCGGTTGGCGTGTATGCGACGCCGCTTGGTGAAGATCGGCTGCGCGTCCAGGCGGTAATCGCTTCTTTAGATGGCAGCCGTCTGTATCGCGATGAAATGAGCGGCAGTACGGCAGAGGCAACTGTCCTCGGACGCGAGCTTGCCGACCGGCTGCTCGCTGCGGGGGGGCTTGCCATCATGCATGAGCTGGGGCTGCTGCTGGATCGTTCATGAGCTGGCTCCCTGGCAAGTCCTTGTTTGACAGGTACTGCTGGGGATCATGAAGTTTTACGTATCGATACGCATGGAAAAGGGAGAGAAGAATACATGGCTGGTATGGTATATCTTGTGGGCGCAGGCCCTGGTGATTATCGTCTTGTCAGCATCAAGGCAGTGGATTGCCTGAAGCAAGCTGATGTGGTCGTTTATGACCGGTTGGCGGATGACCGCATCTTGAAATGGGCACCTGCAGGCGCCGAATATATTTATGTTGGCAAAGCATCAAGCCATCACACGATGAAGCAGGGGGATATCAACCAACTGCTCGTGGATAAAGCCAAGGAAGGCAAGACGGTCGTGCGTCTCAAGGGCGGCGATCCCTTCGTATTTGGTCGTGGCGGCGAGGAAGGACTCCTGCTGGAGGAGAACGGCATTCCTTTTGAGGTGGTTCCGGGCATCACTTCGGCGATTTCCGTACCGGCCTATGCGGGCATTCCCGTGACGCATCGTGCAGTCGCGACGTCCTTTGCCGTGATCACAGGCCATGAGGATCCGACGAAGGGCAAGAGCAACATGCGCTGGGATAAGCTTGCAACGGGCGTTGATACTCTGGTATTCCTCATGGGGGTAGCCAATCTCCCGCATATCACGCAGGAACTCATCCAGCACGGCCGTCCGGCTGATACGCCGGCTGCCGTGATCCGCTGGGGGACGAAGCCGGAGCAGGAAGTCCTCATCACTACGGTCGGACAGGCTGCTGAGGATGTGAAACGCACTGGGCTGAAACCGCCAGCAATCTTCATTGTCGGCGAGGTCGTGAAGCTGCGGGAAAAACTGCAGTGGTTTGACAAGCTCAGCCAGCGTCCTATGTTCGGCAGGAAAGTGCTGGTCACGAGAGCGCGCAGCCAGGCCTCAAAGCTTACTGCCCTGCTCGAGGAGCTCGGTGCGCAGGTCATCGAGAAGCCTGCGATTTCCATTGCTGCACCTGCTGATGATTATCGTGCCGTTGATGAGGCCATCGGCCATATCGAGGATTATCAGTGGCTGATTTTCACGAGTACGAATGGCGTGGAACGCTTCTTTGCACGTCTCGACAAGGCTGGCAGAGATGTACGCGCTCTTGGCTATGCCAAGATTGCCGCCATCGGCCAGACGACGGCGAACAAGCTCTTTTCTTATGGCGTCCGTGCCGATGTCGTGCCGCAGGAATTCCGGGCGGAAGGCGTCATCGACGCACTCAAGGGCAAGCTGCCGCCGCATGCCAGGATCCTGCTGCCGCGTGCGGCAGAAGCGCGTGAAATCCTGCCGGAGAAGCTGCGTGAGCAGGGGGCAATCGTCGATGTCGTGCCAGTCTATCAGACGGTGGCAGCAGATGTTCCCGCGGAAGAAGCCGAAGCACTGCGCCAGGCACTTGCGGCCGGAGAGATTGATTTTGTGACGTTCACGAGTTCTTCGACGGTGCGGAATCTCATCAAGATCCTCGGCGGTGCGGAGCCGTTGCAGCATGTGCGTACGGCCTGCATTGGCCCCGTTACGGCGGCAACAGCTCGCGGATATGGCATCGAACCATCAATCGTGGCGAAGACGTATACGATTGATGGCCTGGTGGCAGCCATGCGTGCCTCTTTGTGAGCAGGCTAGCAAGTGCCCTGTGATCCTGCATCCTGTATTTTCGAGGAATGCTATCCCTTTGAGGGGCAGCTTCCTGTGCAACTTTTAGGAGATGTTGTTTGTTATGTATAATCAGAAACTTCGTCCGCGCCGCATGCGCATTACGCCGGCAATGCGTGCCATGGTTCGTGAAACGACGCTTTCGGCCAAGGATTTCGTTTATCCGATTTTTGTTGTACCAGGCGAGCATGTGAAGGAAGAGATTCCCAGCATGCCGAATTGTTATCATCTCTCGGTTGATAATGCCGTTGAGCTGGCCAGGGAAATTGCTGCACTTGGCATTCCTGCCGTCGAGGTGTTCGGCCTGCCAGAATATAAGGATGCAGATGGTTCTTCGGCCTGGGATCCGACGAGCCCGGTACAGCGCGCCATCAAGGCCATCAAGGCTGCTGTGCCAGAGCTCATGATTGTCGGTGACGTCTGCCTTTGCCAGTATACGACGCACGGCCATTGCGGCCACCTCGAAGGCCATTATGTCGACAACGACAAGACGCTGAAGCTTTTGCAGAAGGTGGCGGTCTCACAGGCAGAGGCCGGTGCTGACATCATCGCGCCGTCTGACATGATGGACGGCCGCGTGGCTGCCATCCGCGAGGCTCTCGACGCACATGGTTTCATCAATGTCTCCATCATGAGCTATGCTGTTAAATATGCGTCCGGATACTACGGCCCGTTCCGTGATGCAGCAGACAGTGCGCCGCAGTTCGGCGATCGTCGCCAGTATCAGATGGATCCTGCCAATGCGCGCGAAGCACTCAAGGAAGTCGATCTCGATGTCATGGAAGGCGCGGATATCATCATGGTCAAGCCGGCTCTCGCGTATCTCGATGTCGTGCGCCAGGTCCGCGACCATATCCACCATCCCGTTGCCGTCTATAATGTCAGTGGCGAGTATGCGATGGTCAAGGCCGCCGCTCAGAACGGCTGGATCGATGAGAAGCGCATTGTACTGGAAACGCTTACGAGCATGAAGCGCGCCGGTGCCGATATCATCATCACCTACCATGCGATGGATGCGGCAAGATGGCTGCAGGAAGAGGAGTAAGAGCGATGCTGAATCTGGAAAAATCGACGGCAGCCTTTGAGGAAGCCAAGAATCTGATGCCGGGCGGCGTCAACAGCCCCGTGCGTTCGTATGCCAATGTGGACTGCAATCCGCCGTTCATTGCCCGTGCCAAGGGTGACCGTATTTTCGATATCGATGGCAATGAATACATTGACTATGTCGGTTCCTGGGGACCCATGGTTGTCGGCCATGCGCATCCCAATGTCGTCAAGGCGCTGCAGGCGGCTGCCGAGCGCGGCACGAGCTACGGCGCGCCGACACTTCTGGAGTCGGAGCTTGCCAAACTTGTCATGAAGGTCTACCCTTCCATCGAGATCATCCGCATGGTCAATTCGGGCACTGAAGCGACGATGAGTGCCCTGCGTCTGGCACGCGGCTATACGGGACGTGACAAGATTGTCAAATTCATCGGCTGTTACCACGGCCACAGCGACAGCCTGCTCGTCAATGCCGGCTCCGGTATGGCGACGTTTGGTGTGCCGAGTTCTCCGGGGGTCACGAAAGGGACGGCGGCTGACACGATTTCCGTGCCATACAACGACCCTGATGCCATCACGAAGGTCATGGACGAGATGGGCGATGAGATTGCAGCTGTCATCGTTGAGCCGGTAGCCGGCAATATGGGGTGTGTACCGCCTAAACAGGGGTATCTGCGCACGCTGCGCCGCTTGACGGAAGCACACGGCACGCTGCTGATCTTCGACGAGGTCATGTGCGGGTTCCGTGCTTCGCTCGGTGGGGCGCAGGCCGCTTACGGCATCACGCCGGATCTCACATGCCTCGGCAAGATCATCGGCGGTGGCTTGCCCGTCGCAGCCTATGGCGGACGTCGCGATATCATGATGAAGGTCTCGCCGGCAGGTCCCGTCTACCAGGCGGGAACGCTTTCTGGCAATCCGCTCGCGATGACGGCTGGCATCGAAACGCTCAAGCTCATCACGGCCGAGCCGGAGCCTGGTGAAGCAGATTACAGCCGCATGCTGACGCTCAAGACGAAGAAACTGCTGCTCGGCTGGCTCGAGAAAGCCAAAGAGGCCGGCGTTACGATCCAAGCACATCAGGCTGGCTCGATGTTCGGTATCTTCTTCAATGAGCATGATGTTTTCGATTACGAGGATTCCTGTGCATCGGATCAGGAAGCATTCAAAGTCTGGTTCAAGAGCATGCTGGAACAGGGCATTTATCTGGCACCGTCGCAGTTTGAGACACTCTTCATGTCTGGCGCACACAGCGACGAAGACATTGAACGCACGATCGAGGCGGCCGGCAAGGCCTTTGCGGCTGTGGCTGCAAGCCGCCGCTGAGGCCGTTGTCTTCCGTTTGGCTGTTGTCGCTGAAATCGTACCTCGCATAGAAGCATGGGATCAAAAAAGGGAATCGGGTGAATATTCACCTGGTTCCCTTTTTCACGTATTTCCTGTTTTGGTGGAGTTTATGCCTGCGTATGTTTCTGGAGCAGGGCACCGGCTTCCTTGTCGACGATGACCGTTACGTCGCGGTGCAGTTGCAGGATGCTGGCTGGTGCGCTCGGGCTGATGCTGCCGTAAACTGCGTTGTAGACGGCTTCAGCCTTGTTGCTGCCGCTTGCCAGCAGGACGACTTTCTTGGCCAGCATGATTGTCTTGATGCCCATGCTGATTGCATAGCGGGGAACATCGGCTTCGTTCTCGAAGAAGCGGGAATTGGCCTCGATGGTCTCATCGTCGAGCTTGACTTTGTGCGTCGTCGCTTCGAACTTGATGTCCGGCTCATTGAAACCGATGTGCGCGTTCCTGCCGATGCCGAGGATCTGCAGATCAATGCCGCCTTTTTCTTCGATGAGGGCATCGTAGTGCTTGCCTTCAGCCTCGATATCCTCAGCCATGCCGTCAGGGATGAAGATGTTCTCCGGCTTGATGTTGATGAAATCGAAGAAATTGTGTTTCATGAAATAATGATAGCTCTGCGGATTGTCCGGAGACATGCCGATGTATTCGTCGAGGTTGAATGACGTGACCTGAGAGAAATCAAGGCCGACCATTTCGTGAACTGCGATCAGTTTCTTGTACATCTGCAGCGGGGTGCTGCCCGTCGCCAGTCCGAGGACACTGTCTGGTTTCAGATAGATCTGGCCAGCGACAATCTTAGCTGCTTCTTTGCTCATTTCATCATATGAATTCGTAATAATTACACGCATGATAATCTCCTTATCTGCAGCTCACTCGCCGAGGCGCAGGATATTGATGGCTTCAGCGGTATCTTGCTTGCTTTTTACCGATTCCTCAGGCCGTTCTTTGACAACCTGGGTGTAAATCAGATCGATGATAAAAATCTGGGTCAATTTTGTGACGATGGAGCCGGTTTCCAGCATCGTTTCTTTTGTTTTATAGAAGATGCAGAGATCGGCGTATTGGCGCAGGAGTGTATTCGTATTGGCCGTGATGACGATGAGACGTGCACCATTTTGCTTGGCCAGTTTCGCCGCCTGCAGGATTTCCATGGATTCGCCGGAATGGCTGATGGCAACGACGGTATCTTCCGGATGGAGCAGTGACATGTGCAGCATGATCAGGTGGCTGTTGTCGAGTCCGGTGGCATCGATGCCGATGCGCTGGAACTTGTAGGCGGAATCGTCAGATACGAAACCGGAATTGCCAAGGCCGATGAAATAGATGCGATGCCCGTTGGTCAGGAGTCCGACGGCTTGGGCAATGACTTTTTCATCAAGATGGCGGATGGTTTGCCGCAAGGCTTCGATGCTTATTGACATCAGTTTCTTCGCGGTAGTCAGGATGGATTCATCCGTCTGGATGGTATGATCGATGATCGTTTGCTGACGGCTGCGTCCAGAGAGTTCTTCGGCCAGACTGACTTTGAAATGCTGGAGATTGGGGAATCCCATTTTCCGGACAAAACGGGTGATCGTTGCTTCACTGATGCCGCTGAGCTGAGCCAGCTGGGCAATCGGTGAAGTGCAGAAGATATCTCCATGCTGACGGATGTAATTCATGAGGATACAATCCGATTTGGACGGTTTGAAGGCGGGATGTTCCAATTGTTCCAAGATGTTCATAGCCAGTTACTCCTACTATCATTATGTCTGGAGAAGATGGTAAAGCGCACCAATCATGCCCGCATCATTGCCGAGACTGGCAAAGGCGATGCGCGTGTGTTCGTACATGGCAGGCGGCAGCTGACGGGCTACATCCTGCTCCAGCAGGGGGCGGAATACCGCTTCCTGTGCCATGATGCCACCGCCAAGGATGACGACTTCCGGCTGCATGACGGTGACAACATTGCCGATGGCATCAGCGATATGGCCGGACAGCGTGGCAATCGCCTGGCGGGCGTCCTTGTCGCCTGCGGCTGCCAGCGAGAATACCTTGTAACCATCAAGGGTTTCAGGCTCGACGCCCTTGGCTGCAGCTACATCGTGGACGAGCCGTGTGGCGGAAGCCAGGTCGTGCAGACGTCCGCCGGGAACGCGCATGTAGGCGATCTCTCCGGCGCTGCAGCCGGCACCATGGATGATGTGGCCGTCGTACAGGGCGCATCCACCGATGCTCGTGCCGATGGTCATCATGAATGCAGAGGATGCGCCCCGTCCTGCGCCACGCCAGAGTTCGCCGAGAGCCGCGCAGTTGACGTCGTTTTCAACGGCACAAGGCAGGTGGAATTCTTCCTCCAGGATTTTTTTCCATTCAGTTCCCGTATAGTCGGGAATCGAAGCAGGCAGGGCGTAGAAGATGGATCCTTTTACGGGATCGACCATGCCGGCCGTGGAAATGGCAATGCCGTCAATCGTTTCATTTTCCTGTTTTGTTTCTATGTATTGACGGATCAGCTGGCGGACCGTGCGAACAATGCCGGAGCCGCCACCTTCATGGGCACGTGTCGGCGTGCTGCCCTGCTGGAGCAGCGTGCCGCTGGCTGAAGACAGGCCGTGCTTGATGGCCGTGCCGCCAATATCAATGCAGATATACATGCGCTCCTCCTATTCTTTCCGGATAAATCCTTCATAGATGCGGTTGCTGCGTACGCCCGGCTTGATTTCGCCATTGAGTGAGATCAGTTTATCCCCTAGCTTCACCAGCCCCTCGCCGCAGGGCGCGGCAAAGGGAATCTCTCCGGCAGACCGCCAGGCATCGTGGCGGGCATTGTAGACGAGAACTTGGCGATTCCAGTGGAAATCCGTGCTTTCCTTGCCAAAATAAGCAGTCTTGTAGGCAGCCAGATCATCGCCCTTGAGTGTAGAGAGATGAGCAACGGCGTCGTCATAAATCTCTTTGTTGAAGCCACCGATGACAAGCATCTCCTCATCATTCAGGCGGATGGCACGGGCTCCCAGGAGTGAGATTTCCTGTCCCTTCACGGCCACGTTGGCGAGTTTGTGCCAGATGTGCGTCGTGAGGTCATAGCCGTAGCCATCGGTATAGGCCATGGAACTGCCTCCGCTGAAGACACAGAGGGTATTGCCAAGCATTTCTGCCACACTCTGTTCACGGGCTTCGCCGGGGAAATCGGCAAGCGGCGTTATTTTGCCTGTGGTCAGATCATAGGCATAGAATTTGCGGCTAAGCTGACCGTCCTGCTTGCCCAGTCCCAGATAGAGAGTCGTGCCTTTGTGTGCGGCAATCCCGTTCTGGAAGGCAAAAGGCAGGGTGCCAGCTTCTTCATAGTGCAACGTTCCCTGCTTATCACAGGTGAACCGGGTGATCTTTTTGGCAGCGGCATTATCCGGACTGCCGCCGATGTAGTATACACCATTCTCAGTGGTGACTGAGGCACCATAGGCTGCCGGGAAAGGCAGGACCTGATGATCGGTTTCGGTCAGGCCCTTTTCATTGGCTTTCATGACGTAAACATCGGCATAAGTCACTTTGGCACCGCCCGTGGCTGGACCGCCATGCGGGAAATTGGCACCGCCGCCGGCAATGATATAGCCGTGGTTCGTCCCAGCAATCATGCCGGCCACGCCAATGTTTTCCGTTTGCCCCTGGGCGGGGGACAGCGTACCAGCTGCCTGCCAGAGAATCTGGGGGGCGCCGCTTTGTTCCGGCGCTGCAAAAGCGGCAGGGGAACAAAGCGCAAGAGCCAGCAAAGCCGCAGCTAAGGTTCTTTTTTTCATCATACGATTTCTCCTCAGCGATGTCAAATCAGATGCGTACCTTGAAGATGCCTTTCTTGAGCGGAGCAGGCTCCTTGACAGCGATGCCGGGTTCATGTCCGTCTTCCGGGTAACAGATGAGGAAGTCGCCCGGCTGCAGCAGCACGCGTGCTTGTGCCTGCCCCGTCACTTCCTGGTAATCGCTGTCCTGGTGATAAGCACCAAGGGTCATGTTCTCCAGGAAGGCGACATCGATGTATTCGCTGCCTTCAGAAAGGATGTGGATGTCGAGATATTCCTTATGTGCTTCCCAACTGCATGCTGCTTCTGGCTTCGTGGTATAGGAAGCGATATTGACAAAACATTCCTTGCCTTCAATGGGATGGCTGCCCGTCGCGAGACCGGCGAATTCCGGCGTGCGGGCAAATGCCAGGCAGCGCTGGATTGCTGCAGGCAAGAACGCATATGTTTCTTGCTGATGGATATTTCCGTAGATCATGATGCAGATACTCCTTTGCGGATGAAACGAAGGGAAAACAGGATCAGTCGACCGTAGCCTGTTCGGGGGCGGTGTAGGTCTTGTTGGTCAGACGGCTGACGAGATTGCCGACAACCAGAGAAATGATAATCGTGATGGCCGTGTAAGACCAGAAGGAAACGGATGGTACGAAATACTTGAGATACATGACGACCGCTGTGGAGCAGATGAAGCCAGCCAGTGCGCCTTTTGCCGTCGCGTGCTTGCAGAAAGCACCGAGGACAAACATGCCGGCCAGAGCGCCAAGTGCGAGTCCGATGAAGCTGTTGAACCACTCATAGGCCGAGTGGATATCGCTGACAGCCATGACCATGGCTACGATGATCGACAGGACGCCGATGCCGAGTGAAACAATCTTGGCAATGCGAGTCTGTTTCTTGCTGTCCATGTCAGGATGCAGGACGGACTGGATGTCGAGGACCCAGCTGGTGGCAACGGAGTTGATGCCTGTGGAGAGCGTGGACTGGGAAGCTGCATAAATGGCAGCGAGCAGGATGCCCGTTACACCGGCAGGCAGTTCATACGTGATGTAGGAAGCGAAGACGAGATCCTGACGAGTCGTCATCAAAAGATCCGGATTCTGCTGATAGAAAACATAAAGGCTCGTGCCGACCAGATAGAAGACCGTGGCAGCAAAGATGGAAAGCACGCCGTTGCCGAGCGTCATCTTCTTGAGCTGCTTGATATCGGTCGTTGTTGTAAAGCGCTGTACGATATCCTGGCTGGATACGTAGGAGGCGAAGGTGGCAAGACCGCCGCCGAGGAAGACAATGAAGACGCTGGTGGAGAGGATGTCCGGGCTAAGCCAGACTTCGTTCTGCAGCATGAATTTGTGGCCAGTGGTCAGCGTGTCCATGATGGTACCGAAGCCGCCGTGGATATCGCCAATCATGATCACGAGGGTCATGGCGATGCCGACGATGAGAACCGTACCCTGGATGAAATCCGTATACAGGACGGCTTTGAGACCGCCGGAGTACGAATAGATGATGGCAATGACGCCCATGACGATGATCAGGATATTGACATCAATGCCGGTCAGTTCAGCCAGTGCGATGGACGGCAGGTACATGATGATGGACATGCGTCCGAGCTGGTAGATGATGAACATGGTTGCGCCAAGGATGCGGAGATTCTTGCTCTGGAACCGTTTTTCCAGATAATGGTAAGCCGTATCGATTTCCAGGCGGCTGTAGATGGGCAGGAAGTACTTGATTGTCAGGGGGATGGCAATCAGCATACCGAGCTGAGCCCACCACAGGATCCATGAACCATGATAAGAATTGCCCGGCAGAGAAAGGAAGGAAATCGGGCTCAGGAGCGTGGCGAAAATCGAAACACAGGTAACCCACCAGGGGATGGTGCCGTCACCTTTGAAGAATTCTTTGCCTTTCATCTCTTTTTTGGAAAAGTACAGTCCGGCCAACAGGACACCCAAGAGATAGAGAACTAAAACCGTCGTATCAAGCCAAGTGAAACCTTCATGCATAGTCGTATCCTCCATTACGAGCGCTTTTTTGCCAATAGAAAGAGCGCCGGGATGCCAGGGCGCTCTTTCCGTTCAGAGAAGGGGAATCAGGATCTTGCCTCAGAAATATTTCTTGTAGATTTCCTTGGCGCGTGCTTTCATTTCCGGTGTGTACTTCTTCATCGGTTCACGGCAGAATCCTGCATCAACGCCAGCTTCCTGGAGCAGCAGCTTGATGGTGCCGTAGAGGCCGTTGTCGAGGATATCCGTGATGAGGTCGTTCGTGACATGCTGGATGGCAAGTGCCTCTGTGATCTTCTGAGCTTTGGCCAAGTCGAAAATCTGGCGGGCACGTTTTCCGTTGATGTTATAGGTAGAACCGATGGCACCATCGACGCCGAGTACCGTGGCGGGCAGGAGCATCTCGTCGAAACCTGCATAGATGAGCTTATCCGGGAACGTCTTGCGGATGCGTTCGAGGAGATAGAAGTCAGCCTGCGTGAACTTGACACCGACGATCTTCGGATTCTTGAAGAGTTCGCCGAACTGGCTCAGGCTCATATCGACGCCGGTGAGGAAGGGGATCGAATAGATGATCATGCGGTTATCCACGCCATTGATGATCGTCTCATAGTAATGCTTGATTTCATCGAACGTGAATTTATAATAGAACGGCGTGACGGCACTGATGGCATCGTAACCGAGTTCCGTGACGAAATGTGCGAGTTCGACGGATTCTTTCAGATTGACAGAACCGACCTGTGCGATGAGCGTAAGATCATCTTTGGCTTCGTCCTTGGCAATCTCGAAAATGCGTTTTTTCTCTTCCGTGGAGAGCATGAAGTTCTCGCCGGTGCTGCCGCCGACGTAAAGACCATCCATGTGATTGACATCGATGTTGTAACGGATGATCTGGCGCAGGCCTTTTTCATTGACATTGCCGTCTTCATCGAAGGAAACGAGCAGTGCAGAAAACAATCCCTTTAAATCTCTCTGTGACATGATGAAATCCTCCCAATTATTTTAAGATATCAACAAATTTTTTGGCAATTAATTGTGGACGAGTGATGGCAGAGCCGACGATGGCACCGTAAGCGCCGCACTGATAGGCGAGTTTCAGGTCTTCCGGCGTATTGATGCGTCCCTCTGCAAATACCGGTATGGAAAGTTCCCCGGCCATGCGGGCGATGAGTCCGAAATCCGGTCCTTCGAATTTCGGCGTGTACGGCGTGTAGCCGGACATGGTCGTCGATACGCAGTCAAAGCCGATTGCTTCGGCGTTGCGTCCTTCGTCGTCATTGGAGATATCAGCCAGAGCCAGGCGGCCGGCCGCGTGAATCATGTTCACGAGATCCGTGAGTTTTTCATCTCCGGGGCGTTTGCGCAGCGTCGCATCGAGTGCGATGATCTCGCAGCCCGTTTCAATCAGTGCAGCGACTTCTTCATGTGTCGGCGTGATGTAGATTTCTGAATCCTCGTAGGGCTTCTTGATGAGACCGATGATCGGGAGTCCTGTCACTTTTTGGATTTCGGTGATATCGCCGGTACTCTGTGCCCGGATGCCGACGGCACCGGCTTGTTTAGCTGCCAGTGCCATGCGTCCCATGATGAATGAACTGTGCAGGGGTTCATCCGGCAGGGCCTGACAGGAAATGATGAGTTTGCCTTTGAATTGTTCCAGCATGTTTGCCTCCTTGCAGTACTCACACAGCAGATGATTCCATCTGCCGGCCGGCTGATTGGCTGGCCTATTGGATTACATGGATAAGTATAGCACACGCCTTTTTAAAATGCAATAAAATTTCATATTAAAAATAAAAACAGGTGAAATTTATGAAATTTATTTTCTTGAGGTGACACTTGTGATACAATGAGGACAGGAAAATAATGCGCTTGCATCAGGCAGCGCAGACAAGAATCATCATCGGCATATAGGAGGAACTCATATGAAGGCAATTATCGATGGCAGGCTGGTCATGCCGGATACCGTTCTGGACGGTTATGCTCTTTTGTACGACGGGAATACCATCTTGGATGTTGTGACACAGGACTCGGTCAATACGGATGCTTGCGAGAGTGTCGTGCGGGCAGATGGCGCTCTGATCATGCCGGGCTTCATCAATGAACATATTCATGGTTGTGCCGGAGTAGATACGATGGATGAGGATGCAGGCGCCCTGCTGAAGATGCAGCAGGTACTGCCGGCGACAGGTGTCACCTCATTCCTGCCGACGACGATGACGTATGATCGCCGTCGCATTGAAGAGGCTCTGCAGCGGATCCGGCAAGCCAAGGCAAATCCTGGCACACGTATCCTTGGAGCGCATATGGAAGGGCCCTTCATCAGTCAGGCATATAAAGGGGCGCAAAAGGCAGAGAACATCAGTGCAGCCGATTTTTCCTGGCTGGAGCCGTATGCAGATGTCGTGAAAATCATCACGCTGGCACCGGAAACCTTGAAAGACCGCAGCTTTTTGGAGCAGTGCGCCGCGCATCATATCATCGTCTCGGTTGGTCACAGCGCAGCTTCGTATGAAGAAGTGCGCTCCATCATGGCAGATTGCCCATTCTATCACATTACGCATCTCTTCAACGCGATGACACCGCTCCACCACCGGAAGCCGGGCATCGTGGGGGCGGCGCTGCTGGACCCGCATGCACATTGCGAACTCATCTGCGACAATCTCCATGTCCATCCGGCTGCGCAGGAACTCGTCTATCGCATGAAGGGGCAGGACGGCATCATATTGATCACGGATTCGCTCCGGGCCTGCCTGCTTGCCGATGGTGAGTCGGAACTCGGTGGACAGAAAGTCTTTGTTCATCATGGAGAAGCGCGCCTGGCTGATGGTACTTTGGCCGGCAGTATCGCACCGATGAATGAGGTCGTCCACCATTTCCTGGAGAACAGCAAGGCTCCTCTGCATGAAGTCATTGCCATGGCTACGGCCAACCCCGCCCGGGATCTCGGTGTCTTTGAACAGCTCGGTTCCTTGGAGCCGGGGAAGCTGGCCGATATTGTCCTGGTTTCGCCTGATGATTTCCAGGTCAAGAAGACGCTGATTGATGGACAAGTTGTTTATACGGCATAAAAAATCCCGGAAGTCCAGGTTTGCTGGATTTCCGGGATTTTTGCCGTTATCCGGCCGGTGTGAAAACAACGGCCTTTTGTCTGCTTCAGCCAATCTCGATCGTATAAGTGAAGGTCTGTTCCTCGCCGGGAGCCAAGCGTTCGCTGCCCTCGCGTTCTGCGAACTCGCCGTCAAAATCCTCATAGTCGGCGTGGCCATGCCACGGTTCGAGGCAGAGGAAGGGCGCACCGCCCTGCACTGGTGTCCAGAAACCCCAGAACGGGAAATCCTTCGCAATGATGGCGAGGGATTTTTTGCTCTTGCGAGAACGGATCGTGACCTTGTCGGAGCGGAGGTTATGGTAAGCGAGGACATCATCCTTGAATTCTTCGAAGTTGAGCGGCAGCTCCGTGCCCTTGAGCGGCTTGTCGCCCGGCGTGTGCAGGAACTGGCCCTGGGCGTTGAGCGGCATGTTGGGGGCATCTTCTGCCTCGCTGAATTCCAGATAGCAGTCAGAGAAGGTTTCGCCATGGACAATCGGGCAGCGGTAGGCGCCGTGCGCACCGATCGAATAGATCATCTCGTGATCGTCATGGTTGCGGATGGTCCAGATGACCTTGAGCTGCTTGCCGTGCAGTTCATAGGCCACGATGAGTTCAAATTTCCAGGGATAGCGTGCAAGCGATTCTGCCGTCCAGCGCAGTGAGAAGGCGATGCGATCCGCCTTTTTCTCGACGAGCTGGAAATCCGAGATACGCCCGAGGCCGTGGCTCGGCAGCTCGTACGTCTTGCCGTCGACGCGGTACTTGTTGTCCTTGAGCTTGCCGACGATTGGGAAGAGTACCGGAGAACTGTAGCGCCACCAAGTAGGGTCGCCGTTCCAGAGGTATTCCGTTTCATCGGCGCGTTCCTTGATGGAACGCAGTTCTGCGCCATGGTCGCGTACCTGTATGCAGAGTTCGTCGTTTTCGATCGTATAAAGCATTTGCAACCCTCATTTCTGTTTTCCGAAAAAAATCATGGTTTCCTTTCTGATTCTTCTGATTCGCGTTAAGGTCAGTCCATTCCTGCCTGATAGGCCAGATTTCTTCTGCCATATTATCGGCCCGTAGTCAGACGATATTTCTTGACCTTATGGAAATAAATCAGTTTGAGACTTTTGATAGATCCAGAAAAGCGTATACTGGGACATGTAATCATTCTAGTGTATAGCAAGAGAGATGGAGGAAACGATATGGCAGAACAACTCGACAATCGCTATGAACTCAACAAGCAGCTTGCCCAGATGCTCAAGGGCGGCGTCATCATGGATGTCACGACGCCGGAGCAGGCAAAGATTGCGGAGGAGGCCGGTGCCTGTGCCGTCATGGCGCTTGAGCGCATTCCCGCCGACATCCGTGCGGCGGGGGGTGTCTCGCGCATGAGCGACCCGAAGATGAT
>JAQYBD010000036.1 GCA_029338835.1 Selenomonadaceae bacterium | reverse complement strand
GGCCTTCGCGTATTCCATGCGCGTCGGTCCGAGCACTGCGATCGTGCCCAAGAGCTCTCCATCGAGATGGTACGTCGCGGTGATGATGCTGCTGTCCTTGAAGTGACTGTCCTCGTTCTCCTGGCCAATCGTGACCTCGAGTCCGTCGCCCATGTGGGCGTGCAGAACATCCTTCATGAGTTCTTCCTTCTCGAGCACCAGAAGCGTCTCCTTGACCTTCTCCACATCGTGGAACTCCGGCTGCTCGAGCATCTGCGTCGTTCCGCCGAGGTACAGGCGCTCCCGCTTACCCGAATCGAGCGCCCTGTTGATGACCTCGAGAGCCGATTCGTAGAGCGGCTCATCCTGGATCTCATCGCGGATCTTCGCGAGTGCCGGATGGTCGATGGTCGAGAGCGTGTGACCGGCGAGATTCTTGTTGATGACACCGGCCATGCGCTGGAAGTCCTCGAAGCTCGAGCCATTCGGCATCTCGAGGATCTTGTTCTCGATAAAGCCCGCATCCGTCATGAGCACGGTGATGACGCGCCTGTCGTCGAGCGGAAGGAACTGCAGGCAGCGGAACGCGGCCTGCGTCATCTGCGGCGCGAGGACAAGAGAGACGTTCTTCGTCACCTGCGAGATGATGCGCGCCGTCTCCTGGAACACCTCGTCGATGCGCTTGACGCGCGCCCTGTACCAGCGGTTGATGAGCTCTTTCTCCTCGTCGCTCACGGGCTTCGGGGGGATCAGGCCGTCCACATAGAAGCGATATCCCTTCGACGATGGGATGCGTCCAGAGGAGGTATGCAGCTGCTCGAGGTAACCTAGCATCTCGAGGTCCGCCATCTCATTGCGGATGGTCGCCGGACTCACGCCGAGGTCGTACTTCCTCGCCAGTGTTCGCGAGCCGACCGGCTCGGCTGACTCGATGTAATCATCGACGATTGCCTGCAGCACGCGTTTCTTGCGCGCGTCGAGTTCATCCTTCATCTGCATGCCCCCTTCCTTCTGTTTTCATCCTCTGTTAGCACTCTATCTATCCGAGTGCTAACTTTGAATCTATAAAGAATATACACCGAAAAAAACAAAAAGTCAACACCTAAAATGTCAAAAAGTCAAAATATTTTTCGAAAAAATAAAAAGCACGGCTGTCATCCCTCTAAATGACAGCCGTGCCCGGCCTTGCTCCTGGGTCGACAAGCCCCTTCCGCCCCGTTCAGGAATACCCTGCAGCTTTTCTGATTTCCTTAATATAGCTAGTCCATTACCTTTTAGAGCTCTCCCGTTCATTCTGAGCCGCAATGAGCTGTTCGCGTTCTGTCGGCGAGTAGCGTATTTTTTCTTTCGTAAAGCCGCGGCCCTGCACCTCAGAGACGCTCGTGACCGTCAAAAAGGCATTCTCATCAATCCGGTGAACCAAGGTCTCCACCTTGCTGACCTGTGTCAGATTGACCACGACATACAGGGCATCGCAGCCTGCTTTCAAAAAGCCGCTGCGGCCATGGAAATACGTCACGCCGCGGTTGAGCTCTGCTAAAATTGCCTCGCCAATGACATCACTGTGCTGCGAGATGATGAGGATGGCCTTCTCTCGGTTAAAGCCTGCGGCAAAGCGATTCGTCAGTTCCGCTGAGGCGTAAACGGCTACGAGCGTAAAGAGGGCCACATCCACATCGAACAGAAAAGCCGAAGCCAGTATCACCGACATATTGAGCAGGAATAGCACCGTGCCCACATCGATGGAATAATATTTCTTGACAACGACACCGATGACATCCATGCCGCCCGTATTCGTGCCAGCCCGAAAAATCATGCCAAAGCCCGCACCTGCCACAATGCCGCCAAAAATCGCGCTGAGCATGGTATCCTGAACGAGATGATACTGTGCCAAGAAGCTCGTCGAATCAATGGCAAAGGAAAACAGGAAGGTTCCCGCGATGGTATCCAAAGCATACGTCTTGCCGACATAGCGGTAGGCCATATAAAGAAGCGGCAGATTCATGACGATGAGCTGTACGCCGATGGGCCATCCCATCAGATAGTAGAAAATGATGGCCAGGCCGCTGAGTCCGCCTGACAGCAGATGGACGGGCAGAATGAAGAGATTGATGCCAATGGCGCCAATATAGCAGCCTAAAATTCCCAGCAAATAACGGCGGCATAGGTTCTTCAGGGCTTTCTTCTTGGATGTATCCTGCCTGCTCATGATTCAAAGGTCCCCTTGACGACAGGCCTGCCTTCCTGCACCATTTGGCGGCCGCGTGCCCAGACATCACAAAGCGTGTAATCATCATGAAGGACCAGAAGGTCCGCATCCATACCCACAGCCAGACGGCCTTTCCTGTCATGGAGTTTCAAAGCGTTTGCCACATTCAGCGTCACAATGGCAATGGCTTTTTCCCGTGGAATATTTTCTTCGACGATCATGTCCCGCAGTTCGGTCAGCATGGTCTTTTCATCGCCGACGCCAACACCTACAGGATTTCCTTCTTCATCAAAGACAGGCATGCTGCCGCCGCCATCGGAACTCATCGTGATGTTTTTGAGCGGCACGCCGGCAGCCAAGGCCTCACGAACGGCCTCGGCTGGTTTTACACAGATTTCCGAGCCCGGGTCATTGGGATTGATGCCCGACGTGATATCCAGAAAGCCACCGTCTTTGCCCCATTTAATACACTGCTCAAAGAGAGGTCGATTGCGGTTGGCATGAGTCGGAAGGAACTGACTGCGCGGAATTTCCCCTTCAGCGGCAATATCAAAGAGGTACTGAATGCCCCTTTTGCCATCGCCCAAATGCATATTGATGACTCCGGCCTTGCCGCTGATCATGCCGCCGACTCTGGCTTCTGCCGCTAATTTCCGATATTCTTCGTAAGAAGGCTGCCCGCTGCGATGGTCGCTCATGGCAATCTCACCGGCGCCAATCACTTTGTCGATGACGACAATATCCCTGCGGACACTGCCCGTAAGCGTCGGCGTCGGCAGTTCGTAAGCCCCTGTATAGATATAGCTCGTGATGCCCTCGGTCTCTAAGGCCCTGGCCTTGGCGAGCAGATTGATGACGCTGCGCGTCGTGCCGTCCGTCCCCAAGAGGCCGCATACCGTCGTCACGCCGGCCATGGTAATCTGAGAAAGCATGAGTTCCGGCGTGCGAGTATGGTAGCCGCCTTCACCGCCGCCGCCCGTGATATGCACATGACCGTCAATCATGCCTGGCATGACAAGAGCCCCCTGCAAATCGATTTCCTCACAATCAAGACCGACCGGTGTCTCCAGATTTTCGCCGATGCAGGCAATTTTTTCGCCAGCCAGCAGTAAATCCACTACGCCCAAATCTTCCGGTGCGTAAACACGTGCATGGCGCAGGCAGGTAAAAAATCTTGTATCCGCTTTCATTTTATTTCCCTCTTTCTCTTTTCTTTTTTCATATCACATATCGTCAGTCCTGTCTTACAGGAACATCATAATGAGGCGCATCGCCCAGATGGACAGCAGTGAATTCACGACACAAATGCCAATGAGAACGCCGTAATGCTTGGTATTAACGCCGGAAATGCCCAGGCAGCGTCCGACATTCTGGACAGGATTGCCCATGAGGTAAATGGCCGGCACCAGAGCAGTCAGCTGTGCGGGGTCCAAGATTCCCGCCGTAAAAAGGCTCATGGCCACGCCAATGCTGCCGCCCATGCTCAAAAGGGCCGTGACGAGGACCGTAGCCGCTTCTCCCGGCAGCCCCCAAAGGGCCATGACCGGAGCACAGACGACGCCAATGAGGTGCAGGAGACCGGTGACATCGAGAACGCGAATGATGACAAAAGCCATGATGACATTGGGCAGCAGACTCGTCGTACCAATCGTGAAGCCCCTGCGCGCTCCTTCGATGAACAAATCAAGAATATTTTTCTTTTGCTTCGTATCAGATGCTACCATTTGCTTTCCCTCCATTCGTATCTTCCTTATAGAACATCTTCAGATAAATGCGCATGAGATTGCCGCCGATGATTTTGAACACGAACATGACGATGAGCGGAATGATGATGGGTGCCACGATAAAGCTGAATACAGCGGCCCCCGATGAGAAATAATTTGTGATAAAGGCAGAAGCACTGGTCTGATAGGCAATGAGAATAGAGCGTTCCTTATCCGTGATTTCACCCCGATCATAAAGTTCCTTGACCATGCCGGCCGCAGCATCCGTGCTCTGCATATTGGCAATGCTCGCGAGAGCCGTAACACCCGGCAGGCCAAGCAAAGGCTTTAAAATAGGCGTCATGAGCTTTTGCGCGGCCTTTAGTCCGCCAAGGCCATCGACAACATTGACAATGCCGAGGGCCAGGATAACCGCAGGAATGAGCTCCATGGCAAACAGAAAACCATCCCGCGCACCATGGCCGCCTGTACCGCGGAAATCCAGGTCCTTGCCATCGGCCAAGGTACCGAAGTTGCCGTTCAGGACGTTGAAATCGAACATCTGCAGCCAATTATCGGCTGAAGAAAAAATACCAGAAAATAACATCAGGGCGAACAGAAAGGCCAGATATCCCTGCCAGCCGACATGGATGTTCGGGCTTTTATCCTGCTTTTTCACTTCTTCATGTGACTGATCCTGCATTGCGAGCACTCCCTTCTATCATTGCAAACTCGCTTAAATTCCTATGGATATACGGTATCGAAGCTTCTGCCTTAATACAATGCAACTTTCGTGCCAAGTTCTAAAAAGAAAAAATAATTTTGTTCCTCATGGCTGCCAGGCCGCATCTTTCCTTGCGTTTCTTTCCTGATAAAACAAAACCATCTTATTATAAACGAATCTTATTTTTGTTTATCAGCAGGATTTTTATGGCAAAAAGGGAACTTATATGGTATATAAAGCATAAAATTTCCCTTTTATAGAATTGGAAGGTACATCATGAAGAATATCGTTGTCATTGCCATGGGACAGGAAACCTCCTATGTATGCCGCGAACAGCTGCAGCAGCTGCTCGGTGCCCGCATCAATATCACCGATTATTATGTGCGCGGCGGCACGCTGCCGCCAAAAATTCATGCAGACTTTTCCATTTTCCTGAGCCCCACTGCCTATCGTGCCGTCAGCAGCCGGCTTGCCGCCGATACACCGTGGCTCATTGCCAGGCGTTCCATCAATTACCACGAAGTGGGAAAATTATTCACCATTCCCCCAAATACCGATGTCCTGCTCGTAAATGATTTGCCGGAAAGTGCCACTGAGACAATTGCCGCTCTGCAGGCGCTCGGTATTGACCATCTCAATTATTACCCCTATGCTCCCGGCATGCACGAACATCCCGATATCCATGTAGCAATAACCCCGGGCGAAACACGCTTTGTGCCTACCTCTATCGAATCCATCATCGACATTGGCACACGTCTCATCGATATTACATCGCTGACCGAAATTCTCTCCCACCTCGGTATCTTAGAGCATTACGCTGACTTTCTTTCCGAAGAATACATCCACGATATCATTTCCGTCATCAAGAAAAGTCAGGATTACAAGGTCGAAGCTCAGCATTTAAAGCAAAAAATACAGCGATTAGAAATCACCGCACAGAAGAAAATCCAGAAAAACCGCTATCAGGCTTCTTACACCTTTGCAGATATTCTCGGACAAAGCCCTGAGCTGCGGCATGCTATCGATATTGCGAAAATCTTTGCCGAAACAGATTCCACCGTGCTCATTCAGGCTGAGAGCGGCACGGGCAAAGAATTATTCGCCCAGAGCATCCACACGGCTTCTGAGCGCCGAAACGGCCCCTTCGTCGCCGTCAATTTCGCGGCCATCACAGAATCCCTGCTGGAATCCGAGCTTTTCGGCTATGTCGAAGGCTCCTTTACCGGGGCTTCGCGCCACGGCTCGCCGGGCCTCTTTGAACAGGCTCATACCGGCACCATTTTTCTCGATGAAATCGGCGATGCTCCGCTTTCCTTCCAAGTAAAGCTTTTGCGCGTGCTGCAGGAGCACGAAGTGCGGCGTATTGGCAGTTCTGCCACAATCCCCATCGATGTGCGCGTAATTGCTGCGACCAACCGCAACCTTTATCAGATGGTAAAAGAAGGGAAATTCCGTCAGGACCTTTACTATAGGCTCAAAGTCCTGCCGTTAGAGCTCCCGCCGCTTCATCAGCGCGCCGGCGATGTCCTGCTGCTGGCCCGTCATTTCTACAAAAAATACGCTCATAATGACAGCATGACTGCCGATGATTTTCTGGCTCCCATCGCCCATAAACTGCTTTTCTACCGCTGGCCCGGCAATATCCGCGAGCTTGAGAACACCATGGAATACCTTTGTGCCATCTGTGCCCACCGGCTTCCCACCGTCAACGACCTGCCGCGCGAACTGCGGGAATATCAGGAAGAACAGCAACATGATGTCTCTGACTCACCAAAAGAAGCTGTCCTCTCCTCCATTGCCGCAGCCAATCGCAATCATACGCCGATTGGCCGCCGTTCCCTTGCCCAAGAACTCAATCTTCCCGAAAATCAGGTCCGGCAGCTGCTCACAGATTTAGTCCAAGAGGGAAAAGTTATCCAGCAGCGCGGGCGCGGCGGTCTGCATCTTACTACAGGATTTGCCAGCCATTACGGAGTGTAACAACGATACTATGGCATAGAAAAAGAGCTCCTCTTAGCAGATTTTCCTTCTGCTTCAGAGGAGCTCTCTTGCTCGATTCGTTTTTTGCTTTTTAGATAGTTATGCCATTATTTTGCAGCGGCAAAAGCCTTGACAACAGCGGCCTTGATCGTATCGTAGTCGTCGCCCGGATGAGCCTCGTAGATTTTCTTGCCTTCGACAAAGAGGCTCGGCAGGTAATAATAGTCGTTGGCATAGGCTTTGGCCTTTTCCGGCTCTTCGTTCTCGTCGATGAATTCAACTTCTGCATTCTTATAGGCCGGGTTTTCTGCACACAGTTCCTCGATGGCCTGATAAGCCTTGGCGCAGTACGGGCAGCCCTGCATCTTGAGCATGGTGATCTTCTTCATAAAACTTCATCCTCTCTTCATCCTGTCATCTGTTCTCATGCCTTATAACGCGGCAATCTTCCTGCGCAACCAGGCGGCCAGCACGAGTGCATGATTTTCCTGCTGGTTCTTGGCTGCAAAGAGCAGAGTCACATTCTCGGTCTGAAGCCATTCTTTGCACTTGGCCGCAAAAGCCGCTGCTCCCTCGCTTCCCTGCAGTTCTTCTACATAGCCCTCGCGAAAACCCGCAAAGGGCATCTCGCCGCGGTGATAGAGCGTCCGGAGTTCTGCCGATGGCGTGATTTCCTTGGCCCAGGCATCATGGGGA
>JAQYBD010000035.1 GCA_029338835.1 Selenomonadaceae bacterium | reverse complement strand
GGGCCGCAAGCCGGCCCGCATCCGCGTGCGCCAGGATGAGACGGCCAAGGCACCGGCTGCCGATGCTGCTGCTGACGTGGAGGAACTCGAAGAAACCTTAGCAGAAGAAGCAGGTGTCCGCGAGCCCAAGCCGACGCTGTGCGAGCAGCAGCAACGGGCAAAGAAATTCCTGGAAGATGTGTTTGCCACCATGAAGATTGAGGTGGATCTCGTGAGCGAGGCACAGGAAGACAGTGCTATTTTCCATCTGGAAGGCAAGAATCTTGGCATCCTCATTGGCAAGCATGGCCAGACACTGGATGCCTTGCAGTATCTGGCCAATCTGGCGGCCAATCGCGGTACGGGTTCGGAACGCCTGCACGTGATCCTCGATGTGGAAGGCTATCGTGCCCGCCGGGAAGAAACGCTCACACGCCTGGCCGGCCATCTGGCTGAGAAAGCTTGCCGCATTGGCCAGGAAATCCATCTCGAACCGATGAATCGCCACGAGCGTAAGATCATTCATATGGCATTGCAAGACAGCCGCAAGGTCTCGACGTACAGTGCCGGAGAAGAGCCGCGCCGCTACGTGGTCATCGCCCCGAAGCGCCGTCGCCGGGAACGGGATGACTACAAGCGAGAATAAAGGAATCATGCAGAGAGCTGTGAAAGGGCTGTCTCCTATCCGGGAGCGGGCCCTTTTTGCTTTTTCCGGCCAGAAAGCGCATCCCCAGGACCGGAGGATAGCTGGTCAGAGGTTCTGAGAGCGCAGCGTGATGAAGGTGTATTTTTGTATTTGCACAAGCAGAAAGGAAGGGTATGATGCAGCAGGGCGATACAATCAGTGCCATTGCTACTCCTCGTGGAGAAGGGGGCATCGGCATTGTCCGCATCAGCGGAGAGCATGCTATTGACGTGGCGGCGGCCATCTTCCGGGCTGCCGGCGGCCGGAGCCTGAAAGGACTGGACAGTCATTGCGCCTTGTACGGGCGGATTTTCGATGAGAAGGGGCGGGTGGTCGATGAAGCCATTGCTCTTCTCATGCGTACACCGCATTCATATACGGCGGAGGATGTCGTAGAACTCCAATGCCATGGCGGCATGCTGCCGCTGCGCAAGGTCCTGTCGCTGACGTGGCAGCATGGCGCACGTCCGGCGGAACGCGGTGAGTTCACGAAGCGGGCATTCCTCAACGGGCGGCTCGATCTGTCGCAGGCACAGGCCGTCATGGATATCATTGAAGCGCGTACGGATGCCTCGCTGACCATGGCTGCAGGTCATTTGACTGGACACTTCTCAAAGGGGATCCATGATATGCGCCATGATATCCTGGGCATGATTGCGCATATTGAAGCAGCCATCGATTTCCCCGAGGATGAAGTGGATGATGTGTTGACCTACGATATCCAAGAAAAAGTGGTTGAGATACGCAACAAAATTTCTGGCATGCTGAAAACGGCACATGCCGGCCGTATCCTGCGCGATGGTCTCATGACGGCTATCATCGGCAAGCCGAACGTCGGCAAATCGAGCCTGCTCAATTCCCTGCTCAGGGAAGAACGGGCTATCGTCACGGAGATTCCCGGCACGACGCGGGATTCCATCGAGGAATACGCCGACGTCGGCGGCATCCCGTTACGCATCATCGACACGGCAGGCATCCGCTCTACGGATGATGTCGTTGAGCGCATCGGCGTGGAAAAGGCTCGTACGTATGCCGATAAGGCAGCGCTGGTCCTGGCTCTTTTCGATGCCTCGCGGCCGCTCAGTCACGAAGATGAGGAGATCCTGACTCTTGGCAGGCAGCATGATGCCATCCTGCTCCTCAACAAATGCGATCTGGCCATGGTGACGACACCGCAGCTTTTAGCTGCGCACGCACCGCAGCAGACGATTATCCCAATCTCGACGCATACGGGAGCGGGCTTTTCTCAGCTGGTGGAATGCATCCGCTCGCGGGTATATGATGGCGCAGCTGCTGGTGACGAAGGGGATTTCGTCACAGATGCCCGTCAGGCTGAGATCCTGCGTCAGGCCGATGCTCATTTGGAAGCATCGCTGCGTACCATCGAGGCAGATATGGGACTGGACTTCATTTCCATTGATTTGCGGTCGGCCTGGGAGAAGCTCGGCGAACTGACAGGGGAGACGGTCGGCGAGGATATCATCAATGAGATTTTCAGCAAGTTCTGCATCGGCAAGTGAGTCGACCGCATACCATGATATAGATAAGGATATAAAATAAGGAGGAACTTTCGTGTTTACCGCTGGATCATACGATGTCATCGTCATTGGCGCTGGCCATGCCGGCGTGGAGGCGGCGCTGGCCGCTGCGCGCATCGGCTGCCGGACGCTTTTGGCGACGCTCTCGATGGATAATATTGCCCTGATGCCCTGCA
>JAQYBD010000034.1 GCA_029338835.1 Selenomonadaceae bacterium | reverse complement strand
CGGCGGCCCCAAGAGCATGGAGCGCTGGAAGCTCGCTTCCACGCACCCCGACGCGCAGGACATCGCCGATGCCAAGGACCTCGTCGACCGCATGAAGCACAAGATGGTCATGCGCGACCGCTTCCTGGCCAAGAAGGCCGCCAAGATGGCGGAACTGGCCAAGAAAAAAGCATAAGCGTGGCATAGAATATGAGAAATAAGAGAAGCCTGCTGCAGGATAAGCACATCATCCTGCAGCAGGCTTTTTAGGTGTCAACTTATTGGTCTTAGCTTCTGTTGCCATCTGTCTTGTCGGTAAGGGATGAACGTGCTATAATCTAATGTAATATTAGTATGCATAACAAAATGTTATAAGATGAGATATTTTCTCATCCGTTGATCTGCCGTATCGATGGGAATGAGATATAGCTCATGTGGCATGTGGATAGAGTAAGGGGAGTGTGATGTGATGCGTATGACGCGGCACCGACGCAAGCGGTCGGGGCTCAGCAGTGCAGGCCATACAGATGCACCGCATCGCATGACCCGCGCCCGCAGGCGGCACCTTTGCTGGAAGCGATATCGCGATGAGCACCTGCGCCAAGTTTCAGCTATCCTGTCGATGGGAACGTTTTGCCTGATGCAGCTGCCCGTAGAGCGCGTGGCTGCCGATGCATTGCATCCTGTCGCACAGGCATATGATGGCCTTCGAGAGGTCGAGTCTGAGAGTCGCACGGCACATGCGAAACATCTGCTGGAAAAGAAGAAAGCCGTCAACCTGCGCGCCTGCCAAGAGGCGGATGCGCGCCTGCAGCAGGCAGAGCAGCATCTGGCAAACTGCCAGGCTGAGCTTCGCATCTATGCGAAGACATCCCTGAAGAGCCGTATCGTGGAGGAACACCGCGCGCGCTGGCAGGCAGAGTGTGAGCGTGCTCAGTTGGAGCGGGATCAGGCGGAACTCGTTTGGACCGACTGCCAGGTGGAGGCACTGGAAATCGAACGCAGTCTGGCGAAATTTTCCCGCACTCCATCCGCTTCTGTCCGTACAGGACTCACCTATGCCTCTTGGTCTGGTTCGTCTGGTTCGCCTGATGCGCGTAAGGGCCATCAGGTCATCATGCCGGTGCAGGCTTCTTATCAGAAGGACTCATTCGCGGTACGGGTGGAGAGCGGGCTTTTTGCACAGGCACAGGACGAGTGGATGAATTTTCATAATTTTATAGGAATGATGGATACGAACCTGAAGGCTTCGTGGCGGGAAGAGCATGAGCGTCGCGGCATCCAGTATCTACTCGGCCTGCATCTGCCGACGGGGAAGCAGGTGCTATGGAATGAACTGCCCCCGAAAGGCTGGGGCGCGGAACTGCCGCTCCATACGGGCTGGGATGTTTCGCCCGGCGTGGCCTTCTCGTATCACTATACGCCGGATGATGTGCTGACCGTGAAGGGGAGTGTTTCTTGGAATGGTTCATATACTGCGCCGTACCGTCTTGAGGGTGCCGACCAGATCCGGCCGGGGCGCTCCTATCAGCAGGAAATCCGCTATCTCCATCGCGGCCTGGGAACGAATTACATGCTGCAATGTTTTCGCGGAGCGGAGGAGACCTCGCGCATCGGGCCATACGCATACCGCCCCGGGGAGATGAGCTTGTTGGGGTTCTATGCTGACCGCTATTTCTCGGAGCATGATGCATGGCAAGCCTTTGCGACGTCATTCCGGCAGTTCGCCGGCCACTATGGGATGGCAAGGTTCACGCAGATGGACGGGCGCTTTAGCGGCAATCTCTACGGGATTGGCTGGCGTCATGAGATGGAGCATGATAGGGAAGTATTCTTGCGATTGGAGTATCTGAAGATGGGCGGTACTTATATTGACCTTGTCCGGAATGAACTCCAGAGCAATGTGCGCCGCTGTGCGGGCAGCTTGGGATGGCGGCAGCATCTGACAGAGGATATCGAATTCGAGAGCTCGCTGACCTATTACCGACAAGAAGACGATGACAATGGCCGTGTTAGTGGCTGGCAGACGAGCTTCATGATACAACGTGATCTTTAATGACGTTGTGGAACAGGGATTTTTAGACAAAAGGGGAAAGGGATGGACAGACCTTGAACAAGATGACGTTATGCTTGCCAATCTTGACGACAATATGCCTGATTCCGCAGAGTGTGATGGCAGCGGAAAATGCTGCTGAGCCGTGGGTGTATGAGGATATCGAGGAACTGGCAGCGCAGGGCTATCTGGAACTGCCAGACAAGGACTTGCACAGCATGAGCCGTGCGGAGCTCTCTGCCCTTGTGGCAAAGGCCTTGGCGCGCATCGAGGATAGCCAGGGGATGACGCTGGCCGATGAATACGGACGTGTGACGCGGCTACTTGTCGAAGACAAGGTACAGCTGGAACTCTCGAAGGAGCAACTGGAAGCTGCCGGCAAGATTTTCCGGCAGCGGGAGCGCGAGGCAAAGCGTGCGTCAGATGACTTGGCACGCCAATCGCTGCGGGGCGTCAACCGCTTGGAGATCATGGGACCGTTGCAGAAAAAAGCCAAGGCCAGCCAGATTCGGTTGCAGGCCGCAGCACGTGATTTTGCCGTGGCCCGTCAGCGCACGCTGCGCCGCCAGCGCATGAATGATGAGCTGGCCCAACGGCAGAGCGACCTCCTGAATGCCATGACCGCTGCTGCGACAGGCGTCGGTTCCGATGCGATGACCATGATGGCGTCCGGCGGGAACGGGTATGGAACGGGTCTCTCGGGTACAGGAGGGACTGATGCGGGAATCGGCAGTGGCGTACCGTATACGGCGGCGATGGATGCGGCATCTGCGACACCTGATGGCGGCTATCCGAGCGGTTCGCGGCTCTTGCGCGACAGCCCGGCGCGCGATGCCGATGCCATCGCACGGGCTTCGGCCCTGCGGACGGAGTTCATGTCAGAGCTCGATGATGCTGGCTACATCGATGACCAAAATGCGCATCTGGCCGATGATTTGCCTGTCAAGAACATCCAGCGGCCGAGACTGCACATCGATGGCGAGGTTCGCCTAGCCGATGGTCATTCGAGCGGCGACCGGCCGGAATACCATCGGAACGACACGGAGCTCCGCTTGCGCGTCTATCCGGATTACGACATCGACGGCAACTGGCATGCTATCGGCATGGTCGAGGCCAAGAAGCAGTTTGGCGACAAGCATGATAAGGATGACGAAAAAATTCGCCTGGACCGCTATTACCTCGAAGGGAATATCGGTCTCGCTAAAGTCGACGTTGGTTCATTCAGTTCGCTGATGGCGGAGGGCAATGTCTACGACAGCAAGTTCAAAGGCATACGCATCTCGGCAGGCAATCCCGTGGTCTACACGATGGAGTACGGCGAGGCGAATGATACAGATAAGGCGTGGAACCTGACGGCTGACTACGAGCAGCCGACGTACGGTCTCGGTGCCGGTGTCTACCGCTTCGAGGGCGGCTATGACCGGAATGATGCGATAACAGATGGCAAGCAGAGCATCGCGATGGCCCGGGCACATCAGAAGATGGGAAATGTCGATGTCGGTGCGATGATCCTCTACGGCAAGGACCGCGGCAAGCAGGGCACCGGCTACGTCGTCTCAGTCTCGAACGGCGAGGAGAAGAGCTGGGAGCCGCGCAACCACAGTTGGTGGCTCAAGTACTACTATCAGCCGTATGAGACGTATTATTCCCATACGATGAACGGCACGGCAGATGTCATGCGCCGCTACGGCGGTTTCAAGGGAATCGGTGCTGGATACTCCTACACCTTGAGTAAGGATTGGCTCTTCAATCTGGAGTACTACCATCTTTGGGATATCGACACCAACAAGCAGAGCAATACAATTTGGGGCGCTCTGACGCATTATTTCAAGAACTATGAGAACTGAAATCTATAAATTTTTCAGGAGAGAAAAATATAACATTATAGAAGAGAGAAGATGAGGGGAAATGGATTTCGTGAAACGACTTCAAAAAAAGGACGTGCGCCTTGCGGTAGTAGGACTCGGCTATGTTGGACTGCCCTTGGCGGTGCGCTTTTCTGAATATTTTTCGGTTCTCGGTCTGGATCAGAATGAAGAGAAGATCGCATCTTACCGGGCTGGTCACGATGTGACGGAAGAAGTTGGTGATGAGGCGCTGGGGCGGGCGTCCATCCGCTATACGTCTGATATGTCGCAACTGGTACAGGCCTCTTTCATCATCGTAGCGGTACCGACACCCGTACATGCGGACAAGACACCGGACCTCGGGCCGGTGGTCTCGGCCAGCCACAGTGTCGGCCGCTATCTGCAGAGAGGCAGTGTCGTCGTCTATGAGTCGACGGTCTATCCGGGGGTGACGGAAGAGCTCTGCCGTCCTATCCTTGAACAGGAGTCCGGGCTCGTCTGTGGGCGCGACTTCAAGATTGGCTACTCGCCGGAGCGCATCAATCCGGGTGACTGCAAGCATGGTCTCGAGCAGGTGACGAAGATTGTCTCCGGCTGTGACGATGAGGCCTTAGACACCATCGCGCAGGTCTATGGGAAGGCCATCCCGTCTATCTACCGCGCTGCCAGCATCAAGGTGGCTGAAGCGGCGAAACTCGTCGAGAACGCGCAGCGCGATGTCAACATCGCCTTCATGAATGAACTTTCGCGTGCCTTCCATCGCATGGGCATTGACACGAAAGAAGTGGTGGATGCCATGGATACGAAGTGGAATGCGCTTCACTTCCGGCCGGGACTCGTCGGTGGTCATTGCATTGGTGTCGATCCGTATTATTTCATCTACCAAGCGGAGAAA
>JAQYBD010000033.1 GCA_029338835.1 Selenomonadaceae bacterium | reverse complement strand
AGATCCTGTTCCAGGACGACGAGCAGCAGGCCATGTTCACCGGCTGTTGCGGCCACTAGGCTGTGAGCGAGCTGCTTGAGCGTCGCATAATCGCTGCGGCCAGGGCCGGAAAACGCGATGGCCACCTGCTGGTTCTTCGGGTAGATGGCGCGTTTCATGCGGTATTCGGTGACAATCGTCCCCGGCCGCTCCGGATGATCGAGACGGATGACGGGGATGTTCTTGAGCGGTGCCCAGGTATCATGCATGAGGACGGTACTGCCGCTCAGATGGATGGCATGGCTGCCGGCACCGATGACGGTTGCGCGGATGCGTTCCTGCGGCTGCAGGAGTGTCACCTCCGGCTCAGCCTGGAAGCGGCGGCGGAAAGCCTCCCCCACCAGCGGACCGATATCGCCATAGGTGAGTACCTCATCCCAGCCAAGTCCTGCCGCTGTCGGTACAGGCCCATAGATGCACTCGGACACGCCGCCTGAGAACATGACAGCAGGCAGCGGGCGCGGCCGGTTGGCATGACCGATGAACAGCGCGCCTTCCACCGGCGTCAGAGGCTTGTCCAGGCAGATTTTCGCGCAGATTTCCGCAAAGCGGTCAGATAGCAGGCGAAGTTCCTGAAGCCTTGCCAGCTCTCCTTCCTGCAGGGAGAGCCCCATTTCCCAGATGAGCGGCTGGATGCGCGCGGATATGTAACGGACGCGGTGGTCGGCTGCAAGGCGTACGAGACGGCCGCCAATGTCGAGTGCAAAGGCGTCCTGCAGTTCCCCATTGAGGAATACGGACACATTGGTCGTACCGCCGCCGATGTCAAAATTGGCAACGGGCTGCGAAAAATGCTTGGAACAGGCAGCCGCACCGGCCCCGTAGCCTGCCAGCACCGACTCGAGATCTGGTCCGGCCGTAGCCACGACAAAATCGCCCGCAAGTGCAGAGATATTCTGCACGGCGAGACGGGCGTTCTGCTTGCGGGAACTCTCTCCCGTGATGATGACGGCTCCTGTCGTCACCTGTTCCCGCCGCAGCTGTGCCCGGCGGTACTCCTCGGCGAGCAGGCCGGAGAGTGCCTGCTCATCGATGCAGCCGTCGGCACGCAGCGGTGTGAAATGGATGGGACTTTTATAGAGGATTTCCTTTTTCGCGATCTTGACGTCCGGGATGGCCGTATAGGAATGGTTCTCAAGCGTCAGCCTGCTGAAAATGACCTGTGAGGTCGTCGTGCCGATATCGATGCCGGCACTGATGATTTCCTGCTCCATGTTCAGGCATCCTCATCGAGGTCATCGAGTACGCCGAATTCTTCTTCAAACGGGCGGATGTGCTTGTTGCCATGCAGGAAGTAGTAAATGATGGCCACGGCGTAAATGCCGATGACGTACGGCAGTACGGAACTCGAAGCCATCAGCAGGCTCACGAGGCAGAAGACGGCCATGACGGAGCTGATGGCCGGGATGATGAGGCTCGGCACGCGGAACGGGCGCTTGAGTGCCGGCTCCTTATGGCGCAGGATGAAGAAGGAAACGAGACTCGTCAGGTACATGACTACAGAACCGTAGCAGGCAATCGTGATGACGAGATCCGTGAGGCCCGTCAGAGCCGTGAACAGGCAGACAATGCCCGGCAGCACGAGTGCCCATACCGGCGTATGGTGCTTTTCATCGAGATGTGCAAGGAATTTCGGCAGATAGCCCGTGCGAGCCATGGCGTACGTCTGGCGGGAATAGCCGACGATGATGCCATGCAGTGATGCCACGAGTCCAAAGAGACCGATGCCGCTCATGAGGAGTACCGGCAGCGAACCATCACCGTAAACGGCAGAAAGTGCTAGCGGCAGCGGGAAATCGACAGCCGAGATGGCAGAAACATCGGCGATGCCGGCCGTGAGGAAAAGGGTCAGGGCCGCCATGACAAGCAGCGTTGCCATACCGCTCAGGAAGCCCTTCGGGATATCGTGCTGCGGGTCAACCATCTCCTCGGCACTCATGGCGCCGCCTTCAATAGCCAGGAAGAACCAGATGGCAAATGGCACG
Source organism: Selenomonadaceae bacterium (assembly GCA_029338835.1). Classification (GTDB taxonomy): domain Bacteria; phylum Bacillota; class Negativicutes; order Selenomonadales; family Selenomonadaceae; genus Mitsuokella. The sequence continues at coordinate 15,865 of JAQYBD010000033.1, read as the reverse complement.
GCTGCCATCACGCCGCTGAACCCATGCGGCAAGAGCGGCGTTGCCAGCACGCGGGATGCATCGAAATGCGGCGCGGCAAGCAGCCAGTAAACGATGAGGCCAGCCAGTGCAATGACCGTGACAGTAAGCTCAAACGTAGCCGACGTCTTCATGCCAAGATAATTGAGGAAGATGAAGAAAAAGAAAGCGGCAACCGTCGCCACCATCGGGTCAACGGCCGGGATCAAGGCATGGACGTATCCGCCGACGGCCAACGCGATGGCAGGCGATGCGAAAACGAACTCAATGAGGCAGCTGATGCCGTTGAGGTAGCCGCCGAATTTGCCCATGGCGCGGCGTGCATAAGCGGAAGGACCGCCCGCATGCGGGATGGCTGTTGCGAGTTCTGAATACGAAAGGATGAACGTCACGTAGAAAATCGTGACGGGGATCAGTGCCAGAGCCAGGCCCATGACGCCGCCAGCGGCAAAGCCGTAACTCCAGCCAAAATAATTGCCTGAAATGACAAGGCCCACAGCCAGGGACCAGAGATGGATCGGCTTGAGTACGCGTGTCAGGTTCTCATCCTGCTGTGCGGCGGGCTGTGCGACCGATATGCTGTGATTGCTGCTCATACAAATTCCTCCTGTATGCCAAAAAGCCAGTCCTCCCGCGTGTGACATATCTGCACACCTGGTGAGAACTGGCTCCTTTGCCTGAAGTATGTTTCTAGATCTCATGTCGTCTCAAGGACATGCATCCATTTATAACAGATTCATGTCCCATTTCCATGGTATTCCAAGCACGCAGACAAGCCCCGGATGATACGGCAGGATACATCATGTGGTATTTGCTGACTGCACCGATTCCTGTTATAATTATTATTTAGACGATTCGACATCGCAATAAAAGGAGTAAATACTATGATCTTAACCCGTAAATCCGTAGAACTGCTGGCACCAGCCGGCACCTGGGATGCCCTGGTAGCCGGTGTGGAATCCGGTGCCGATGCCGTCTACCTCGGCGGCAAGCACTTCAACATGCGCATGCATGAAGGCGATTTCAACTTCAACGACGAGATGCTGAAAAAAGCCATCGCCTACGCACATGAACATGACGTACGCCTCTATATCACCCTCAACAACCTCATCAGCGACGAGGAAATCCCCGCACTCCGGAAATACCTCGCCTACCTCAACGAAATCCGTCCTGACGCCCTGCTCGTGCAGGACTTCGCCGTACTCGAACTCGTGCATGAGATGGGCATCACCATCCCGCTGCACACGTCCGTCATGATGAACACGCATAACGAACACGCCATCGAGAAACTCAAGGAATACGGCATCACGCGCATCGTTGTCGGCCGCGAGATGACGCTCTCTGAACTCAGCCTCTTCAAGGAACGCACGGGCATCGAGGTCGAATACTTCATGCACGGCGATATGTGTATCAGCGAATCCGGCCAGTGCATCCACTCCGGTGTCCTCTTTGGCCAGAGCGGCAACCGCGGCCGCTGCCTCAAGCCGTGCCGCTGGGCCTACAAGCTCATCGACGAACAGACAGGCGAAGTACTCGATCAGGACGGTCCCGGCGCCTACAAGCTCGCACTCAAGGACATGTGCATGTACCGTGCCATCCCGCAGCTCATCCAGGCCGGCGTCTTCTCCTTCAAGATTGAAGGCCGCATGCGCCCCGCCGGCTTCATCCGCCGCATCGTCTCGACGTACCGCAAGGCCATCGATGCCTACATCGCCGACCCCAACGGCTACACGACCGACGAAGCCGGCTGGAAGGAACTCTACAACAACCGTGCGCGCGATTTCACGACAACCTTCGCCTTCGGCCAGCCGGACAAAAAGGATATCGGCTTCACTGGCGAACGCGAGCCGCGTTTCTTCAGCCATGCCGTCAAGGAAGCCGGCTTCCAGGATGAAGTCCTCAAGCAGGAACGCGATATCGAGAAAGAGAACGCGCCGCACCGCCACCTGAGCGTCCGCGTCAACACGCTCGCCTCGGCCAAGGCCGCCATTGACAACGGCGCCGATACCGTCTATGTCGGCGGCGAGGCCTTCCGCCCGTTGCGTCCCTGGAAGCTCAGCGACTATGCCGAGATTCTCGCCTACGCCAGGGGCAAAGCCAGGGTCGTCGTCAATACGCCGCGCACGACCATGCGCCGCGAATGCGGGGAACTCGAGCAATTCTTCACGGCCCTCAAGGATATCCGCCCCGACGGCATCATGGTCAGCAACCTCGGTTCGCTGAAGCTCGCCAAGAGCATCACAGATCTCCCGATCCAGGCCGATGTCTCCTTCAATCTCTTCAATCATCTGGCCGCGAAATTCCTCAAGGAAAACGGCCTTTCCATGGCAGCCACCTCATACGAACTCTCCTTCGAGCAGCTGCGCGAGATTGTCGAGAATGCCGAACTGCCGCTCGAGACCGTCGTCCACGGCACCTACGAATCCATGATCTGCGACCACGATTTCCCGGCCATGAGCCTGCCGAGATTCAATGAACTCGATAACCCGGAAATCCTCGACCGCCATTACGCCTTCCTCGATACGGCCGGTGAGAAGCATCCGATCCGCATCGACCAGTATGGCCGCAATCATATTGAATTCGCCAAGGATCTCTGTCTCTATCCGTACCTCGCCAAATTCAACGGCCTCGCCTCCTACCGCATCGAAGCACAGGATTACACGCCGGAAGTTACGGGACTCGTGACGAAGCTTTACCGCGAGGCACTCGACGAACTTGCCGCCGGCAAGACAGCTGCCGATGCGTTCCATGCTGCTGCCTTTGAACAGCTCAAGGACAAGAGCCCGCGCGAATTCGGTCTCGGTACCTACCGGTTCCGTCAAAGCCGCAACTCCATCTGAGAACGCTGCTGATTCCACAAGCCTGCCATAAAAAAGGAGGATTTCATCTTGGGAGAAAACAAGTATATCGGGCCGGAAGCCATCATTGAGAAAAAGAAGAAATACATCATGCCCTGCCTCGGCCATTTCTACAAGCAGCCGATGGAACTCGTCAAAGGATCCATGCAGTACCTGTACGACAGTGAAGGCAAGAAATACCTCGACTGCTTCGCCGGCGTCTCCGTCATGAATTGCGGCCACTGCAACCCTGCCATCACGGGAAAAGTCATCGAGCAGATCCAAAACCTGCAGCATGTCTGCAACATCTACTTGACCGAGAATTTCGTCAACCTGGCAGAGCGCCTCGCACAGGTCACGCCGGGTGACCTGCAGAAGACGTTCTTCTGCTCCACGGGCTCCGAGGCTACGGAAGGGGCACTACTGCTCGCCTCCATCTATACGAAGAACAGCGAGATCATCGCACTGCGCAACGGTCTGCACGGCCGCACGAAGCTCGGCATGAGCGTCACGGGCATCGGCATGTGGCGCACCGATCCGGAGCCGGTCGGCGGCATCCACTTCGCGCCGAATCCTTACTGCTACCGCTGCCCGCTCAACAAGCGCTATCCGGAATGCGACCTCGCCTGCGCCAATGCTGTGGAAGATGTCATCGCCACCTCCACGAGCGGCCGTCCCGGTGCTTTCATCGCCGAGACCATCCAGGGCAATGCTGGCATCGTCGTGCCGCCCAAAGGCTACTTCAAGCGCGTCAAGGAGATCCTTGCCGCACACGGCACGCTCTTCATCGCCGATGAGGTCCAGACGGGCTTCGCGCGTACGGGCAAAATGTTCGCCATCGAGAACTTCGATGTCGCGCCGGACATCATGGCCGTCGCCAAGGCACTCGGCAACGGCGCACCGATCTCGGCTTTCATCGCAACGGCCAAGATTGCCGACACCTACACGAAGCCTGGTGCTTCGACACTCGGCGGCAACCCAGTCTCCACGGCCGCCGGTCTCGCCGTACTCGACTACATCGAGAGCCATCATCTCGCCGACAATGCCGTGGCCCGTGGCGAGCAGCTGCGCGCCGGCCTGCGCGAGATCCAGGAAAAACATCCGATCATCGGTGACATCCGCGGCCTCGGCCTCATGACCGGTGCGGAATTCGTCCATGCCGACAAGAGCCCGGCTGCCGAAGAACTCGATGACGTCCTTGAGACACTCAAAGACCGCGGCTTCATCATCGGCAAGAACGGCGTAGCCCGCAACGTCATGGCTTTCCAGCCGCCGCTCGTCATCACCGAACAGGATATCGACAACGTCCTCAACGCCCTCGAACTGGTGCTGTGCGAAAAGAAGCTCTGAGAGCAATCCACATAATCCATACAGGCACAAAAAAGCCGCAAGGTCTTATCCCTGCGGCTTTTCTCATACCTGTACATCCGGCTGCCAGCTATCTCTGCACCGTATGCACATTCATTCCTTATGCTGATGGATCTCGGCCTGCTGCTGGCGCAGAGCCTCGATGCCAATACGGAACTCCTCCAGCGTGAGCGTGAAATACGGCAGCGTCTTCAATGCCTCGTAGACCTCCTGCTGGGATTTGGCTGCATCGAGCTGCTCGCCGATGCCATCTTCGGTCAGCGCATGCAGCAGCATATGCGTGATTTCCTCCACGGCACGCTGCTCCTCACGGAAGTCTTCTTGCTGATGATTCTCCATTTTTCTCCCTTTCCAATCTTTCATTTCCATCTCAATTGTATTCTGCCATCTTGACGTCTCGGACACAATTGCACCCATCCTCCAATCATAGTATAATGAAACTATACCATTATGGAGAGGTGCTACCATGGCAGATAGATTCTATACGTTAAACATTGCAGGCTGCAAGCGCGACCTGCCGGTACTCAACATCAATGACAAGCTCGCCATCGCCGGCTTTGTCATGCTCGGTGACGTGAGCCTGACGCGTGCCTGCGCGCGCGAACTCGCCAAAAAGGTTCCCGCTGGCACGGACTACATCCTGACGGCAGAGACCAAGGGCATCCCGCTCGCCGAAGAACTGGCGCGCGAACTCGGCATGGAGCGCTATATCGTCGCCCGCAAATCCGTCAAAGCCTATATGGAGAACGCACTCTGGGTCGAAGATGTCTCCATCACGACCAAGGGTACGCAGAGGCTCTGCCTCGACGGTGCTGACATCGAACGCGTCAAGGGCCGCAACATCCTGCTGCTCGACGACGTCATCAGCACGGGCGGTTCGATGAAGGCGCTCGTCGAGCTGACGGAAAAAGCCGGCGGCCACGTCATTGGTCAGGCCTGTGTGCTGGCCGAAGGCGATGCTGCAAAACGCGATGACATCATCTTCCTCCAGCCACTGCCGCTCTTCGCTGCGGAATGACTCCGTCACAGCGAGCGCATATACCCTTTCGCAACCAGCAAAAAGCCGCCGCGGGAGCAGTCCATCTGCTTCACGCGACGGCTTTTTGATAGGCTGCACTCCGTCTCGCGAAGGGGCAGCTTCACGCATCCGTATGCATTATTACAAGAAGCCTGGAAACAAAGGCTCAGAACTTCACCGTGACGCCGACACCAACGCCATTTTCACGGCTGCCCTCATCGGGTTTGAAGTTGTGATAATTGACATTGAGATCCACGTTGAGCAGCAGGTTCTTGTTGACGCCGACCTGTGTTTCATTGAAATCCTTGCCGGAAATATACGATGCATAGGCGTCAAAGCCCATGATCTTCGGCGTGCTGACCGCCATGCCGGCAAAGGCATTGTCCTTGTCGTTCGGCAGATTCCAGCGATACCCGCCGATCACTTTGAGTTCGGAACCAACAACATCATACTGCAGATAAGCGTCCTTGTGGTCGCCCTTCTCATCGCGATCCGCATACTGGAAACCGACCGTAGCCTTGTTCGTGACCTTATGCTCGATATAGCTTTCTTTCGTACCGACACCGACGGCCGTCTCATGATTCGCCATCTGGTTGACTGGCGCCGCCAGGACGCAGGAAGAACTGACGAGGAGCATGGCCGCCGTCAGCAGTGCTGATTTTTTCATAAGCTGTCCCTCCAATATCAAATCAAATAGATATATTTCATCCAATCATACAATCTAAGCCTACATGATTTCAGGGCAACTGTCAAATCTTTTCCCGCCACACTGTCCTTTCCGGCTAGCAGAACAGGACAGCTTCTGGTACAATCATCCTGTACACCCTCACAACAGAAAGAAGGATCCCTATGGCAATCAAGATTACTGGTTATTACAAGCTCCCCCATCAGACGACACCGGAACTAGTGGATTTCGACGAGGTGTTCAGCACCTCTTTCATGCGCCGCTATACGCGCTTCCGCACGTTTGAGAAATTCCTGCAGGGAGGCAGATTCGGCATCAAGGATCAGCGCGATTTCGAGGCCCTGCCCGAAGAGCAGATGGATGAATGGGTCCGGAAATGCACGAAATTCTCCTCCTGGCAGGAGATGCTCGACATCGCCACGGATAAATACGTCATGCACAAGAACCGTTGACAAAAAGGCAGCAGCCTGCATCACCTGCAGACTGCTGTCCTTTTTTCCTCTTCACCCCTGCTGCACATCCTGCAGGAAGGCTTTCAGAGCCTTGCTGTCGCTGTGCAGCATTTTTTCCGTCAAGCGCTGCAGGGATTCAAACTCCGGCCGCTTGAGCTTCGTCTCTACGAGAGTTTCCGTCATGGCCGTCAGATACCGTTTGACCAGGCCCTTCTGTCGGCACTTCTCCAGCGACGCTTCATATTCGTGACACAAGATCTCGTAGTCATGATCCGTCACATGGCGGTATTCGTAAGTAGCCGACTGTTTGCTGTCCTCCGCGATGGCATGCATCGCCTTGATGGCATTGTTGAAATCCTTGTTATAAAGCTTCTGGCTCAGGCTGTCCACCCGCTGATTGAACGCCTTCATGGCCTCCTCAAAGAGCTCGACCCGGGCATTGAAGCGGCTGATGGCACGGGACTCAGACAGCAGGCCGCGCTGGCCGTCACGCATGCTTTCCGTCAGCGCCTTGACTGTCTCGACCTGTTCTTGCAGCGTTGCCAGGGATTTCCCGTAAGCGGCAAAAGTCCCCGCGGGATCCGTCTGTTTGAGATTATCATCCAATTCCGCGACGTACTGATTGAGCCGGCCAATGTACTTCTCGATATCCGCCAGCCCCTTCTGGTAGCGGATGATCGCTTCGCAGGCACGGCTGAGTTCCTCTTTATTCTCCAATGGCATGATGCATATCTCCTTCCTCTCACTCGCTCCGGTGCAGCGGCCACTGACAGGCGGCCTGCCGGATCCCCTCATAATCCTCTGCGATGCGCGCAGCGGCTCCATCTGCCCATTGCTCCAGGCAAGACGGCAACCAGGCATAGCACTGCATGCCCTCCCACAACGCTTCATAGAAGCTGCGGGCATTGTCTTTGCCATATTTATAGTGCCAGGCCTGCTGCGCCTGTACGACAAAATCCTCCCGCCCCTTTCCCGTCAGGGCATAGGCGGCCAAGAATTCCCGTCCGGCGACATCGGGGCGTGCCAGCAGCATCTCCGGCGCATTCCGGCGCGTGCGGCCATGATCCGACCAATCAGCAGCCAGACCGGCATATGACTGCAGGGCCGCCGCATATGCACCCCGGCTCTCCTGCAGGCGGCCGCGGCAGTAAGCAATCATGTTGGCATCACGCCCCTCCTCTTCGTAGATGCGCAGGGCTAGATCATACTGGCCGAAATCCAAGGCGTGTTCGGCCGTCTCCAAGCGGTTCTCCGCCACGTTCTCATAGACACTGCGGTACAGATAGCCCAGCCAGTTCATCTCGCCGTAATCGGCTTTCCCCCGCAAGTCGTCGACATAATCGATGAGACCCTCGCAGGCAGCGTCTTCAAGGAACTCATAGATCTTCGTGCCTGGCACGGCCTCTTCCTCATAGATGATCAGGCAGGCATTGCTGCGCGTCGCACCGACATAGAAATACTTCCAGGCCATGGCCGGATTGCCGCCAGTCTCTGAAAGCACATCATAAAGAAGCACCGAAGGATATTCCATGCCCTTGCAGTTGATGATGTCCGTTACGGCATCCTCCTCGCTAAGCGGGAAAGCCGCTTTGGCGCGGGAGCCAGCAAAGGCAAAGATCGTCTGCAGGTCACTCTGCGGGACCTTGCGCCATAGTTCCTCGATCAAGAGCTGACGGTTCTTTTCGCCCGCAGCCACCCAGACGGGCCGCATCCCCTCCGGCGTCAGCGGCGGCACCGCAATCTCCTGCATCTCATCCTGACGCAAGGTCAAGAGGCCCGCCGTGCGGAAATACCGGACCAGATAATTCTGGAACGCGATGATGCTGCGGCTCGAACGGTAATTGTAATGCAGGAACCGTGGCCGAAGCCCAGAAGATTGCACCCGGTGACCCTGCGCCCGGTCATAGTCATTGGAGGTCGTGCGCATCCAGCCCTCATCAAAGTAGGTAGGCTGCACCATCTGGCAGCGGTCCGACGCCATGCGCTTGTGGCGCGTGCCGCTGAGCAGGTGGAAAATAGCCAGCAGCTCCATCTGCGTGAGATCCTGACATTCATCCACGAAAACAGCACCGTAAACACCGTACGGACGCTGCGGCTTCATCCTGCTCTTGAGCAGCAGGCGGGCCATGTCATTGTCGTCAAACAGCCGGTGGCGATGCAGATAAGCCTGGTACTTCTCGTAAACGCGATAGAGCGTCGTTTCCCAGAGTACCGTACTCTGGCTGGCCTTCTTCTCCCGGCGCAGGCGCCGCTGATACTCCGCAGGCGACAAGGCCTCCCGGATCCTCCGGAGTCTCTCGTAAGCGATGTCCTCCGGCACGGCCCCCTTGATGATGCCATGGATTTCCCGCCAGGCCGAAAGCCTCGTCATTTCTTCCGTCTGACGGGCGAAGGCCGGGTCTTTGCGGTTCCAGAACTGAGTCCAGTCAACCTGTTCCGCCCAGAACGCGGAAAATACAGCATAACTCTGCGCCGCATTCAAGAGCTGCGTCTCCGGGATCTCCGGATGGCTGGCCTTGACCGCCGCCCGCAGGAAATCAAAGGTCGTGCGGATCTCCGCCTGGGACGGCAGAGCCTTGCCAGACTCGAGCTGCTCCTTCTCGAACTCAAACGACAGCGTATAGACAAGATTTTCCGACATCGTCAGATAGAGTGCATCATGATGCGGCTGCTGCAGCTCCTGGCGCAGCCACTTGAGCCCGATGACCGACTTGCCCGCACCGGCATTGCCGATGACCGAGAGATTCTCAGTGATTTTGGCACTGGCCATCGCCGCTTTCTGATCTTCATCAAAGACGAAATGCGCTGGCGTCGCCAGATAATCCCCGAGCGTCAGATGCTGCTTCCTGCCGCGCTCCGGCCAGGCGGCCAGCTGCTGCAGGAAATCAGCCGTATCGTAGTAGACATAGCCGATGCTCTTGCCTTGGAGATTATGGATATCCGCCATCTGCCGGTCATGGCTGCTAAGTGCCAAAAGCGTCAGGATGCCGTCTTTATAGACCATGCTCAGGCGATGATCTCCGATACGCCGCTTGAAGACGCGCCGCCTGTTCCGGCCCGCCACGAGCTTGAAGTCATTGCCCGCAGCCCGGGCTTCGCCGGTAAAGATTCTCTGCATCTTGGCGAGTCGCTTAGCAAATGTCTTGCGGAACCGCTCCTGATATGCCGCTGGCACATGGCGGAAAATATGCTTGTCGAACTGGATGCCACGAAAAACGGACAGGGAGGAGTCTTTGCCAGACTCTTCCTGCCAATCCTGCTGCTCAGCCCGTTCGGCCTTTTGAGTCTTTAGGGGCTCTGGGCTCTGTTCGGAGCTTTCACGCGGCGATATCTCCTGCTGCGCAGGCGACGCAGACGGCACGATATCCTGCTTCTCCTCCTGCACCTTGACAAGCTCCGCCACGGAAGCTGTGCCTGCAGCAGCCTGCCCCGGATCCGCCGGAGCCATGCTGCCCAGGAAGCGTACACGCACCTGCTCTCTCCATGCAGCTTGTTCCGCAAGCTCGGCAGAGAACGGTACCGGCGTATAATCCTGCTCATGGCGCACACGCCTTGCGACAAATGCCAGGAACAATCCGAGTTCCTGCGGCCAGTCCTCCCGGTCAGACTCCGGCAGCAACGAACGATATCGCTCAGTCAGTGCCGGGATGGATGGCTCCTCTATCATCTCCCGCTCCTGCCTTGCTGCAAAATCATAAAGTTCTTCATAAAGGCTGCGGCCCACCTCAAAGAAACCCGGCCGATGCAGGAATTCACTGGAAAATTTCTTATGATACGCCTCTATCGCCGTTTCGCGTCCCTGTGCCAGCAAAATCACATGATAGCCGCCGTTCTTGCGCTGCATCTTGAAGGCCGCCATGATCTGCCGGGCCGTATCTTCAGCCAGCGTCGCAGCCAGCAGGAAGTGCCGGTGCTTCTTCGTCTCGTAAACGCCATGGACCGGGGGCTGTGAAACGCAATGCGCCGCCGCTTCCAGGACATCATAGTGTTTGGCGGGCGAGCAGATGGCCAGCACCTGCCGGAACAGTTCCGCTTCTTGTTGACAGCGGAACCAGCCAATCACCGCATGATCCGCCGCATCGCTCACAAGATACGGCAGCTGGTGCTGCGCCCGCACGCGAAGCTCTGGATCCGGTTTCCAGCAATAATGGAAGCCGCTCTCATCCATGACGATGCAGTCCTGCGCGATACGATCACTCAGCTGAGCCAAGGCTGTTTCGATCTCCTGCGTCACCTTGCCATCCCCGCAAGCCTTCTGGCAAGCCAAAGCCCGCCGCCAAACGGCCAACGGGAAAGCACTGGCATCGAGCTTCTCCTGCCGTGCCAGCAAATCCGCCAACGGCGAAAAAACATCATCCGGATCGATAGGCGCAATGCGGAACTGCAGGCCATAGACCACCAGATAGCAAAAATCCCGGTAATACATATAAATGGCTTCGTGCGTTTGCAGGCAGGGCGCGTTTTGCAAGCGATCGATCATGGACATCATGTAAAGCGGAAGCTTCCGCGGCCGTCCGTTATAAGCGAACAGCAGCGAAAAGGAAGCGGCAAACAGATATGCATCCGCCGCTGTCTGCAGCGGGCAGTGACGCGATACTTCATACGCACGCATGGCATCTGCCGGGCTCAAGGCTGTCTCGGCGTCATCACCGAGTTCCAGGAAATACGCCCGATCCGCCGCCAGCTGCTCAAGAAAAGCCTGCTCTTCCATGTCCATCGCAACTAGATTCTCCGCCAGCACGGCAGAGTCCTCGCCTTTCCCGTCAGGAGATGGCTTCAACGGGACAAAGAGATCCTGCAGCAGTAGCTTGTAGCTCGCCGGGATCTGTTTTTCCCTGCGGAATGCCGTCGCCAGCTGCCTGGCAGATTGCTCCGTATCGGCATGCCGGCGGACAAAGCCCTGAAGCCTTGCCATGACTCTGTCTCCCTGCTGATGGGCATACGCGAGGAAATCCTGCGTCTCCCGGCGCATGGCTGCCACAGCCTCTGACGAATAACAAGCAGCGGGCAGATCCTCAGGCCCCAGCGGCATATCCTCCAGGATATCCAAGAGATACTGATGCCTGTCACTGCTGATGTTCTTCTTTGGCAAGGCAGCTTCTCCGCTCGCCTTGCCTGGAAGCGGCATGACCTCCAGCAGCGACTGCTGCGCCTGCGTCTTATCTGCACCTTCTTCCCGTTTTGCCTTCAGCTCCTCGCGCTTTGCGCGCAGCCAGTGTTTCGCCGCCTTGTAGGAATCGAAAACCTCACTGATACTGTCTCCAGCCTTGCCCAACGCCTGCTGATAGAATTCCTCATCCAGGAAAATCCCGCAGACCCTTCCCTGGGCAACGGCATAATACCGTTGCTGGATGAGCGGCTGCTGCACACGATCCACTTCCTTTGCCGCTGCCTCGATCGGCTTCGGCAAAGACACGCGGGTCTTAGGCTTCACTGACTGATCTATGCCAGGAGCCGTCACGTTGAAATAATGCTCCAGCTGTTCCCCCAATTTGGATGTATGTACATAGTGGACTCTCTCCTCATTCTGTTTTTCTTGATACAAGGCAAAAATCCGCCGCCAGGCTTTCGCAGCCACAGCGTTGAAATCAGGGAAAGCCAAGTCATACGCAAGGATGGCTGCCTGCTCAGCAAAGGCTGCTTGCAGCGACAGGATTGAATTGTACTTCTTTTTATTTTTCTGTACCCAGGAAAGCAGCTCCTGGTAAAACGTCTTCGCCCGCTCACCTTCGCCCGGCAGGATGAATGCGAGCATCTGCTCGTCCTGCAGAGCCGTATCATTCGTCGAAGTATCCAGCCAGGCAAAGCTGCCATGAGGATGTTCCCGCTGCCAGGCCTGCTCGAGCAAGGATCGACAAATCTCATCGTAGCAGCGGCAGATACGCAGGCATCGACCGTCCGTCATATCATAAAAATCCTGCTGCCATGACGGTCCTGCCGTGAGGCCGCGATAAAAACGGCGATACGCATAATGCACCATGACTTCAAAATGCGGCCAGTATTCTTTGGGGAACAAACGCTGGTAAGCCGCTGTCATCGTCTCCTCATCCTCAAAACAGCCAAAGGCCAGGCGCTCTTCCATATCAGCCATCAGGACCCTGTACCAGTCCACCCGGTGTTCCCTCTGCTCCTGCTGGAAATACGTGCGTGCTGGCTCCGGCAGGCAGCGCAGGCGCAGCGTATTCTCTGCATCCAGGAACACACCAGCTTCCACATCCCATCCAGCATCACGGAATACCTGCAAAATAAATTGAGCATAGTTTCGATTCACGGCTTTCAAGATGACGTTGCAGTCATCATCTTGGAACCGATAGATTTCAATCTGCAGCTTCGCTCGCCACATGACACCACCTCCCGTCAATACAATCATCCTTATTGCCACGTTACATCCACATCGATCCCGAAGCTCGACTATGGATATGCAGATCCCGGCCAAACAACCGGTTTATGATGTCCCAGACCATGACACCAAAAATGCCGACGGGCAGCAGCAAGAAAAAGAGCGAATCAGTTACAACTTTTCGAAATGTACGTTTCACAAGCATCCTCTCAACTATCAGTATACCCATCCAGGAATCGGAATGGTCGCTTTGCATACGACATAAGAACAATCCCTTTTCAGCCATTGATGCCGTCAGGCTTCGTTCCCGTCAAGTTGCCGCCTGCCAATACTCCGGTCCCGGCCAGCCGTAGAACATACGATGCTGCGTGGTGATCCAGTCGTGATCCTCCGCTCTCAGCAAGACCATGTTGTCCGGCGTATCGGCGCCGCCCTCGGAAAGCGGCACAACGTGGTGGATTTCCCAGCCAGCGGGGATGCGCTCAAGATCGTGCTGTGCGAGGAAATCGAGTCGCGCCTCCTGGCTGCGCATGACCTCACTGAGATGATGCGTACCATGGAATTCACCTGCCTCAGCCAGCTCGGCCAGATTGTTTGGCGAATCATCGAGCAGCATGCCGTCCTCAACGCCCGGCATGTCGTCGATGGCAATCGTTGGCAGAAGGTCAGTTGTGCCGTATGCATCGGGCAGCGCATCGTCATCTGTCGGCAAGGCGCTGTCATCCGCTGTGATGGCGCCACCATCTCCGTCCACTTCAATCGCATCCACGGCTTCCGATGCCACCAGGATGGTCCCGCCGATCACAGCGCAGTTGCGCAGGCCGTGGCGGAACTTCTTGGCCGCTTCCGTATCCTCTGTACAGGCTGCCTTGACGCCATTGCAGACAGTTCCGGCCGCTGTGGCCGCTGCCTGTGCCATGCCTTTGGCACGGCGTACCTGCATCTCGGCAATCTTCTTGCCTGCTGCCTTGTAGTTGCCGTCTTTCGCCTGCTGACCGGCCTCGTAGTAATCGCACGCCTTGCGCGCCATGCAGCCCGTCACGCTCTTCGCGATGGTCCAGACGAGACTGGCTGCGCCGCCGATGACGCGGCCAGCTTGATACACCGTCTGACGGATCTCTTCCTGCCCTTCCTCACTCTCGCTGTAATAGCGGATGCGTTCCTGCAGTTCCTCTGCGGTCTGCTGCAGCCGCTGTTCTACCGTCTTGGATGTTTCTTTCGGATTCTTTTTCTCAGACATACAAAACTCCCCCCTATCATCTCTCTTTCCTTTATGATAGCAGGGGAAGTTTTCCAGCTTGTGTCAAAAAACATGTGAACTTCAGTCAAGAAAACGCCAGATACGATTCCGTCTCTGCTGCAGGCGGCGGATATCTCCCGTCATGTTTTCCAACACGCCCTGTACATCAGCCAGCGCATCATCGACCGCGTCGAAACGCTCCGTCATATCCTCATGCAGGTCATCGACCTTCTGGTTCACCTCATAAATTCCCTGCTCAAAGAGGTCGCTCAGCTCCGAGATGGCCTCCACCAGACGGTCGGCAACCGCCAGTGCATCGCGCTCACGCGCTTGCTCCAAGAGTTCCTGCTTCGGAAGCTCCAGTGATGCGTAATAGCGGTAGAACTCCGCCTTGCAGCGATGCTCTACCTCGTGCAGCCTATCCCGCTTTGCCTCGACATCCTGCAGCGCCCCACGGTCTTGCTCCGCCGGTGCAGCTGCCAGCTGGCTGTAGGCGATGAGCGTCGTTGCCGCATCGTTGAGCAGCGGCATGTAGGCATCGGCCTCATCACAGCCGGCTGCGCCAAGGCCTGCGTTGAGCATGTCCTGGAAGAAGAGTCCGAAGGCGTACATGTCCTGATTCAAGGCGCGCAGCACCTCGATATCCGCTGTCACCGTCACCTTTTTGCGGTACTTACGCACCTCATCGGCCAGATAGGCAATCTCGAGGTCCTTCCTGCTCTTGGCATAGGAGCGCAGAAGCTCGATCTGGCCGTCCATCTTCAGCCGCACGATCTCGCGCGTGAGCTCCACCTGGCGCTGCTCATCGCGGAACGTCTCATACTGGATGCGGCTTCGCTCCCACGAGAGATTCGAGCTGGCAAACTGCCCGAGCTGCCCGAGCAGTCGGCCGCGCCCATCCACATAGAAGATGCAGACACCGCGCGCCAAGAGCTCGTAGATGGCGGGCGTCGTGATCTCTGCCGCCTTGCCCTGGATGACGCACTCCACCTCATCCATCGGGATGCTCGCCTGCCGCTTTCCCTTCTTTTCCAGCAGGAATCGCCCGCCAAGCTGGCGCAGTTTCGTCTGCTCCGACAATAAATAGACCACACACATAGAAAGCCCTTCTTTCTGCCTGTCAAAATCTATCTTTGTCATCATTCTAGCAGAAAGAAGGGCTTCCCTCGTGTCAAAAAAACTGTGAACTCATCGCCATTCCATCCGAGTCTGGCCGAAGCCCTGTGCCGTCAGGCGCCCCGTGCCGGAAAACACCGCAAATTGAGCGAGCATCAAGAAAATCTGCTTCATATCATCCGGCAGTTCACGCATATCATAGGCAAAGATGCCGGCAAATGCCATCGTGCCACGGTCGCGGCCGAAGTAGATCCTGCGGCTCGTACCCTGCCATTCAAGCGGTGCCATGGCCATGGCGGCCTCACGAACGCCCTTGCAATCTAGCTCCAGCGGCATCTCCATCTGCGCCCATTTGTCGGCCAGCGAGCCAAAGACGAGGTCCGGCAGCGGCAGCGGATAATCACGGTCGTAATTGCGGAACGCCACCGGCGAGCGGAAGCGGAAGGCGATGCGCTGCACATCCGGCACCGACAGAGCACCTGCCACCAGCTCATTCTCATCCACGACACCCGTATCGTAGCGGCCATCCGCGATGATTTCCTCCAGCCGCAATGCAGCATCGCCGACATGCAGGCAGGTGCCTATTGGCAGCGACAGCAGGAGCTGCAGCAAGCCCTCATGAAGCGCCGTCACGCGCCAGAAGTACGTATGCCCCTCCTTGACGCAGAACGGCAGCTCCCTGTGGTCACGCCCGCGGCGCACCTCCATGATGTACGCCTGCCCAGCCGACTCCTGCAGCAGCGACACCGTGAACGGCTTGTAGTCCAATTCGTCGTGAAGGAACGTCGCCA
>JAQYBD010000032.1 GCA_029338835.1 Selenomonadaceae bacterium | reverse complement strand
GTAAGGTGCCAACGTCGGAGCAGCTTTTGGTCTGGGTCTTTGACCTGGCACTGATTTTGACCATAATCGGGAGGATTTACGTATGGATCGCATAGAACTCAAGCATGTGACATTTTCGTATACCCTGGCCGAGAACAAGGCACTCGATGATGTTTCCTTTACGTTCGAGAAAGGCCGCTTCTACGGTGTCATCGGCGAGAATGGCGGCGGCAAGACGACGCTTTGCAACCTTTTGCGCGGCCTTATCCCGAATTTCTTCAAGGGCGAGATGTCGGGGCAGGTGCTGTACGACGGGACGGACATGAAAGACCTCGATGTCGATGCTCTGTCGGTCGATATCGGTTATGTCTTCCAGAATCCGTTTACTCAGATTAGCGGTGTCAAGAAGACGGTGTTTGAAGAAGTCGCGCTGGGCCTTGAGAATCTCGGCGTGCCGCCTGAGGAAATCGTGAAGCGCGTCATTGACGTGCTGAAGCTCCTCGAAATCGAGCGTCTCGCACTGAATAATCCGACGGAACTGTCGGGCGGCCAGCGGCAGCGCGTGGCGTTTGCCTCAATCATCGTCATGGACCCCGATATCCTCGTCATCGATGAGCCGACCTCGCAGCTCGACCCGGAGGGCTCCCGTCGCATCTTCGACATCATCGAGATGCTCAAGAAACGCAACAAGACGATCGTCCTCGTCGAGCATAAGATCAATATGATCGCCCGCTACTGCGACGAAGTCCTGGTCATGAAGGACGGGAAACTCGTGCGCAGCGGCAGTGCGCAGGAGGTCCTTGCCGATGCCTCGCTGCCGTCGCTCGGCGTCAGGCTGCCGGAAGCCGCGCAGCTGGCCTATGATCTTGCGGACGAGGGGCTGCCGATGCCGGGCACCCCGATCACCGACGAGGATTGCTGCCGGATGATACAGGAAAGGTGGGGTATCCATGGAGGGAATTGAATTTCAGGATGTGTCCTTTCACTATCCGAACGGCTTCCTCGCCAACGAAGGGCTGAACCTCAAGGTACGCCCGGGCGAGCGCGTGGCCATCATCGGCCAGAACGGCGCGGGCAAATCGACAGCGGCCAAGATGATGAACGGGCTCTACAAGCCCACGCAGGGCAAAGTCCTCGTCAATGGCGTCGATACGAGAGAGAAGACGACGGCCCAGATCGCGCGCATGGTCGGCTACGTCTTCCAGAATCCCGATGAGCAGATCTTCAACAGCACAGTCATCAAGGAGATCGAGTACATGCCGCGCTACTTCCATCTGCCCGAAGAGGAGATCAAGGCGCGCACGGACGAGGTGCTGTCGCTGACGGGGCTCAAGGACTGCCGGGACATGAATCCTTTTGATATTTCGTATTCCACGCGCAAGTTCGTGACGATTGCGGCGGTGTTGGCGACCAAGCCCCTGTACACGATCTGGGACGAGCCGACGGCCGGCCAGGACTGCAAGCATACGGCCATCCTGCGCGAGATCCTCGACTACCTGCAGGAGCGGGGCGTCGGCGTCGTCGTCATCACGCACGACATGGATTTTGTCGTCAACACCTTTGACCGCATCGTGGTCATGGCCAACAAGCACATCATCGCAGATGGGACGCCGGCAGAAATCTTCAGCCGCGAGGACATCATCCGGGAGTCGTGCATCAGCCGCCCGCAGATCGGCAACATCGCCCATAAAGCGGGCATCGAAAAGACCATCCTGTTCCGTGAGGAACTCGTGGCGTATCTCAAAGAATGGCAATCCAAACGAAAGGAGCAACAGCAATCATGACAGATCTCATGCAATCCATTGAAGCTCATCGGGACGAGTATGTCGCGCATCTTGTCAGGCTCGTCCAGTGCGATACCCATGATATCGACCATGGCATCGGCGGCGGGCTCGAGAAGAACGGCCAGGAGTACTTAAAGACCGTCTTTGAAGAACTCGGCGCTTCCCGCATCCAGAAAGATCCGCTGACCGAAGAGGTCATCACGGCCTGCCGGGAAAAATACCATGAGGGCAATCCGGGACACGATTACAAGGATCGCTACAACCTCTATGCGTCGTTTCCGGGACAGGGCGAGAAGAGCATCCTGTTCGACGGCCATGTCGACAGCATGCCGGCCGGGAATCCCGAACACTGGCTGCATGATCCCTATGGCGGCGTCATCGACGCGGGCAAGATCTACGGCGTCGGGGCCTGCGACATGAAAGCGGGTCTCATGGCCTCCATCATGGCTGTCAAGGCCCTGCAGGATGCGGGGATCGAGCTTCCCGGCACGGTGAAGATCGCGTCGGTCTGCGATGAGGAGGGCGGCGGCAACGGGTCGCTCGTGGCGGCCATGCATGGCGAGAAGGCCGATGCCGTCGTCGTCTGCGAGCCGACGGATTACGAACTCATTGCGGCGCATATGGGCTGGGTGTTCTTCAAGGTGGAGACGGAGGGCATTGCCGTGCATTCCGGCCTCAAGCTCAAGGGCGTCAATGCCATCGACAAGATCATCAAGATCATCCATGCGCTCGAGGAGATGGAGCATCGCTGGTTGCTGACGTACAAGCATCCGCTGCTGCCGCCGCCGTCTGGCAATGTCGGCGTGATCGCGGGCGGCGAGGCTGGCTCGACGGTGCCGGATTCCTGCAGCATCCAGCTCTGCGTCCACTACCAGCCGGGCATGACGTAC
>JAQYBD010000031.1 GCA_029338835.1 Selenomonadaceae bacterium | reverse complement strand
GAGCCGATAAGCGGGTTGATCTTCCAGCCCGAGACGCGGCACATGATCTTGCCGAAGAGGACGCCGCCGGCCGTACCGAAGATGAAGGCGATGAGGCCGAGGACGATGATGAGCAGCGTTTCCGGCACGAGGAAGGTCTCCGCGCTCATCGTCATGCCCGTACCAGTGGCCAGGAAAATCGTGACGATGTTGCAGAGCGAGTTCTGCGCCGTATCCGACAGACGATCCATGCCGCCAGACTCGCGGAAGATATTGCCGAGCATCAGCATGCCGAGCAGCGAAGCGATTGGCGGCAGCAGCAGGCTGATGAGGATGGCAGAGACAATCGGGAAGCAGAGGCGCTCGAATTTCGTGACAGGGCGCAGCTGCTCCATGACAACCTCACGCTCTTTCTGCGTCGTGAGGAGCTTCATGACTGGCGGCTGGATCAGCGGTACCAGGGACATGTAGGAGTACGCGGCTACAGCGATGGCACCCAGGAGATGCGGGGCCATCTGGATGGTCAGGTAGATGGCCGTCGGGCCGTCAGCACCGCCGATGATGCCGATGGCGCCGGCTTCGCGTACATTGAAGCCGAGGAGCATCGCACCGACGAGAGCAACGAATACGCCAATCTGTGCGGCTGCGCCCAGGAGCAGCGTCGACGGGCGCGCAATCAGCGGACCGAAGTCCGTCATGGCACCGATGCCGAGGAAGATGAGCGGCGGGAAGATCTCGTTCGCGATGCCGTAGTGGATGGCGAGCATCAAGCCCGGGTCTTCGAGGAAGCCCGTGCGCGGGAAGTTGGCGAGGATGCAGCCAAACGCGATCGGACCGAGGAGCAATGGCTCGAATTCTTTGACAATGGCAAGATACAGGAGTATGAGACCCACGAGGATCATGATGCCATTGCCCATCGTAAAGGCCGAGAAGCCGCTGTCATTCCAGACGGCCTGCAGGGACACTGAGAAAGCATTGATAAGTTCCATGAAAATCCCTCCCCTTCCTTTACATCAATGCACGGCCGGCAACCATATCGCGGCCCGACTGCTTCCAGCCGTTGCGGTCGACCGGACGGATGGCACGGATGGTCTGGGCACTGTACCCGCAGCTGGCGACAGCGGCCGCGATGACGGCGACGACTTCCGGCGGGATGCCGGGCGCAACGGGTTCGGGTGCTGGCTCCGGTGCCGGTGCGGCAACAGGCTGTGCCGGCACGGCTTCTTTCTTTTCATGACGCACGGTAGGGTCGATCTTATGGATCAACTTGATGACGAATCCCAGAGAAATCAATATGAAGAAAACGACCGTCATATTGATCAGCATGATGATGAGCGGATTCGAAGTTACCGGTTGTGACATACAATCACCTCATTTATAGGATTATAAGGGCTAAAAAATAGTTTACTTGTTCATTATAAAGTATCTTTACAGAAAATTAAAGTATTTTATTGGAATCGCAACCATACATTCAAGGCATAAATCAAGTCAAAACAAGAATAAACTCTAAAAAATGCACAGGAACAAAACGAGCATTCTCTTATCAAGCATTTGTTCCTGTGCATTCTTGCTGTTGTTCAAAGGAGTCCCGCCGCCTGCAAATCGTCCCGGGCCTGGCTGACGTAGACCTGGCGGAACACCGGATACTCGCCGAGCCCATGCAGGACTGATTGTACCGTAAAGCCAGCGGCCTGCAGGCGCGACTGCCAGGAGTCCGGATTGTCCCCGGCCATATCGTGCGTGACATGGCGGCCGCCCGCAATCAGCAGCGGTGCGAGCAGGATCTGGTCTGCCGCGCCTTCCGGCAAGTGACGCAGACGCTGCAGGACATCATCAAACGTCGGCCAGTCCGACGGCTCGAGTACGCCAATGTGGATGGGCAGCCCGGCCGCATCGATGACTGCCTGCAGTCTCTCATAGACGGGATTGTGCTGATGCGGCGAGCCATGGCCGAGCAGGACGAGCTGCGTGCCTGAAGAGACAACATGCGTATCCTCCACTGCCTGCAGGCCGCGAAGGTCGCGTTCGGGGCGTGCAAAGGCCGGAGCGCCGAGCAGCAGCGCAGCGAAATACGGGACATACTGCGCGACAACCGTGCAGACCTTTTGCTCGTACTCTTCCCCCGGCGTCAGATACGTCGGCTGGACAAAGACCGTATCAAAGCCTTCGCCCCGGAGCCTCTCAAGTGCTTCCGGCAGGGAATCGACCAGCACGCCACGTTCCGCCAGCTTTGCTTTGAGGAAGCGCGACGTGTAGGCCTCGCGCACCGTCCACGCAGGAAACGCCTGACGGAAATCCGCGGCCAGGGCAGCAAGCGAACGCGCGCGTGAAGTTTCCGCGAGTACGCCAAAGCTCACGAGCAGCAGTGCGCGCTTCATCAGCCCTGCTCCTTCTTGACGACATCGGCGATGGCATGGCAGATGCGGTCGAGCTGCTCCTGGTCCGGCCCCTCCGCCATGACGCGGATCAACGGTTCCGTGCCCGAAGGACGCACGAGGATGCGGCCGTTCTCGCCGAGTTCCTCATCGCCTGCGGCGATGGCCTCTTTGATGGCTTCATTATCTTCCCAGCCCTCTTTCGTTGCCACTTTGACATTGACGAGAAGCTGCGGGTACGTCGTCATGAGTGCCGTGAGATCCGAAGCCTTGCGGCCGCTGCGCTTCAGCGAAGAAAGCACCTGCAGAGCCGTGATGAGACCGTCGCCCGTCGTGCTGAAATCCGTGAAGATGATGTGGCCGGACTGCTCGCCGCCGATCTTGTAGCCGTTCTTGAGCATATTCTCGAGGACGTAGCGGTCGCCGACCTTCGTGATCTCAGCGCGGCCGCCGGCCTTCTTGATGGCCTGGTGGAAACCGATGTTGGCCATGACCGTCGTGACCACCGTGTTGTACGGCAGCTTGCCCTCTTTCATCATATCCATGGCACACATGACAAGGATGTGGTCGCCGTCGATGACCTGGCCCTTCTCATCCACGCAGAGGCAGCGATCCGCATCGCCGTCGTGCGCGATGCCGAAATCAGCATGATTCTCGAGGACGGCTTTCTGCAGGGACTCGAGATGCGTCGAGCCGCAGCCATCGTTGATGTTCGTGCCGTTCGGCAGCGCATGGATGACCTTGACATCCGCACCGAGGCGACGCAGGATTTTTGGCATGGCCTCATAGGCAGCACCATTGGCACAGTCCAGTACGACCTTGACACCATCAAAGCGCTCCTGGCACGTGGAGAGTACGAACTCCATGTACTGGTTCAAGAGGTCTGTGCGGTACTCGATATGGCCGATATGGCGGCCTGTCGGACGCGGCAGATTGTCATCCGTCTCGAGCTGATGCACGATGGATTCGAGTTCATCCTCGACAGAATCCGGCAGTTTGTAGCCATCGCCGCCGAAGAATTTGATGCCGTTATCGTGGAACGGGTTGTGCGAGGCCGAGATGACGATGCCAGCTTTGGCCTTGTGCTTGCGTGCGAGATATGCGATGGCCGGCGTCGGGATGATGCCGGCGAGCATGGCGCGGCCGCCTGCCGAGCAGATGCCGGCCGTCAGTGCCGCTTCGAACATCTCGCCCGAGATGCGCGTATCGCGGCCGATGATGATGAGCGGCTGATCCTCCGACTCCTTGCCGAAGTAGAGCGTCGCCGCGCGGCCGAGACGGTATGCCATCTCCGGCAGCAGCGTCGTGTTTGCCTCTCCGCGGACACCGTCCGTACCAAATAATCTTGCCATATTTCTTCTCCCCTTGCTTGATAGCTTGTATACTTGCATACGTGATGCGTGTTTCTTAATTAGTATGCACATTTTTCGTCAAAAATGCAAGTGCGGCTTTCATGCCGTCAACGGCAGCACTCATGATGCCGCCCGCATAGCCTGCCCCCTCACCCATCGGATAAAGGCCCTGCGTGCATTCAGCCACCAGGCTCTCACGGTCGCGGCGGATGCGGCAGGGGGCGGAAGAGCGCGTCTCGACGCCCGTCATGACGGCCCCGGCATCGGCAAAGCCCGGGATCTTGCGGTCAAACCACGGCAGCGCGCCCGTGAGCGTCTGCGTGATGAAATCCGGCAGGCAGCGGTGGAGATCTGCCGGACGCGTGCCCGGTGCATACGTCGGCCGCGTCAGGAAATCCCGGGAACCGCTCGTCCCCTTGAGGAAATCCCCGACGGTCTGCACGGGTGCATAGTAGTCCCGGCCGCCGAGGTCAAACGCGAGTCCCTCCAGTTCCTGCTGGAGCCTCATGCCCGCGAGTACGCCGTCACCGAAATCCGCAGGCGAGACCTGCACGAGCAAGGCACCGTTGGCAATGCCCGAGTTGCGACGGTAATTACTCATGCCGTTCGTGACAACGCGCTGCTCTTCAGAAGCCGCTGCCACGACGAGCCCGCCCGGACACATGCAGAAGGAATAGGCACCGCGTCCCGTCACCGGATCCTTGTACGTCAAGGCATAGTCAGCCACCGGCAGGCGCTCCTTACCCGCATCCTCGCCGTACTGCGCACGGTCAATGAATTCCTGCGGATGCTCGATGCGCACGCCCATCGCGAAGGGCTTGGCCTCCATGGCGACGCCGCGCGCCAGGAGCATCTGGTAGGTGTCGCGTGCCGAATGGCCGATACCGAGGAAGACGATGTCTGCGGGAATGCGCTCGTCGTCATTGACGATGACGGCTTCCACGCCTTCCGCGCCGAGTTCGAGATCTGTGACACGTGCGCCAAAACGCACCTCGCCGCCGAGGCGTATGACCTCCCGGCGCAGGTTCTTGACGACGGTGCGCAAGATGTCCGTGCCAATGTGCGGCTTGTGCAGGTAGCGGATCTCCTCCGGTGCGCCGGCCGCGACAAAGGCTTCGATGACATCTTTCATATGCGGGTCGTTGATGCGCGTCGTAAGCTTGCCGTCCGAGAACGTCCCGGCACCTCCCTCGCCAAACTGGACATTCGACTGCGGATTGAGCGCCCCGCCCTGCCAGAACTTCGCGATATCGGCATGACGCGTATCGACATCGTGGCCGCGCTCAAGCACGAGCGGCTGCATCCCGGCGCGCGCGAGCGTCAGCGCAGCGAACATGCCGGCCGGGCCGAAGCCCACGACGACGGGCCGATGTTCAGACGGCTGCCCCTGCGGCACCTCGGTCGGCAGGGACAGCGGTGCCTGCTCCACATTGCGGTCGCGGCGCAGTCTCTGCAAGACTTTGCGCTCCTGCTTTTCCCCGTCCGCGAGCCGGACATCGAGTACATAGACGAATTGAATGGGAGCGCCATGGTATCTCCTGGCGTCGACAGCCTTACGCACAATTACCACCCCGGCAAGCTGCCGAGGTGGTAACATGAGGCGTTTGGCTGCAAGTTCCTTGAGGCTCGTCTCCTCATCAAAGGGGACGGCCAGATTGCGTATCCTGATCACTTGCAACTTCACTCCAAAATCCATGAATCTACATCTTACAACCAACTGCGAACTGGACATCCGCCAACGGGACGTCTTCCCCAGGCACTCAGC
The DNA here is from genome assembly GCA_029338835.1 of Selenomonadaceae bacterium. Taxonomy (GTDB): domain Bacteria; phylum Bacillota; class Negativicutes; order Selenomonadales; family Selenomonadaceae; genus Mitsuokella. The sequence goes on along the minus strand of JAQYBD010000031.1, from coordinate 25,570 downwards.
TGCTCTTCTTGGGCCGTATCTCGATGTGGACGGTCACCGTATGATTCGTGACCGTGACGCCCTCCGGCAGCACGAGCTGGACCGTCTTGTCCGTATCTTTCGTGAGTCCCTCGAGCGAGATCTTCTCCGTCGCGATGCCCAAAATCTTCGCCAGCGTATCATCACGGCCAGCGATCTCAATCTTCGCGGGGTCGACCCGGACCGTGCCGAGTTCATAACCCTTCTCGAGATCCTTGCCGAGATCCGGCTGGATCATGACGATCTTCTTCGTCAGGCCCCGGGCCAGCTGGACATTGACTTCAGCCGACGACGGGTACACCGTCACACCGGCGACCTCCCGGCCATCGCTGTTGATGGCCGTCAGCGGCACTTTGAGACTGAAATCCTCGCTGTTGCCCGAAAGACCCACATAGCCGATGACGCGCGTCACCTCGCGCACATCCGATTCGGCCCCTTCGATGGTCACCGTATCGATGGCCGGCGAGATGCGTGCCACCGTCGTCCCTGCTGCCGTAGAGCCCGTGACGATGAACTCCGCCTTGAGCGTCTTCTGGATGACGCGGTCGAGTGTGAACGTCACCGTCTCCGGTCTCGATTCGACGAGTTCAAAGCCTTGCGGCAGCACCGTCTGGACTTTGACGGCATGCTTGCCGGAATCAAGGTTCGAGAGGTCGACATACGCCTTGAAATCGCTGTCCGAAGCCGAGACGAAAAGTGAGCGCGGAGCGCGGACCTTGAGCCTTACCGACGACGTATCCTTCGTGATCTTGTAGCCCTCCGGCGCGTTGATGACATCGAGCTGTACCGTGTACGTACTCTCGATGGAGGGATTCTGGTCATTCATGACGTAGCCCCAGAGGATCAGGGCGATAACAAGTGCCAGGATCTTGGCCGGCAGGTTGTGCTGCACGAGTCTGCGAAATCTTGTTATCATTTCTTCTTCCTCCAGTTGCGTACCATATCCTTGATGCCCTTCTGCGGCGAGGTGAAAGCCGGGCGCAGGATATTCTTGAGTTTCTCGGTATCGAGATGGCGCACCATGCGTCCGTTCTCCGCGACGGAAATCGTGCCCGTCTCCTCACTGACCACGATGATCAGCGCATCGCACTGCTCCGAAAGGCCGATGGCCGCGCGATGACGCGTACCGAGTTCTGTCGAGAGCGAACGGTTCTCCGTCAAAGGCAGCAGGCAGCCCGCTGCGATGAGGCGCTTGCCGCGCACGACAGCCGCACCATCATGCAGCGGCGTATTCGGGATGAAGACATTCAAGAGGAAATCCGCCGTGATGAGCCCGTCAATCTGGATTCCCGTCGCGCTGATATCATTGAGTCCCATATTGCGCTCGATGACGATGAGTGCGCCTGTCTTGTTGGCTGACATGACCTTGACGGCTTTCGCGAGTTCATGCACGACCGAACGCGCTTCCTCGTCGTCGAGGAAGACCGAGGGTCCTAGGAATTTGCCCTGGCCGAGATGCTCGAGTGCGCGCCGCAGCTCCGGCTGGAACACGATGGGCAGTGCGACGAAGAGCAAGGTCACGGTTTTCTGCAGCAGCCAGGAAATGACGTGGAGTTCGAGCCAGCTGCAGACCATCGTCACGCCCAGCAGCACGAGGATGCCCTTGACGAGCGTGATGGCCCGCGTATCCTGGAGCATGACGTATACTTTGTAGAGGATGACGGCTACGATGAAGATATCGAGGATATCCATCGGGCCGATGGTCGAGATGATGCCATGGAATTGCAAGGGAAAAGGTAGTTCAAACGGCATAAGCACAGCTCCTACAAAAGAAAAATAAATCAAAAAATGAATCCGCAAATACTTCTATTATAATGCTATTCTCGCCTCGGGCGGGAATTTCCTTGTTACCGCTGAAATTTTTTACTCACAAAAAGGCCCGCCTCCGAAGAAGCGGACCTTGGACTGCTGTGCAGTGTAAGGCAATTATTTGATTTCGCGGATCCAGCCCTCTTCTGGTGCCTCGACCGTGCCGAGCTGGATGCCACGCAGCGTGTTGTAGAGCTTCGTGAGTACAGGGCCCATTTCCTTCATGCCGCTCGGGAACTCGATCGTCTCGCCGTTGCCGACGACCTTGCCGACCGGGCAGATGACGGCAGCCGTGCCGCAGAGACCGGCTTCGGCGAAGTCCTTGAGTTCCGTGAACTTGACTGGACGATGCTCGACCGTGTAGCCGAGATGCTCCGCGATCGTGACGAGCGAACGGCGCGTGATGGACGGCAGGATGCTGTCAGATTTCGGCGTGACGAGCTTGCCGTCTTTCGTGACGAACAGGAAGTTGGCGCCGCCCGTCTCCTCGACGTACGTGCGCGTGGCGGCATCGAGGTACATGTTCTCATCGAAGCCTCTCTGATGCGCGAGGATGTACGGATACAGGCTCATCGCATAGTTCAGGCCGGCCTTGATGTTGCCCGTGCCGTGCGGGGCTGCACGGTCGTAGTCGCTGACGCAGATCGTGATCGGCTTCACGCCGTTCTTGAAGTAGGAGCCGACCGGCGTGCCGAAGAGGCGGAACTGATATTCATCTGCCGGCTTGACGCCGATGACCGGGCCTGTAGCAAAGAGGTACGGACGCAGATAGAGTGCGCCGCCCGACTCATACGGCGGGATCCAATCCTTATTGGCTGCGACGACCTGGTCGACAGCCTCGAGGAACATCTCCTCGGAAACCGGCGGCATCTCGAGGCGTTTGGCCGAGTCGATCATGCGCTTGGCGTTCATGTCCGGGCGGAACGTGACCACGCGGCCATCTTTCGTCTTGTATGCCTTGAGGCCTTCGAAGACTTCCTGGCAGTACTGCAGGATGCCGGCGCACTCATTGAGCTGTACCGTCGGGTCGTCCGTCAGGTGACCCTCACCCCATTTGCCATCCTTATAGTTTGCAACGTAACGCTGAGAAATCGGCTGATACGAGAAGGTCAGCTTATCCCAATCCACATCAACTTTTGCCATTGAAAACTCCTCTTTTCTTCCGTGAAAGTATCTATATCATAGACCTGACTATACAGTTTGTCAATAGGTTGCAAAAATAAAAGTATACAATATTCACCAGGCAAGCATCTTTGTCCTTCGCATCTGTCACTGCTGTCCACATTCCCGGTTCATTTCCAGCTTTCTGCGTGCCGCCGGCAGAGCCGCTGCGATGTCACTGGCCAGGAGACCCTCGCGCAGCCGTTCATAGGCCAGATCGCCGGCTCGGCCGTGCAGGAAGGTGCCGACGAGCGGAGCCTGCTCCTTCCCTGCCTGCTCCAGGAGCCCGGCAATCGTGCCGGCCAGGACATCCCCGGCACCAGCCGTCGCCATGCCGGGATTGCCGACCGTCGTGAAATAGACCCGGCCATCGGGATAAGCGACGAGCGTGCATTCACTCTTGGCGACCACGATGGCATGATACTCCTGTGCCGCTTCGCGCACGAAGCCCAGGAGGTCTTCCCGCAGATCCGGTACAGTAAGTCCTGTCAATCTGGCCAGTTCGCCAAGATGCGGCGTGAGGATGGGGGGCTGCGGGCATTTCCTCAGCAATTCGCCCTGCCCGCGAAACGCATAGAGGGCATCGGCATCGAGGACGAGTGGCTTGTCATACGCTGCGGCAAAGGCGCGTACAAGTTCCATGGTCTGCGGCGCGCGGCCGAGCCCCGGCCCCATGAGTACGCCGTCGTAGCCAGAAGCCAGGGCCAGCAGCTCCTCTAACGCGCCGGTACCGCCCAGGACCCCGTCCGTCTCTTGGAGAGCTTTCGTCATGACCTCTGTGAGCTTGACGGCCAAGAGGGGCTGCAGGCTCTCCGGCACGGCCAGCGTCACGATGCCGCAGCCGGCGCGCAGAGCCGCTTCAGAAGCCATTGCCGCAGCTCCCGTCATGCCGCGCGAACCGGCTACGACGAGGATGCGCCCGCACATCCCCTTGTGCGCCGCGCTGCTGCGCACAGGCAGCAGCGAAGATGCCAGTTTTTCATCGAGCAGTTCCTGCCGGATGGTCTCAGCCGTGAGCAGCGGATACGGGATACCGATATCCGTCACCGTCAACTCCCCCGTATGGTCGGCGCCGGGGCTCAGGTAATGGCCGGGTTTCGGCAGGCCGAGCGTCACCGTGCGCGCAGCTTCGATGGCCACTGAAGCCACCTTGCCGGTATCCGCCTCAACGCCGCTGGCGATATCGATGGCCAGGATGGGCTTGCCCGCCGCATTCATGAGTTCGATGACCTCCCGCATCTTCTCGCGCGGCGCACCAGCAAAGCCCGTGCCGAGCAAACCATCGATGATGAGATCCGTGAAATGCAGCGCAAGGCGCAACCGATCCATATCGCGTTTTTCCGCCAGCGTGTGTACCGCAATGCCCATCTGTGTCAGGACATCGCGCATGACGGCCGGCGAATGCTTGACATGCTCGGGGTTGCCAGCCAGGAACACCTTGACGGCTGCACCACGGTTCAAAAGATACCGAGCCGCTGCGAAGGCATCGCCGCCGTTGTTGCCGCTGCCCGCCACGATGCAGACCTGACGGCCGCGGGCCGTGCCGAGCAGCGAGAGGGCCGCCTTTGCCACCTCCCCGCCGGCCGTCTCCATCAACAGGAGTTCCGGCAGCCCGTACTCCTCGCCGGCACGCCGGTCAATCTCCCGCATCTCCTGTACGAGTGATACTTTCATGCTCATCCCTCCATCACGCATTGTGCTACGGCATACGCTCCTGTATGGCTCAACGACAGCCAGATTTCCTTGATGCCGCGCTGGCGTGCCAGCTCCGCGAAATACCCGTGCAGGTTCACGCGCGGAGCGCCCTGCGCATCCGGCAGGATCTCCACATCGCGCAGTGTGCCGCCGCGCAGCCCCGTACCGAAGGCCTTGAGTACCGCCTCCTTGCCGGAAAAACGCGCAGCAAAGCTTGCCGCCGCCTGCACACCGCGCCCCTCGCAATACGCCCGCTCGCCTTCCGTATAGACGCGCACAACGAAGCGTTCCTTTGCCACTGCCTGGCGGATCCGGGCAATCTCCACGATATCGGTGCCGATCCCTCGAATCAAGCAACCATCTCCTTCCTTTTATACAACTTGATATATATTATTTCCCTGTCTGGAAAAGGTTTTCCTCCCCCAAAAAAAATTTATCTTTTTTAAAATAATTTTTGGTTATACTATCATACATTCATCAAAAATATGGTATAATGGCATTAAATAAAAGCAGTTTATAAAGAAAGAAGCGATCCTATGGAACTAAGACAACTCGAATATTTCCAGATGGCCAGCCGTCTGCGCAATATTACCCGTGCGGCAGAACGCCTGCGCGTTTCCCAGCCAAACATCACCGTTGCCATCAAGAAACTGGAAGCTGAGCTTGGGATCCAGCTCTTTGACCGCAGCCAGAAGCAGCTCTCGCTGACGCCTGAGGGTGCCGTATTCCTCAACCGCGTCGAGCTTGCCCTGCGCAATATCCAGGATGCCGTACTTGAAGTCAATGACTACAAACAGCTCCAGAAAGGCACAATCAAGATCGGTGTGCCGCCGATGATGGGTGCCTACCTCTTCCCGCGCATCTTCTCGAGCTTCCAGCGCCGCTACTCCCATCTCGACATCTTCATGCATGAAGAAGCCTCCATGTCCATCCGCGAACAGCTCGAACGCGATGAACTCGACTTCGGCATCATCATCATCTCGGGTGCCTCTCATCACCTCCAGCTCCTGCCGATGTCGAAGAACCAGATCCTCTGCTGCGTGCCGGAAGATAGCCCGCTCGCGAGCAAGAAGAGCCTCTCTTTGCAGGACGTCGCCGATTCCAAGATCGTCATGCTCAAAGAAGGTTCCTTCCTGCGCCAGACCATCCTCGGCAAGATGAAGGATGCCAACATCACGCCGAACATCGTCCTTGAGTCCAACCAGATCGTCACGCTCAAGGGTCTCGTTGCCAGCGGCGTCGGCATCACGTTCCTGCTCGATATGGTGGCCGGCAACGAGCCGGGCATGAAGGCCATCCCGCTTGCGGAGCCGCTCTTCGTCGATGTCGGCCTGGCCTGGAAGAAAGATCGCTACATCTCCAAGGCTGCCCAGTCCTTCATCGATTTCTGCAAGGATCTGCTCAAGCAGAAACAGGGCTCTGCCGTCTGATGTCTGCGCCCCTCTCCGCTTTCCTTCTATAATAATGTTATACGCCCATGCCAAAAGGTCACCCTGCCTCATTGTGGTGTGCCTCCGTCAATAGGACACGGAAAAAATAATGGATTTGCGGTTCGCCTGAGTGGCGAGCCGCTTTTGGTGTGGCATAATAATACCCCCAGACAAGACAGTCTGTTTTTTCACTGTCCTATCTAGGGGTATCATATCATATCAAAGTGGAATGGTGACCTTTTCCTATGCAGCTGACCGGCAGCTGACAGGCCAGCGGCTCAGCGCTGCAGGATCTCGAGGATGGCTGCACCAATATCCTGTGTCCGAGCCGTGCCGCCGAGATCCGGTGTCAGCGTCCGCTTCTCGACGAGCAGCGTCTCAATGGCTCGGATAACGCGCTTGCCCCATTCTTCCTGGCCGAAGAAATCGAGCATCTGGCTGATGGACCAGATGCTGGCCAAGGGGTTTGCGATGCCCTGCCCGGCAATATCCGGCGCGCTGCCGTGGATGGGCTCGAACATCGAGGGATACTTGCGCTCCGGATTGAGGTTGGCGCCGGCCGCGAGGCCCATGCCGCCAGCAATTGCCGCACCGAGATCCGTCAGGATATCACCGAACAGATTGCTCGTGACGACGACGCCGAAGCGCTTGGGGTCTTTGACGAACAGCATGCTTGCCGCATCCACGAGCAGCTTGTGCGTCTCGACATCCGGATATTCCTTGCTTAGTTCTGCAAAGATCTCATCCCAGAACACCATCGAATAGCCGAGGGCATTGCCCTTGGAGATTGAGGTCAGGCTCTTGTGTTCCCGGCGCGCCAGCTCATACGCATAACGCATGATGCGCTCGCAGCCCTTGCGCGAGAAAACGCCTGTCTGCAGGGCAAGCTCCTGCGGCGTACCCGGATAGAGGCGTGCGCCGACGTCGGCGTACTCGCCCTCGCTGTTCTCGCGGACGACGATCATGTCGATGTCCTCGCGCTTGACGCCGGCAAGCGGACAGGGTGCGCCCTCGAGCAGCTTGACAGGACGCAGATTGACGTACTGGTCAAAGCCGCGGCGGATCTTGAGGAGCAGCTGCCCCAAAGAAACATTGTCCGGCACGCCCGGATAGCCGACGGCACCCAGATAGATGGCATCGAAGGCCTTGAGCTTCTCGAGCCCGTCTTCGTCCATCATCTTGCCCGTCTGCAGGTAATATTCGCACCCCCAGGGGAAATCGGTGAATTCCACGGCAAACGTGCCGTCCATGGCAGCGATGCCGGAGAGGACTTTCTTGCCCTCGGCAATGACTTCTGGGCCGATGCCGTCGCCGGCAATCACAGCAATCTTGAATCTTTCCATAATGAGAACACCTCGTATTTCAAGTCCGTAAACGGAAATGGACTAGACAGATGGAAAAAGCGGCTTCCCAAAGGAAACCGCTCGGAAAAGCAAGAGATTACATGACGATATGCGCCATGACGAAGCCTGCGCAGCAGCCCGTGATGACACCGATGAGACCCGGGATCATGAAGCTGTGGTTCAGGATGTACTTGCCGATGCGCGTCGTACCCGAACGGTCGAACCCGATGCAGGCAAGGTCCGAAGGATACGTCGGCAGGAAGAAGTAGCCATAGCAGGCCGAGATGAACGACATGATGAGGACCGGATCCATGCCGACATTGAGAGCCAGCGGCATGACGATCGCGATAGCTGCAGCCTGCGAGTTAACCAGCTTGGACGTCAGGAACGCGAAGATGGCATAAGCCCACGGATACGACTGCACGGCCACGCCGAGCCATTCCTTGAGGATAGTCATGTGATTGGAGAAATACGTATCAGCCATCCAAGCAACACCGTAAACGGAGACGAGTGCGACGATACCGGAACGGAACACCTGGCTGTTGCCGACATCCTTGGCCTTGATCTTGCAGAAGATCAGGATCATGGCGGCGACGAAGAGCATGACCATCTGGATGACGTCCGTCATCGAGATGGCTTTCATGACGCCCTTAGCGTTCGGGAAATGCGGCAGGAGCGACGGGAAATTACCCAGGCAGGCAATGACGAGGATGCCGATGAAGAAGATGTACATGGCATGGTAATAAGACTTCGGCAGTTCTTTGCCCTGCAGCGTCTCCGAATCGCCATAGACGTATTCCTTGTTCTCCGGATCCTTAATGAATTCCTGGAAGCGCGGGTCCTTGTCGAGATCCTTGCCGCGGCGATACGACCAAAGAGCCGCACAGAGTACACCGACGAACGTAGCCGGGATGGAGACAGCGAGGATCTGCAGGACCGTGTACTCATAACCGGCAGCAGCCATGAAACCGACGATAGAAACAACGGCAACCGAAACCGGCGAAGCACAGATACCCATCTGCGAAGCGACGGAAGCGACGGCCATCGGGCGCTCCGGGCGGATGTTCTGCTTGATGGCGATATCATAGATGATTGGGAACATCGTATAGACGACGTGACCCGTGCCGCAGAGAACCGTCAAGAACCAGGTCGTGATTGGCGCGAGAATCGTGACCTGCTTCGGATTGTTGCGCAGGAATCTCTCCGCATACTTCAGCATGACCGTGAGGCCGCCGGACGTCTGCAAGAAGCCGGCGCAAGTGACGACGGCGAGGATGGTGAGCATGACGCCGATTGGCGGCACACCCGGCTTGTAACCAAAGACGAACGTGTAGATGACCAGACCGATACCGCTGATGACAGCCAGGCCGATGCCGCCGTGACGTACACCGAAGACCAGGCAGGTCAACAGGACGATGAGACCAAGTAACATTTCCAAAATGAACTCCCCTTCCTTAGAAATGACTCCCCATAACACATATAAATAGATAGGATAAATAAAAGGATACCATTTGACCAAGTGCCTGTCTCCCTGTCGGGCACCAAGCCGGATGCAATATACTCGCGATTGTGATTCATTGCATTTGTTTTATATTATTCGTCACAATATGACAAATTCCTGCTGACAGAACAAAAGAAATGTCATATTGAAACGGATACAACCATCCCAGCTGCGTACACTTGCTCAAAACCTTATACATTATACAACATAATGGAAGCATAAGTAAATACTATTTATTATAAAATATTTAGATGATAAACATATATTATTGTAATATGCCTATCATTAATCTTCATGTCATTTTGTCGTCCAAGGCAGGGCAACGAGAAATATTTTTCGCATTTTCTAGGGCTTTTTCTATTTGAAATGGCATAGCAATGTGTTATAATATGCTAAAAAGTTATATTGATAACGATTCTAATGAATTTAGAGGAGGATTTTCATTCATGGCAACCATTAATGATAACTATCTGAAACTCCCGGGCAGCTATCTCTTTGCTGAGATTGCCCGCCGTGTCGCGGCATATAAAGAAGCGCATCCAGAAGCGGACATCATCCGCCTCGGCATCGGCGATGTCACGCAGCCGCTGCCGCAGGTCTGCATCGAGGCTATGCACAAGGCCGTCGATGACCAGGCCAAGGCTGAGACGTTCCACGGCTACGGCCCGGAGCAGGGCTACTCCTTCCTGACAGAAGCCATCATCAAGCACAACTACACGGACCGCGGCATCGAGATCGCGCCGGATGAGATTTTCGTCAGCGATGGCTCGAAGAGCGATTGCGGCAACATCCAGGAAATCTTCGGCACGGCCAACAAGGTCGCCATCACGGATCCTGTCTATCCGGTCTACCTCGATACGAATGTCATGGCCGGCCGCACGGGCACGCTGCAGGATGACGGCCACTTCGAAGGTGTCGTCTATCTGCCCTGCACGGCAGAGAACAACTTTGCACCGGACCTGCCGCAGGAGAAGGTCGACATGATCTATCTCTGCTGCCCGAACAACCCGACGGGTACGACGCTCTCACGCGAGGAGCTGACGAAATGGGTCAACTACGCCAAAGAGAACGAATCGATCATCCTCTTTGACGCCGCCTATGCCGCTTACATCACGGAAGACGATGTCCCCCGCTCCATCTACGAGATCCCGGGCGCCAAAGACGTGGCCATCGAGTTCCGCTCCTTCTCCAAAACGGCCGGCTTCACGGGCACGCGCTGCGGTTACACGATCATCCCGAAGACGGTCAAAGGCCGTGCAGCCGACGGCTCGCTCGTGCCGTTCAACCAGCTCTGGAACCGCCGCCATACGACGAAATTCAACGGCACGGCCTACATCGTGCAGCGCGGCGCCGCAGCCATCTACACGGAAGAAGGCCAGAAGCAGGTCAAAGAACTCGTTTCCTATTATATGGAAAATGCCCGCATCATCCGCGCGGGTCTCGAAGCCTGCGGCCTCAAGGCCTACGGCGGCGTCAACGCACCGTACATCTGGCTCAAGACCCCGAACAACATGAGTTCGTGGGATTTCTTCGACAAGCTGCTGACGGAAGTCAACATCGTCGGCACACCGGGCGCCGGCTTCGGCCCCTGTGGCGAAGGCTATTTCCGCCTTACGGCTTTCGGCAGCCGCGAGAACACCGAGCGCGCCGTAGCCCGCTTCGCCAAGCTCAAATTCTAAGCAACCATAAGACGCAAAAATGCTGTCCCAGATCCGGGACAGCATTTTTTTGCCTTCTCCGCGCACGGAGAAGAGAGACCACGAAGTGGTGGAAGAGGTCAGCAACCATCAAGCAAAGCTGTTTGCCGAAACGGGCTCGGCCGGGCGGACATGCCCCTGCCCAAAGCGATGCTCGATCTCGTAGAGGAAATGCGTCACGGCCAGAAGATCCGCACTGCCGCCGGGGCTGATCCAGCGCTGCGTGAAATCATCATCGAGTACGCGGATGGCACGGCAGCCTGCTTCCGTATGCATCCCGTCGAGCATCGCGACATTGCGCGCGGCCCGTTGCGCATAGCGCAGCGTTTCCATATCGTGGCGGCCAAGGATATTCGTGTCCATATTGCGGGCAATAAGTACCAGCAGCGTATCGCAGAGTGCATCGTTCACCGAGACGCCTGCTTCGCGCCGCGTCCGGTACACCGGCAGCGCGAACAGCCGCACCGTGGCAAACCCGCTTTCAGCCTCGCCACGCACGCCTGTCACGCCGTAACGCAGGAACATCGCCTCCCCTTTAGTGCGCGCTTCTGCCGGCTTCTCCTCCACATGCGCATAGGCTGCGGCTGTCAGCCCTGCACACATCTCCGCCACCAGCGTGCAGAGATGGTCCGCATGGAGAGGTTCCCCGCGCCTCGCGGTCCAGCCGGCCGCGCCGCAAAGCAGTCCCAGGCTGAAGATCATGCCTTTATGCGTATTGACGCCATGCGTCGCCGCAAACATGCGCCGCTCCGCCGCAAGGCCCGCCTGCTGCAGATATGGCAGCAGAGACATGACGGGCTCCGCTGCATGCTCTGCCCCCAGCCGCGCGAATCCGTCAAAGCTGCAGCGCAGCGCCGTTGCCGAAGAAAGGAACGTAAAAAAATCCATATCGCGGTGCGCGCCATTCGTCGCGCGATCCACCAGCCCTGGCTTCGGGGTCGCCGAAACCTCACACAACATGGCTTCATGCGCCAGATCGCCAATCACGGGAATCTGCATATCTTCAACCTGCCCTTCTCCAAATCCATCCTGCCTATCATCATGATACTATATGACATGATACTATATGATTAGGATAACACAACGAGCCGCCGCCCGCATCCCTCTGGCAGGAAAGCGGCCGCCAGCACATGCCGGCAGACCGCTCCCCAAAAAGAATCTGTATGCTTTTCTACCTGCAGTACCTTGCAGTGCATCATCCAGCAGCCGCACAAACCGTCCGCGCAGCCGCTGGCCAGCTGTCCTGCTCAGAGCTGCAGCGGCTTGATCTTGCGGATGACATCAAGGATCGTGCCGTCACGAGCCTCGAGAACAGCGATGACCTTATCTTCCCATTCGAGATCATCCGGCGTGCCGACGAGACTGTAGGCCTTCTGCTGCAATGCTTCGATCGTCGTATGCTCGATGCCGGCCTTATCGAGGCATTCGATGAGATCCTGACGGCGCGGGTTGACGGCGATGCCGTAATCCGTGACGAGGACATCGACACAGTCGCCCGGCGTCGTGACCGTGACGACCTTCTTGCAGACCGTCGCCATGCGGCCGCGCACGAGCGGCGTGACGATGATGCAGCACTTGCTGCCCTCTGCCGTATCCGGATGACCGCCCGGCGCACCGCGCAGCACGCCATCCGAGCCCGTCAGCACGTTGACGTTGAAGTCCGTATCGATCTCCAGCGCGGCGAGTACGACGAAATCGAGTTTGTTGACATACGCGCCCTTGTTGGCTGCACTGGCGTATTCGCTCGTCGAGATCTCGAGATGCTTGTCCGGATGCTCTTCGAGGTGCTTGATGGCTTTCATGTCAAAATCCTGCGTATCGAGCAGCTTGCCGACAAGACCCTTGTCCATGAGGTCACAGATGTTGCCACCCATGCCGCCGAGTGCAAAGCCCATCTTGATGTTCTGCTCGACCATATATTCCTCGAGGAAGCGGTTGACAGCGAGCGATGGGCCGCCGACACCCGTCTGGAAGGAGAACCCGTCCTTGAAATACGGCGTCGAAGCGATGACCTTCGCACAGTTCTCAGCCATCATGAGGTTGCGCGGATCCTGCGTGATGCGTGCTTCCTTCGTGCCGATTTTCGTCGGATCGCCGATGGCATCGACGACGACAACAGCATCGACATCGATGGAACTGATTGGCGACGGCATGTTCGGGAACGGCACGAGCGTATCCGTCACGACGACGACATGATCTGCATAATGGGAGTCGGCAACGGCATAGCCCATGGCACCACAGTTGTGCTTGCCGCCCGTCCCCTTGGCATTGCCGTAATCATCCGACGTCGAAGCGGCGATGAAGGAGATGTCGATGTGGAGTTCGCCCGTCTCGATAGCGCGTGGACGTCCGCCGTGGCTGCGGATGATGGCCGGCGTCTTGAGCTTGCCGGCCGAAATGACTTCACCGATGCGGCCGCGCACACCCGAGGACTGGATGCCGATGATCTTGCCCTGCTCGATGTAATCAGCCAAAAGATCCTGTGCGCTGCCGAGCGATGTCGTGGCAACCGTCAGATCCTTGAGTCCCATGTCCTCGATGAGGACTTTCATGACCATGCTCGTCACATAGTCGCCATTGCGGAAAGCATGATGGAACGAGACCGTCATGCCGTCATGTGCGCCGCACTGCTCGCAGGCTTCGCGGATGGAAGCCACGACCTTGCTTTCCTGCGGTTTCTCGTGGCGGATTGTCACGGGGCCGGCTTTCTTGAACGGCTTGCCGTCCATATGATATTTGCCCTGGTAGACTTCTTTGCCGTCCTTCAGGAGTTCATCAGGAATATCTCTTCCTACTGCGTTGATCATTTCTGCTCCTCCTTATAAATCGCCGTGATAGACACCGCAAGCCTTCGCCAGCGCGATGACGCGGCTGGCATCCTTGATGAAAGCGATATCGACCATCTTGCCGTTGACCGTGTAGACGCCGACGCCGAGCTTCGACTGCTCCTCATACGTGCGTACATACGTCTCAGCCGTGGCGATTTCCTTCGGCGTCGGAGCGAGCGTCTGATGCACAAAGGCAATCTGGCGCGGATTGATGAGGCTCTTGCCATCAAAGCCCATATCGTGGATCATGCGGACCTCATTCTCGAAGCCTTCCTCATCGTCAAGATTCGTGAAGACCGTATCGAAGCACTGGACACCGGCGGCACGAGCCGACATCACGATGAGATTGCGTGCCGTGTTGAGTTCGATGCCGCCCGGCACGTAATGCGTGTGCATGCTGCGATGGAAATCTCCGGCCGAAAGGGCGATGCCAAACAGGCGATCCGAAGCCGAAGCGATCTCATAGGCGTTGAGTACGCCCTTCGGGCTCTCGAGAGCAGCCATGATGAGCGTGCGGCCTTCTTCCACGCCGAACTCCTTCTCAGCTGCGAGTACATGCTCCTCGACTTTCTTGACATCCTCGGCGCTTTCGCAGGTTGGGATGCGGACGCCATCGGCGCCGCCAGCCACGCTGACGCGGATATCTTCCTGCCAGTGCGGCGTATCGAGGCCATTGATGCGGACGATGACTTCCGTATCACCGTAATCGATGGTCTTCAAGGCATGATAGAGCGAGAAACGCGCGGCATCCTTCTGGTTCTCCGCTACCGCATCTTCAAGGTCCAGCATGATGCTGTCAACGCCATAGATGTAAGCATCTTTGATGAGGCCAGGTTTCTGGGCATTCATGAACATCATCGTGCGGCGCAGGCGGAAGCGCTCGGGTCTTGGACGTGGAATCATTTGATGACACCTCCCCACGGAATATTCTTGGCAGACATATCATTGCTGCGGAACACGGCGCATTCCACACGCGCTTTCAGCGTGCAATCAAGAGCACCCTTATCCACCACTTTGACGCGTGCATCCTTGACGCCAAGGCCTGACAGGACGGACAGGACGGTTGCCTTGATCTGGCGGCCATACTGGTTCATGACGCTGGATTCCAGCGTGAGCTCGATCCCATTGGTGCCAGGCATAACCGTTACCTGCGCATCACTGGATTCCAGCGTGCCGGCGATTGCAGCCTTCTGGATTTCCATAATATCGCTCCTTTGCAAAACACTTGAGTATTCTCTGATTTCTCCTCTTATTAAAACGCGAAACCAGCCCTTTGTAAAATGTCTCTTTTTTATGTTTATCCATTCCATATATGCATGATTAATAAGAAAAGAAAGGCTATTTACAACTTATCCATTCTCTTATACCATAACAAGAAAGAATGCTATTTTGCCCACATCATCACCATGGTCAGCAAATCCGTACCATAGGAAACCAGAAAGGAATGATTGACTTGGATGAACAGGATTTCCACCTCCTGCAGGTCTTGAGCCGCACGCGCAATATCACGCATGCCGCCGACGAACTCTACATCACGCAGTCCTCCGTTTCCAAACGCATCCGCCAGATGGAAAAGGAGCTCGGCCTGACGCTCATGCTGCGTTCCCGCCAGGGCGTCCAGTTCACGCCGGCCGGCGAGATTGTCCTCGCGCACGTCAAGAGCATCCTGCAGGAACTCGAGACGATGAAGCAGGAACTCAGCCTGCAGACGGGACGCATCGCCGGCACGCTGCGCGCCGGCATCTCCATCAACTACGCGATGTACCGGCTGCCCGACGAACTCGCCGATTACAACGAGCGTTACCCGGCCGTCACCACCCAGATCACGACCACGAGCAGCCAGAACGTCTACGCCATGCTCATGGCCAATCAAATCAACGTCGGCATCCTGCGCGGCGAATACAGCGAGTGGCGCGGCGAACGCATCCTGCTCGCCCGCGAGCATATCTGCGCCATCACGAGCCAGAAAGACCGGCAGACACCGCTCTCGGGCCTGCCGCAGATCTCCCGCCCGGCCGATGATGATATGGAGCGCATGCTCGCCCAGTGGATGCGCGAGAATCATCTGCAGGCTTCGCCCAACCGCATCTCCGTCAACAGCACGGCGACCTGCATGGCCATGGTAGAGCGTGGGCTCGGCTGGGGCATCGTGCCGGAAATCTGCCTCGGCAACTTCCACGGCTGCGTCCGCCCGCTCTACTTTACCAACGGCGAACCTTTGACGCGCTCCACCTTCATCATGTACACGAAACAGGCCCTGGAGCTGCCGCAAGTCCGCGCCTTCATCCAGCTCATCCGCGAACACAATAAGATGAGGCAAGAACAACGGGAGGACTCCTGATATGAGTGAAGTAACCAAGATTTATCCCAGTGACCGGCGCGCCCTTGCGGAAGTCTCCGCACTGCTCGAGCAGGAGGGTATCCGCCTCGACCGCCATCTCGACTACATCAGTGCCATCCGCGACGACGAATGCCACCTCATCGCGACGGGCAGCATGTTCCGCAATACGCTGCGCTGTTTCGCCGTCGATCACCGCCACCAAGGCGAAGGGCTCCTCAACACCATCGTCAGCCATCTCATGGAGCAGCAGCTGCTGCGCGGCAACCTCGAAGTCTTCCTCTACACGAAGCCTGATTCCGCCCGCTTCTTCCGCGACCTCGGCTTCTATGAAATCGCGCGCGTAGAGGGCCGTCTCGTCTTCATGGAGAATCAGCCACAGGGCTTTGCCCGCTGCCTGCAGCGCTTCAAGAAAGAAACGGCAGACTTCCTGGCAGCCAGGCAGGAGACGCTTGATGAAGCCAACCCAGTGGCTGCCATCGTCATGAATGCCAATCCCTTCACGCTCGGCCCCCGGGACCTCATTGAGCAGGCCAGCCACGAGAATGCGCTCGTCCATCTCTTCCTCGTCAGCGAGGACGCGAGTCTCTTCCCCTTCTCTGTCCGCAAGCAGCTCGTGCAGTCCGGCATCCAAGATCTTGCCAATGTCTGCCTGCATGAGAGCGGGCCGTACATCATCAGCAACGCCACGTTCCCGAGCTACTTCCTGCCCGACGATGATACAGCCAGCATCGGCCATGCCGAACTCGACCTCACGCTCTTCGGCAAGATTGCTGCGGCACTCGGCATCCGCCGCCGCTATGTCGGGGAAGAACCCTTCAGCCAGGTCACGAATCTTTACAATACAGTCATGCGCGAGAAACTGCCAGGACTCGGCATCGAATGCCGCGTCGTGCCGCGCCTTGCCGTGAACGGCCATGCCGTCAGCGCTTCCGACGTGCGCCAGTGCCTGAAAGACGGCGACTGGGAAACGCTGCAAACGCTTGTACCGCCAGCCACATATGCCTGGCTGGAAAGCGATGCATCCCGTGAAATACGCCGCTGCATCGCTGCTGCCCGAGACGTGCGCCATCACTGAACGCCTGTGGGAAAATGATCCCGTACCGTTTTGCCACAGCCCCGGCCATTATGATTTATCATGCCACTTTTATGCAAGAAAGGAATCCATCATGCTGAACGGAACCCCTGTCGAACTTCCCGCCATGCTCATGGCCCGGGAGGCGCGCGCCGAAGCACAGAATGCCTGCCAGGCCGCGCATCCCGGCTGCACGCTCATCTCCTTTGGCCTCAATATCCCCGGCCCCGTCAAGACAAACGAGGAGCTGCGCCGTCTCTTTGACGACGGGCTCGCGGCCATCGAGGAGCTGCTGCACGGCCTGCAGATGCCAGCCATAGCGCAGTTCACGCATCACGCCGCAACCGGTGACGAGGCCCTGCTCGCCGTCCAGGGAGAACCTGGAGCCATCAAGGCCGCCACCACAAGACTTGAGGAAACACATCCGCTTGGCAGGCTCTTTGATATCGACGTACTCGCATCCGACGGGCACAAACTCTCCCGCCCCGTACCGCGCCGTTGCCTGCTCTGCGACGCCCAGGCCCAGATCTGCGCCCGCAGCCGCCGCCATTCCGTAGAAGCCCTGACCACGCGGATTGCCGCGATGCTCCAGGAATACTTTCACAATTAAACAGCATATATAAACAATTTTTCCATTCCAAAGAGGAATGTTTCGATAGAAAAAATCCGACTTTTACAAAAGATTCTAGGTATGGTAAAAATAAATCATATCAATTCTATCATTCATTCGGATATTCGGATATCTGGATTCGTCAAGGGAGTGGAAAAGGAATGTCTACATCACCCAAACAAGGGCTTTGGTGGCGTGCGCTGCTCACCATCGCCGTGGCAGCATCCGGCTGGTTCATCCCAGTACCGGACGGTCTGACCTTAAATGCCTGGTACCTGTTCTCGATCTTCCTCGGTACAGTCGTGGGCTTCATCCTGCAGCCGATTGAGCTTGGTACCATCGCGCTCATCGCACTCGTGGCCTGCGCGCTCTCCGGTGCCATGACCTTCAAGCAGGTTCTCTCGGCGTTCAGCGGCAACACCGTCTGGCTGATCGTCTCAGCTTTCCTGCTGGCGCGTGCTTTCATCATCACGGGTCTCGGCCGCCGCATCGCCTACATCGCCATGCGCGCATTCGGTGACAGCAGCCTCAAGCTCGCTTATTCGATCAGCTTCTCGGAAATGATCATCGCTCCGGCCATCCCGTCGAACTCCGCCCGTGCCGGCGGCCTCATCTTCCCGATCGTGCAGAGTCTTGCCGATGCTTTCGGCTCCGACCCGGAAAAGAACCCGCGCAAGATCGGCGCATTCCTCACGACCAGCGTCTTCCAGCTCGACCTCGTCATTTCCGCCATGTTCCTCACGGCCATGGTCGGCAACCCGATTGCCGTCGAACTCGCCAACCGTATCCTCGGCATCGAGATCACGTGGATGGACTGGTTCATCGCCGCTTCCGTCCCGGGCATCGTCTGCTTCCTCGTCATCCCGTACTTCATCTACAAGGTCTACCCGCCGGAAATCAAGCATACGCCAGAGGCCAAACAGCTCGCCGATGCGGAGCTTGCAAAGATGGGGCCGATGAAACGCGGCGAAAAGGTTCTCGCCTGCGTCTTTGTCCTGCTGCTCGGCCTCTGGGCCACGGCCAGCATCACGAAACTCAACGCCACGCTCATCGCTTTCGTCGGCCTCTGCATCCTGCTCGTCTGCCGCGTCATCAAATGGAGCGACGTCACGGGCGAGAAGAATGCCTGGAACACCCTCGTATGGGTGGGCGGCGTCATTGTCATGAGCGATTACCTCAACCGTCTCGGCTTCATCCCCTGGTTCGCCAAGATCCTCGAGAATCAGATGGTCGGCGTCGGCATGATGGCCGCCGTTGCCCTTTCCTTCATCATTTACCTCTACAGTCACTATTTCTTTGCCAGCATGAGTGCGCATGTCACGAGCATGTACGCCGCCCTCATCACGCTTGGTGCGGCTGCCGGCGCTCCCCCCTTCGTCTCGGCTTTCGTCGTCGCCATGGCATCGAACATCTGCGGCTGCCTGACGCACTTCGGCACGGGTCCGGCTCCTGTCTACTTCGGTGCCGGCTACGTCCCGCAGAAAACCTGGTGGCTGCTCGGCTTCGCCATCTCCCTG
This sequence comes from Selenomonadaceae bacterium, assembly GCA_029338835.1. GTDB lineage: Bacteria > Bacillota > Negativicutes > Selenomonadales > Selenomonadaceae > Mitsuokella. The sequence continues at coordinate 6,548 of JAQYBD010000031.1, read as the reverse complement.
ATCCACGTCGTCGTCTGGCTCGGCATCGGCGGCGTCTGGTGGGCATTCCTCGGCTACTGGTAATCCCCCTTCATACGGAAACGTCAAAAACCGTCGCGGCAAGACCGCGGCGGTTTTTTTGACGTTCCTTTATCTCTTTATATTTCCTTTAGTGACAGCATCTTCGCGTAACATATGCGCATCCTCTCCCATCTTGATTCACATCCAAGTTATTTCATGGTGTATATCTTGGCAGGAGTTCTCACTTCCTGCTTCTTGCCTTTATTATAAGGAAACGATATGTATAAGTAAAATACCAATATTTTTATAAATATCATAAGTAAAAACTTATATTAAATATTGCGGGCAATCGCAGGACAAACGCATAAAAAATACCGGTCACCCACCAGGATGACCGGCAAAAAGGAAACGAAACGACGAAAGACCTCAGACGAGTCCCTGGGCCAGCATGACCTCAGCCACGCGCAGGAACGCCGTGATATTGGCGCCGGCGACGAGGTCGTCGGGCTCGGCATACTGCTCCGCATTGCGGCGCGCATTCTCATAGATGTTCTTCATGATGGACTTGAGGCGCCCATCGACTTCCTCGAACGTCCACTGCAGGCGCTCCGAATTCTGCGCCATCTCCAGGGCCGAGACGGCGACACCGCCTGCATTTGCAGCCTTGGCCGGCGCAAAGAGGACTTTATGTTCCTGGAAATAAGCAATGGCATCGAGCGTCGACGGCATATTTGCACCTTCACCGACGGCCGTCACGCCATTGGCGACAAGCGTCTTCGCGCTCTCAAAATTGATCTCGCCCTGCGTCGCACAAGGCAGCGCCACATCGCACGGTACCGTCCAGACGCCGCGGCAACCCTCATGATACGTAGCTTTCGGATGCGTCTCGACATACTCCTTGATACGGCCGCGGCGCACCTGCTTGATTTCCTTGACCGCTGCGAGATCGATGCCCTCGGGGTCGTAGACATAGCCGTTGGAATCCGAACACGTCACGACTTTTGCGCCATACTCCTGTGCTTTCTCGATGGCATACGTCGCCACATTGCCGGAACCCGAGACGACGAGGACCTTGTCCTTGAGGCTGATGCCCTTGGCATCAAGCATATTCTTGACGAAATACAAGAGGCCATAGCCCGTCGCTTCCGTACGTGCCAGCGAGCCCCAATAATCGACGCGCTTGCCCGTGAGGACACCGGCATCGTAACGGTCACGGATGCGCTTGTACTGGCCATACAGATAGCCGATCTCGCGTCCGCCCACGCCGATATCGCCGGCCGGCACGTCGACATCCGGTCCGATATGGCGGTAAAGCTCCGTCATGAAGCTCTGGCAGAAATGCATGACCTCGTTATCGCTGCGACCATGCGGATCGAAATCCGAGCCGCCCTTGGCACCGCCGATGGGCAGCCCTGTCAGCGCATTCTTATAGACCTGCTCGAAAGCCAGGAACTTCAGGACATCGAGCGTGACGCTCGGATGGAAGCGCAAGCCGCCTTTGTAAGGTCCAATGGCACTCGACATCTGTACGCGATAGCCGCGGTTGATCTGGATCTGCCCCTGATCGTCCTGCCAGGGAACGCGGAACGAGATCACGCGTTCCGGCTCCACCATGCGTTCGAGGATTTTCTGCTCGCGGTACTCCGGATGATTCTCGAGTACCGGCACGATGCTCGTGAACACCTCGGACACCGTATCGTGGAACAGCTTCTGCTCCGGATCTTTCTGCTCGATGCCAGAGAGGACATCGGCTACATACTGTTTCATATCGGACAAAATAACCCCTTCCTTTCATATCCATCCATTCTGCATAGTTACAATGTTACAAATAACCCTTCTGGATTTAGTATACTATAGGACTATTATAAAGTATATATAATTGAAAAAAGAAGTATTATTCTATTTATTCATAAAAATAACCAGAAGGGACAAAAATAAAAGGAACGCTTGCCTTAGCCAATCTACCAGAAAAAGAATCCCCCTTGTCCGTTCAACTTATGCTACAATAAGAAGAACCACACTTCTTTGAATCACATAGAATCACGCAAAATGAAGGGTACGAACATCTATGAATACCAGAGACCGCCTCTCCAGCCGGCAGGACTTCTTCCAGGCCGCAGCAGACCAGCTGCAGCAGGAATGGGCGGATTACCGCCTGATCCGCTCCTGCTCCGTATTTTTCAATATCACGAATTTCCATCTCTACAATACGACGCATGGATTCCGCCAGGGGGATCTGTGCCTGCAGCACATCGAGAACATCCTTTTGCAGACCTTCCCGCATAAGCTGCTCGCGCATCTGGGTGCAGACAACTTCGCCATCCTCGCCGATGCCATGGATGTCGAAGAGCGCATCACCCAGGCCTGCCAGCGCGTGCAGGCCTTCATCGGCAACCCTAACATCGCCCTCAAGGCCGGCATCCGTTTCCTTGACCGGCCCTGTGACATGGCTGAACTCACCGGTGTTTTTGACAACGAAGCCAAGCTTGCCTGCGATACCATCAAGAAAGACGCTTCGCGCCATTTTGCCATCTATACCGAGCAGCTCGGCCTGCGCGCCCAGATGCAGAACTATGTACGCGAACACCTGGACGAAGCCCTGCAGAAAGGCTACATCTGCATCTACCTGCAGCCCGTAATCCGCACGCTGACTGGTGAACTTGCCGGTGCCGAAGCCTTGGCACGCTGGGAATCCCCACGTTACGGCATGATCTCGCCGAACATCTTCATCCCTGTACTTGAGGAAGCTCATCTCATCCACAAGCTCGATGCTCATGTCCTGCACGCCGTGGCCAAGATGATACGCCACTGCCTCGACTCGCACCTTCCGGTCCTGCCGGTTTCCGTCAATCTCTCGCGGCTCGATTTCATATCCCAGGATCCCTTTGGCACGGCCGAAGCCATCCGCCAGAAGTACGACCTGCCCCTCGGACTCATACAGATCGAAATCACGGAAAACGCGCTCGTCGACAAGATGGAACCCGTACTCGAAGGCCTCCAGAAATTCCAGCAGAGCGGCTATCCCGTACTGCTCGATGACTTCGGCAGCGGCTATTCCTCGCTGAACGTCCTCAAGGACTACAACTTTGACACCATCAAATTCGATATGAAATTCCTGCATCCCTTCACGGAGAAAAGCCGGAAAATCCTCAAATACCTCGTGAGCATGGTCAAGGAGCTTGCCATCCACACGCTGGCCGAAGGTGCTGAGACGCAGGAACAATGCGACTTCCTGCGTGAGATCGGCTGCGAGAAAATCCAGGGCTACTACTACGGCAAACCCATGCCCTCTGAGGAATTCCATCAATTCTGCCTGGATCAGGGCCTGCATCTGGAGACCTCCTCCGATGCCGCGCTGCTCAGCAAAGCCGGGCTCGTCGACCTCAATCAGCCGGTCCCCACAGCCATCGTCTACGCTGATTCTCAAAAGCTGAGCATGCTGCAGGCCAACGGTCTCTATCTCCAATCCCTGAACAGCATCGGCACGCCCGATGTCGCGCACGTCAATACCAATCTGCAATCCAAGAACTTCCCGATGAACCAGAAATTCCGCCGGTTCGCGGACCGGGTCATCCGGACAGGTCAGCTGGAAAGCATGACGTATGTGGATAACGGCCAGTTCCTCAGACTCAAGGCCAGGCAGATTGCCCATTTCGGGGCGAACAGCATCCTGCAGGTCAATCTGTACAACATCAGCGCCGACCGCAACATCGACGATGAAGACAGCCATCGCTTCGACAAGATTGTGCGCAATGTGCTGCTGACCTACGATGCTATCTGGTATCTCAATCTCGAAAAAGATATCTGCGAGATCGTGGAAACCTTGACCGGCGTGCGCGTTGGCACACAGCTCCCTGGCGTCGCTGGCTTCTTCGAGAAATTCGCCAGCCATTACGTGCATCCGGCAGACCGGGAACGCTTCCTGTCCTTCACCGCTGCCAACAGCTTCTACGAGCGGGCCATCAACAGCCCGCGGTCCTTCCTGTCATCCACCTTCCGCATCCTGATGCCGGACGGGAGATACAGCTGGATGTTCTTCACGAGCATCGCCTTTGTCAAGTCCACCTCGCGCGAGATGCTGCTCTGTCTCTGCCAAGATCTCATGACCAGGCAGGAGGGTCGGCTGGAGATCATCCAGCAGATGCTCGACAGCTATGGCATCACCAAGGATCTCGTCACCGCAGGGCAGGATGTTCCCAGCCAGTCCATCTGGGACATCCTGCTACAAGACACAGGGCTCTCTTTTTTCTGGAAGGATCGCCAGCACCGGTTCCGCGGAGCCAGCACCGCTTTCCTGCGGGAGCGCGGCATCACCTCCCTGGAAGAGATTCTCGGCAAGACCGGCCAGGAACTCGGCTGGCAACTGCACACCAGCCAGGTCTCAAGAACTGAGGAACAGGTCATGGCAACGGGAAAGCCACTGCTGCATCTCATAGAGCAGATGAACATCGATCATCGGATCCAGAAAATCAAGGTATCGAAGTACCCCGTCCGGGAAAACAATCAGGTCATCGGCGTCCTCGTCCTCCTCGCCCGCCCAGAGCCGCTGCCTGCACAGCAGCAGCAACAAGAAGAACGCATCGGTCTCATCGACGCCGAGACGAAACTCCTCGGCTACAGTGGCATACTCATGGATGCCCTGCAATACGCGGACGAATACCGGCTGCACGGCGAGGATTATACCGCACTGCTCCTCGACGTGCCGGAATACGATGCCATCGGCCTGCAGTACGGTGCCAGCTTCCGCCATCACCTGCTGCAGCGCGTCCTGGCCATCCTGCACACCAATCTGCCGCAAAGCTGCAGTCTCGCCCGGATCGGCAGCTGCTGTTTCCTTGTACTCTACAAGAAACAGCAGGATGACGCCATGCAGCAAGCCCTGCTGCGGATCACGCAAGCCATCCATGCCACCAAGAAGCTCGACGGCCATGCCTGCACAATCCTGCTGCATTATGCCACGGCACACGGCTCAGAGGTCCGCAGCATCGACAGCCTGATGCGCCTCCTCATGAACCGCATGCAGCATGCGGAAGAGATGCTGTACGGGGCACTGCCCTACAGCAATGCCCACCTCGTCTTCGACCGGGAAATCTTCGACCACATGGAATTCGGCGCCGTCATCGTCGACCCGGATAATCATGATATCCTCTACCTGAATCAAGCGCAGCGGAAAGAACTCGGGATGTTGCCCGATGAGCCGCTGAAGGGGAAGAAATGCTACGAACTCATGGCTGGCCAGAATGCACCGTGCGAAGACTGCTGCCTGAGCAAGCTCAGCCATACCCGTGCGTACACCAGGATCTACCACAACCACGTCATGGGCGTCCAGCTGCTGCTCTGTCATATGCTCATCCCCTGGAACGGCAAATCGTGCCATTTCTGCCTGATGATCAACCTTGACTATTACCTGCAGCGCCATGCCAAACAGGAAAAACTCCTTTATCAGGAGGTCTCCGTCAACGACATCATCCGCTCCGGCATGTACGAACTCAAACCAGAGAACGGTATCCGCAAGATGATGAACCGGCTGGGCAATCAGCTCGGTGCCGATAACGTCCTGATCCTTGAGGAAAAAGGCGATCTGCTCCACTTTTCCTATATCTGGGAAAGCCGCACAGCCACGCCGCTCTCGAAGCATCTCAAGCCGTTCCCGCGCGCCGAAGTCCGCCCGTTCTATGAGCGTTTCGTCCAGAAACCCGTATTCATCATCGATGATTTCGAGCAATTCTGCTGGGACAATACGGATTATGCACCCCGCCTGCCGAACATCCGGCAGCTCATCTTTGCGCGGCTGCGCCTCGACGACCACAGCTACGGCTACCTGGAAATCGTCAATCCGGATCCCCAGTACCTTGAAAAGGCCGTGCCGCTGCTCACAGCCCTCAGCCGCTTCTTCTCCATCCTGCTGCGCAATCGCGACATGATGCAGAGCATCGACCACTTGAGCAAGATGGATCCCTTGACGAGCATCATGAACCGGCGCGGACTCATGGATTACATCCAGGGTCTGCCGTCAGGGCACCAGTATGCCTTCTTCTTCGGTGATCTCAACGGGCTCAAGGAGATGAACGATCAATTCGGCCATGAAGCCGGCGACCGCCTCCTGCAGTCTGCAGCAGCTGTCCTCTGCCAGAGCTGCCCGACGAATGCCGTCTTCCGCATGGGCGGCGATGAGTTCCTCATGATCCGGGAAGTGCAGGATGAAAAAGAGGCGGAAAAGATTCATGCACAGCTGCACGAACAATTCCGCCTGGCCAAGATTGGCATTTCCTTTGGCTTCGCACTGGCTATCACGCCCATCGAGAATATTGATACGATCCTCGCTGAAGCCGATCACAACATGTACAAGGAAAAGGTCCTGCACCATCAGACCCATCACCAGCATTCCTCCTATTGATCAGCGAGGCTCCCCTAGACAGCAAAAGAACGGCGTAGCGCAATCGTATCGCGCCTACGCCGTTCTTTTTGTGTCTGGGAAAGCTCGCACCGGCAGTTCCCTCAGCCCGCAAGACCAGTTCAGGGAACCGGGTAGAAAGGCCGGATAACGT
>JAQYBD010000030.1 GCA_029338835.1 Selenomonadaceae bacterium | reverse complement strand
ATCCATCTTGATAATCCTGGCCCGATTTTTTTCGCGCACCGTCGCATCGGCCAGGGCGGGCGGGAATTTCCATGCTACAAGTTCCGCACGATGATTCCGGATGCAGAAAACGTCCTCAAAGATTACCTCGCCGCACATCCTGAGGCGCGTGAGGAATGGGAGCGCGACTTCAAGCTTAAGCATGACCCGCGCATCACGCATATCGGCGCATTCCTCCGAAAGACGAGCCTTGACGAGCTGCCGCAGGTCTTCAATGTCATCAAGGGCGACATGAGCCTCGTCGGCCCGCGTCCGATCATCGCGGCCGAGATTCCGAAATACGGCGAGTACTTCGCCGACTTCTGCCTCGTCCCGCCGGGCATCACCGGCATGTGGCAGGTGAACGGCCGCAGCGATACGACGTATGAGGAGCGTGTTCAGATGGACACCTGGTACGTCCGCAATTGGTCAGTCTGGATTGATATCATCTATCTCATCAAGACGGTCACCGTTGTGCTCGCGAGGAAAGGGGCGTATTGAAGTTTGAAGATGTGGTGGAAATACTATCTTCCGCTCTGCTGGACGTTCACGACGCGGTATCCGAGTCCGATGAATGTCATCTCGTTCTTCTTGATTGACGCCTTTCCAAGCTTTTTTCTCGTCTTTGCGTCGAGCGGATGGAACCTTGCTGTCATCCCGGAATATCTTGTCGCGTTCTTTGTGATGTTCTGCTTTTACGAGTGTGGCTATATCTTCAACGAAATCCTCTGTGTGCGCTATGAACAGAATCCGACCATCCGCATCGATGCGGCGTACTGGGATGCGATGCCGCGCCATATGGAGAATTTGCTGACCCTGCGCGTCTTGCTTGGCGTCTTCGGTAGCTGGTGGCTTGTCAGCCGCCACCTAGAGCATATGACGGTTTATCTCTGCTGCGTGCTCGGCCTCATGGCCGTCTACAGCATCCACAATTTCTATCGTGGCAGAATCAACCTTCTCACGATGCCTGGTGATGTGAGCGGCAAGTATCTCATTCCGATGGCGCTCTTCTTTGCGCCGCAGGATCTCTTCGTCGCATGGGCAGACGTCTTTCTCGCCATCATCGGCGTACGCATGCTCGAGTACGCATCGAAGAAATCGCTCATTCCTGGATTTGATGCAATCAAAGATGTCGATGCCTTTCGCATCCGCTATTATGTTGCGACGAACATTCTTGCCATCGCGCTTGCTGTGTTGCATGTCTGGTCGTGGGTGTACTGTTTCTTACCAGCTTTCTTTTTTTGTTACCGTATCGCGACCTGGTACCTCATGCATCATGCGAAGGGAGTGCAGAAGCGCATTGACGCTAATCGCAAGCGGCATGGAACGCTGCGGTGAAATCGGAGAAAACCTATGTCACTTGATTGCCTGAAACAGCTCTTCCGTCGGCCGCTCGAAATTTCTTTGCCAGCGGCCATCCTGCAGCGTATTACGGATGTCCCCTGCATCTCTTTTGATGTCTTTGACACGCTTCTGAAGCGAGCGGTACCGCGTCCACATGATGTCTTTCGCCGGGTGGGAGCAGAAATAGGAGACGTTGCTTTCGCGGAGCAGAGAATCGCAGCCGAGCGCATGGCGCGGAAGGCGGCGGCAAAGAACGGGACGGAAGAAATCGCATTTGCAGATATCTATGCGTGCATGCCTGAGGAGAAGAGGGAACTCGCGCAGGTGGAAATCGAGATGGAACGTACATTGAGCCGTCCCAATGCATGGCTTGCGCCCGTGCTTCGTGTTTGCGAAACGCGCCATGCTCGTATCCTCGCCGTTTCGGATATGTACCTGCCGCAGGAATTCGTGGCAGAGCTACTCGCCCGTGCAGACATCCGCGTCGAACGCCTTTTTGTCTCTTCGACTTATGGCAGGCAGAAAGGGACGGGAAACCTCTTCCGCATTGTGCTCCGCGAGACAGGAATCGTCCCTGGGGACATCGTCCATATCGGCGACTCCTTGCGCGCCGACTATTTCGGCGCGCGGAGGGCCGGTCTCCGTTCCATTCTTATCCCGCGCGATGTTCCGCAGGATGCATTACTGCCCTGAATGCAGACGAAAGGAAATATCATATCATGATTCGTATCTTGCAGCTTGGCATGTCCGCGAACATCGGCGGCATGGAGACGTATCTCATGGCGCAATACCGCCAGATGGATCACGCCCGCGTCCAGTATGACTTCCTTTATTTCCCTGAAAAAGACGGAGATGAGATGGTCTTTGCCGATGAAGTCCGTGCAGAAGGCAGTTGCATCTACCGTGTTGTGCAGCGCCGTTATGCGCCGCTTCGCCATTATCGGGAGGTGGCCGCGCTCCTCTGGCAACACCGCAGGGAATATCGGGCCGTCGTGCTCAACACCTGCTCGATGGACTATATCTTCCCGTTGCTCGTGGCGAAGTTCTGCGGCATTCCCTGCCGTATTCTCCACTCGCACAACTCGGAGAACGGCGTGCCGAGTTCCCTGCCGCGCCGCATGATGGAGCACATGAATACATGGATTGCCCATCACTGTGTCACGCATCGTTGGGCCTGTGGTGAGCTGGCGGGGCAGTGGATGTTCGGTAAAGAGCCCTTCACCGTCATTCATAACGCCATCGACCTTGCACGATTCCATTACCAGCCCGAGGTTCGTGCGGCGAAGCGTGAAGAACTCGGCCTTGACGGTCATTTTGTCCTCGGCAATGTCGCGCGGTTCTCCTACCAGAAAAACCATGCCTTCCTCATCGACACGTTTGCCGAAGTCGTGAAGCGCTGCCCAGAGGCCTTGCTGCTGCTCGTCGGCGGCGTTTTCGGCGATCCGAAATACTATGAAGAGGCAAAGGCGAAAGTCGCGGCCTATGGCATCGGGGAAAACGTCCGTTTTCTCGGCATGCGGCCAGACACCGACGCGCTCTACCAGGCGTTTGACGTCTTCGTGCTGCCATCTCATTTCGAGGGGCTCTGCATCTCGGCCATCGAGGCGCAGGCGGCTGGGCTTCCTATCGTTTGCTCGGATGCGCTCTCTGAGGAGACGCGTGTTTCGCGCACGTATGATCCGCAGCCGCTGAGCCACGGTCCTGCCGCATGGGCAGAGGCCATTCTTCGTCATCGCGGCGATGCTCGCCATGACGGTGCAGCCGATCTGCGGGCGGCAGGTTATGATATCCGCAATGAGGCAAAGCGTGTCGAGAAATTTTATGCGTCGTTGGAAGGGGCATCACTGGAAGGAGAAGGGGTATGAAGACCAATCTCTTTGTAGCGGCGCATAAGCCGGAGTGGCCCGTCTTGCCAGCAGGATACACCGTTATCCAGGTCGGCGCTGCCCTACATGACCATTTGCCGCGGGCTGGTGCGTGGGATAACGAAGGAGAGAACATCTCACAGAAGAATCGGAACTACTGCGAGCTCACAGCGCTCTGGTGGATTGCGCATCACGCGCAGGATGACATCCTGGGGCTCGTGCATTATCGTCGTTTCTTCTCCTTTGCGCCCTGCCACAATCCCTTCCTCGATCATTATCGGATGGCAGCGAGTGATCCGCGCCTTTCGGTTATGCTTCGGACAGAGGACGTTCCTGCGCTTCTTGATGACTGTGACATCCTTCTGCCGCGCAAGCAGTATTTCAACGAGGGGATTGCCGGGCAGTATCGGAAATTCCATCGCGGCGAGGATTTCGACGTCATGGAAGAGGTCTTCCTCGCACATCACCCGGAGGATTTTGATGCGTTCCGGTGTGTCATGCAGGGGCATCAGGAGTACAGCTACAATATGTTCGTGGCGCGGCGTGATATCTTCTGCGCGTATGCGGACTGGCTCTTTGACATCCTCGACGACGTTGCGGAGCGCATCACTGTCAGCAAAGACCCTTATCAGGCGCGCGTCTTTGGCTTCCTGTCCGAGCGATTGATGTCTGTCTTTGTACTGACTCATCATCTGCGTGTGCGCGAATTGCCGCTCGTCTTTGTCGAAGACCATCCGCCAGCTTCCTGGCTGCGGAAATCCATCCATGCCATGCTGGCCGATGTGGGGGTGCTCCCGTGGTTGGCGAAATGAAGAAGAATGGGGAAAGAAAGAGGGAATCACATTGATGCAGGTATTTCTTACAGAACTGCGGAACCGATGGAAGTTCGTGTTGCTGATCGCCGTCCTGGCAGCAGCGGCACTCACGGGAGAAAAAATGCTCGCGAAAGAGCCCGTGGCGAAAAGCACCACGCTTTATGTCGAGCAGCAGGTCTTCATCCGGCAGGATGGTGCGCAGCCCGCTGCCGTGCACTACGGAGAGATGTTCAATTCGTATGGAACGTTGATAGCATTCATCCACCAGTCCGAGCAAGTCTTCGATTATACGAAGTTCCAGCCGGGATGGAATGGCATGGATGATGAAGAAAAATCCAAGTGGCTTCAGAAGCACCTCATCACCCGTGACGTATCGCCAGATATTTTTCTTGCGGCAACTTATGTTGGTCCGAACGAATGGAAGGATGCGGACTATGCGCGAGAAAATGGAAGGAAAATTCTCGAAGCCTACATTCGGTTCAATGAAAAGCAGTTGCAGCGGTTCGATCCGTCTGTGACATTCGAGTTGCAGGAACCCGTCGAACTTCTGCCGCAAGAAGTTGCCGTTGCTCGCAAACCGCTCTTGGGGAAATATGCCATTGTCGGTTTCGTGCTTGGTGCTCTTGTCGGCATCTTCATCGTCTTTGTCCTTGCTGTGAGGAAGCGCCATGCCTGATGTCAGCTTGCTCTTTCTCCTCTTTGTGGCGCTTGTCCTTCTGTGTGCCATTGCACTCGTGGCTTCGCACATGGATTTTTTGCAGCCTGCCGTCATCGGTTCGGCTGTCATGGCAATCAGCGCCTTCTTTGCCGTCCTTGGTGCGCATTGGTGGAATTATGAGATGACGTTTGAAGGATGGTGCATCATTGTTGCGGCCATCGTTGTCTTTGTTGCGTCTGGTCTTTGGACGTATCATATGAGTAACCAGAGAGAAGAGACCGTCACGGGGCATGCGTGTGAACTCTATGAGATATCATGGCCGCTGATGTGTAGCTTTTGTGCATGTATGATCGTCATGGCATACTTTAGCACGCAGGCCATGTATGATCTTTCTTTGTCGCTCGGCAATACTGAGGGGTACTCCGGCATGATCCGCGTTGTACGTGATACCATCGAGGCAGATGAAGGCATGGTATTCAATCGCTGGATGAATTATCGTGCCATCGCGGCTCAGATGATTGCAACAGCCTATCTTTACATCTTCCTCCATGACGTTATCCTAGGGGGATGGCGCTGGCGCTTCCTTGCGGCCCTGCCTCCCGTTTTCTGCTATTTCCCATTCCTGATTCTCTCGACTGGCCGCATGACAATGCTCTGCTTCGTCATTTACGCCTTTGTCGTTGCGACGGTGCTCTATCTGAAAAAATATGGGTATGCTGCTACCGCATGCCGTCGTACCGTTGGCTATGCTGTCCTTGCCGGTGCGGCATTCTTTCTGCTCTTCTACCTCATGGGGCTTATTACGGGCAAAACAAGCGCTGCTGTCGATCGTTCCTACCTCCAGATCATCACGCATTATGCTGGGCTCTCCCTGCCGGCATTTGGGGAGATTGTCACGTATCCTGTGCTGGAAGACGGTCTCATCGGCAGCCACACGCTCGGGGCGGCTTATCGCATCCTTGCGAGCATCGGCCTTCCGTTGCCAATGGTACAGAACTTCATGCCGTTCACGACGTTTGACGGGATTGATACGAATGTTTACACGGTCCTCTGGCGCTATACTTGGGACTTCGGCATTGTCGGGATGCTCCTTATGATGTTCCTCATCAGTGTGGGATACACACTCGCCTACCAGCAGATTCGCCATGCGCGCCTCCAGCCTTATGCGCTCATGGTTTACGCATTGTTTGCGTATCCCCTCTTCTGGTTTCCGATGGATGACCGCCTGCTCATGGAGGTTTTCAACACGACGACGCTCTACGATCTCGTCCTCTTGTTTGCGCTCTATGAGCTTTTGATGCGTCATGCAAAGAAGACGTCGCTCGGGGGCGGCGCGGGGGAGACCTCATGAAGAAGGGAACGCGGCAGCTTTCGGCCAACATCGTCTCGCTCTTCATCCTGAAGGGCGCGGAATACATCGTCACGTTCATCACGCTGCCGTA
>JAQYBD010000029.1 GCA_029338835.1 Selenomonadaceae bacterium | reverse complement strand
CAACATCCTCAATATCAATCAGAACATCATGGATGGCTTCTTCAACATGGTCATGATCGCGGAGATCAGCGCGAGCAAGATCAACCTCGTGGATCTGCAGAAGACGCTCAAGGAGAAGGGCAAGGAGATCAATGTCGACATCAAGGCACAGCATGAAGACATCTTCAATGTCATGCATAACGTCTGAACGGACGGCAAGGATACCGGACTGACTTTTGATGACTTTGATGATTTTGATGACTTTTAGGAGGAAAAGAGCTCTGTGATAACGATAGATGATATTTTAGAAACAAACCGCATGATTACGGAAAATAAGCTCGATGTCCGTACCATCACGATGGGCATCTCGCTGCGCGACTGCGCGCATCCGAACATCGACAAGTTCTGCCAGAACGTGTACGACAAGATCACGAAGTCGGCGGAATTTCTCGTCAAGACGGGTGAGGACATCGAGACGGAATACGGCATCCCCATCATCCACAAGCGCGTCTCCGTCACACCAATCGCCATCGCAGCCGATGCCTGCAAGACGGACTCGTACGTGCCGGTCGCTGAGGCGATGGACCGTGCGGCCAAGGAAGTCGGCATCAACTTCATCGGCGGCTTCTCGGCCCTCGTCGAGAAGGGCTTCACGCACGGCGACCGCGTGCTCATCAACTCGATCCCGCAGGCGCTTGCGACGACGGACCTCGTCTGCTCTTCGGTGAACCTCGGCTCGACGAAGACGGGCATCAACATGGACTGCGTGCGCGAGATGGGCGAAGTCGTCAAGCGCACGGCAGAGCTCACGCGCGACCAGCAGGCGCTCGGCTGCGCGAAGCTCGTCATCTTCTGCAACGCGCCGGGCGACAACCCCTTCATGGCAGGTGCGTTCCACGGCGTCAGCGAGGCGGATAAGGTCGTCAGCGTCGGTGTATCGGGCCCAGGCGTCGTCAAGCATGCGCTCGAAGACCTCAAGGGCGCGGACTTCACGGAAATCGCGGAGACGATCAAGCGCACGGCCTTCAAGATTACGCGCGTCGGCCAGCTCGTCGCGCGCGAGGCATCGAAGCGTCTCGGCGTGCCGTTCGGCATCATCGACCTCTCGCTGGCACCGACGCCGGCCGTCGGCGACAGTGTCGCGCGCATCATCGAGGAAATGGGCATCGAGAGCTGCGGCGCTCCGGGTACGACGGCGGCACTCGCACTTTTAAATGACGCCGTCAAGAAGGGCGGCCTCATGGCCTCGTCGCATGTCGGCGGTCTCTCGGGCGCGTTCATCCCCGTCAGCGAAGACGAGGGCATGATCCACGCAGTCTCGGAGGGCAGCCTCTCCATCGAGAAACTCGAAGCCATGACCTGCGTTTGCTCCGTTGGCCTTGACATGATCGCCATCGAAGGCGACACGACGGCTGCGACGATCTCGGGCATCATCGCCGACGAAGCCGCCATCGGCATGATCAACAATAAGACGACAGCGGTGCGCGTCATCCCGGTCCCTGGGAAGAAAGTCGGCGACGTCGTCGAGTTCGGTGGGCTCCTTGGCTACTGCCCGATCGTCCCCGTACGCAACCAGTACAGCTCCGAAGCGTTCATCGCACGCGGTGGCCGTATCCCGGCGCCAATCCGCAGCCTGACGAACTGACAGAAGAGCAAACGGATAGACGGATAAATGGACAGACGGACTGGGCGGTTCAAGCTGTGGCCCGCTCTTGCCAGATGTCCGGAATCTGCTATAATGGAATAAATCGTGAAACTCAGGAAAGGGCTCAATTCATGGATTGGGCCCTTCCTTTTGCCATATCCTGCCAGGGGCCGGACGGCCAGGCAAGATATGGCATCGATAAGACAGGAAGTGGATTTATGCGTATCACTAAGAAAATACGGGCGGAGCAGCTTGCCATCCTTGAGGAGACGTACCGCGGAGCGAAGCCCGAACTCATCTTCAAGAATGCCTTCGAGTTGCTGATCGCTGTCATCCTCTCAGCGCAATGCACGGATAAGCGCGTCAACGTCACGACGAAACGCCTCTTCGCGAAGGTCCATGGCCCCGAAGACATCGTCGCGATGGGTCTGCCGGCGCTCGAGAACGAGATCCGCGACTGCGGGCTTTTCCGCAACAAGGCCAAGAACATCCTCGCAGCCTGCCAGATGCTCTGCGCGCAGTACGGCGGCGAGGTGCCGGCGGATTTTGAGGAACTCCAGAAGCTGCCGGGCGTCGGACGCAAGACGGCCAACGTCGTCATGAGCGTCGCTTTCCATCAGCCGGCCATTGCCGTCGACACGCACGTCTTCCGCATCGCAAACCGGCTGAAGCTCGCGACCGGCACGACACCGCTCGCCGTCGAGCAGGGCCTCATGAAGAACATCCCGCGTGAGAAATGGTCCGATGCGCATCACTGGCTGATCTGGCACGGCCGCAAGATCTGCAAGGCCAGGAAGCCCGCCTGCGACATCTGCCCGCTCGCGCCCGTTTGCCCGAGCTGTGAGGCCATCGCGGGTACGGTCCCTGCTGCACAGGCCGCGTCCAAGGATGCGGCAGGAGAGTCAGTAGAGCCAGGAGTGCCAGAAAAGGAGATGAAATGAAATAATGGAATACCGCAAAGCAACCTTTCAGGATATCGAAGAAATCTACCAGCTCGTCAATGACTACGCGACAGACGGCGTCATGCTCGCGCGCGCGCGCAACACGCTCTACGAGACCTTGCGCGATATGATCGTCGCTGTCGATGAAGACGGCAAGATTGTCGGCGTCGGCGGCTTGCACATGATCTGGGACAGGCTCGCTGAAGTCCGCACGATGGCCATCTCGCCGCAGATGACGCGCCAGGGCATTGGCGCGGAGATCGTGCGCCGCCTCATCGAGGAAGGCGATGCGCTTGGCGTCGAGAAGTACTTCACGCTGACGTACAAGCCGGGCTTCTTCCAGAAACTGGGGTTCCAGACGATCACGAAGGAAGAACTGCCGCACAAGGTCTGGAAGGAATGCATCGACTGCCCGAAATTCCCGAATTGCGACGAGATCGCCATGGTGCGCGTCTGAGCCTGCGGGCGGCAAGACTTGCATCAGGAGCAGCGGGACAGGTGGGATAAGCAGGATAGACCCAGGACGGGGCGTTTCCAGCATGAGTCCCGCAGGGCTTTTGCCTGTATAAATGTCTGCAAGGATTGCACAGTTTATGCCGTTCTTGGAGAAAAATGTTGACATTTTTACCAAAAACTGTTATTGTAATATACATCAAGCGAAATGCGACGATTGAGAGAAGTACTCCGAGGACTTCCTTGTAGAGAGCGGCGGGCTGGTGGAACGCTGCAGGAGGCACGGACGAAATACACTCAGGAGCAGCAGGCTGAACCACGAGTAGGCCGCGCCGGAATGCCACCGTTATCAGAGGCTAGGATATGTCAGTATCCGAAAAGAGAGGCTTGCGTCGGCAAGCAGGGTGGTACCACGGGTATATCAGCTCGTCCCTGTAGAGGGGCGGGCTTTTTCTGTTTCGGGACATTTCACCACCGCAATCATACCATCATCGGACCAGGAAATGGGGAGGAAATCATTATGATCATCGTCATGAAACCGAATGCCACGAAAGAGAACATCGAACACATCGAAGATCGCCTGCATCAGGTCGGCCTCAAAGCCCACCTCTCGACCGGTGAGGACTGCACGATCATCGGCGTCATCGGCGACCGCAAGAAGATCGCGAACCTCGAGATGAACATGATGGAGGGCGTCGAGAAGACCGTCCGCATCACGGAGAAATACAAGCTCGTCAGCCGTCATTTCCATCCGGAAGACACGGTCGTCGACGTCGACGGCGTCAAGATTGGCGGCAAGGAAGTCGTCGTCATGGCAGGCCCCTGCTCTGTCGAGAGCATCGACCAGCTGCGCGAGGCTGCGCATGCCGTGAAACAGGGCGGCGCACAGTTCCTGCGCGGTGGTGCGTTCAAGCCGCGCACGAGCCCGTACGATTTCCAGGGCCTTGCGGAAGAAGGCCTTAAGATGCTGCGCCAGGTCGCCGATGAGGAAGGCCTCAAGGTCGTCACGGAGATCGTCGACAAGGATGATATCGAACTCGTCGTCAAATACGCCGACATTTACCAGGTCGGCGCGCGCAACATGCAGAATTTCCAGCTCCTGAAAGCGCTCGGCAAGGCCAAGAAACCCGTCATGCTCAAGCGCGGGCTCGCAGCGACGATCAGCGAGTGGCTCAATGCAGCCGAATACATCATGGCGGGCGGCAATGAGCAGGTCATCTTCTGCGAGCGCGGCATCCGCACGTACGAGACGTTCACGCGCAACACGCTCGACCTCAGTGCCGTCGCGGCTATCAAGGAACTCTCGCATCTGCCAATCATCGTCGACCCGAGCCACGGCACGGGCCGCTGGGAGATGGTGCGCCCGATGGCCCGCGCTGCCGTCGCTGCCGGCTGTGATGGCCTCATCATCGAAGTGCATCCGCATCCGGAAGTCGCACTCTCTGACGGCGACCAGAGCCTGACGCCGAAGAACTTCCGCGCGCTCATGAGCGAACTCGGCAAGATCTGCGAAGTCATGGGGCGTACGTTATGAGCCAGCTGAAACTTGCCATCATCGGTGTGGGTCTCATCGGCGGCTCGCTCGGCCTCTGCCTCAAGGACAAGCTTGGCGACAAAATCTATATCACGGGCCTCTGCCGCCACCAGTCTTCGATGGATCGCGCCGTCGCGCTCGGTGCGGTCGACTATGCATCCTCTGACCTCAAAGCCGTCGTCGAGGACGCCGACATCGTCTTCCTGAGTACGCCGGTCCTGCAGATCGTGCCGATGGTCGAGAAAATCCTGCCGTACCTTAAACCCGGCACCATCCTCACCGACGCCGGCAGCACGAAAGGCTACATCTGGGAGCATCTCAAGCACATCTTGCCCAAAGACATCTACTACATCGCCGGCCATCCGATGACGGGCCGCGAGAAAAGCGGCGTTGATGCGGCCGTCAAGGATCTCTTTGTCGGCAAAGCCTACGTCATCGTCGAAGATACGGGCGCGCCGCCTGAGGCTCATGAGAAACTCATGCGCGTGCTGCGCCATACGGGCGCGAATTTCACGACGCTCGACATCGCCAAGCATGACCGCTGCGCCTCCGTCATCAGCCACGTGCCGCACGTCACCGCCGCAGCCCTTGTCACGCTCCTCAACCACTCCGGCGACGACCTCGAATCGTGCATCAAGCTCATCGGCGGCGGCTTCAAGGACACGACCCGCATCGCCTCTTCGAACGCCGACATGTGGGCCGACATCTGCATGACCAACGCCGACGCCATCGCCAATAACCTGCGTGAACTCCAGGACATCCTCGGCAATGTCATCCACGCCGTCGAACACCACGACCGCGCCGCCATCCACGACTACTTCGTCGCCTCCAAAGCCCGCCGCGACAGCCTCCTCGAAAACGCCACGAAGAAATTCGATCCCAATTGATAGCGTACATAAAAACGCCCTGACGAATGACCCTCGTCAGGGCGTTTTCACTTAAGAAAGCAAGTACACCGTACGCGTCGTAGCATTTCATTTGATACTATTTTTCAATTTCGGGGGGGGTATGATGCTGCAGACGGTTAAGAGCCGTCTGATAGATATTTTCACTGGAGAGGCCAGGTTCATCGGCGCAAGCGATGCCGTACGGGATCGTGAGCGTGATGGGGTTGCCCTCGATCTCATGGATGTTTTCAAGCTCCTCGGCGATATCCCGCGCCAGTTCCGCAAGACTGCGGCCCTTATCCGTATAGCGGATGAGCGCGAACATCGACTGCGTCACGCGCGCGAGCGTCGTATCCTTGCCGGCACGCTGGCGCAGCCTTTCGGCCGTCTTGCGCAGCAGTGCGCCCAGCACCGTTTCGCCGTAAGAATCGGCAATGCGCTTGTAGGATCGGCTGCCGAACAGCACGAGACCGTATGCGCGGCCATGCAGCTGCCACTGCTCCTCGTAGCGCAAGAGGGCATCGAGCAGGCCCTGGCGGTTCATGAGGCCCGTTACGGCATCGCAATACGTGACTTTGATGCTGTTCTTGCTTTCCTGCAGGATGGTATCGATATCGAGGAACATCCCCATAAGGCCGATGATCTGTCCGTCGTAGTAAATGGGCCATTTGTACGCGACAATTTGATGCAGCACGCCGCGGATGATGCATTGCCCCGGGCTCTTTGCGATGCTGTGTCCCTTCTGGAGTACATTGCATTCATCGGTGCGATACGGGACATCATCGACATGCCAGCCCATCTCCTCGTCGGTCCGGCCGATGATATCCTTTTCGGACGCGAAGCCGTAATACGCGAGGAAGGCCTTGGATGCGCCGACAAAACGCCGCTGCTTGTCTTTCCAGAAATAGCAGAGCCGGGAATTCTGCTGCAGATTGTTCCAGAGCAGGGCCGCAAGCGTTTCGCTGTCCGCCACCGGTGCCGGCAGCTGGCCGCTTTCCCGGTGCATCGCCTGCAGGGTCTGCGGCAGGAACTCGATGCTCTGCACGGTCGTCAGAATCTGAGATCCATCTGTGTTGGGGATGAGCGTGGCCGTGTATTCCTTCCAGTTGTAGTTGCCATGCGGATCGCGGATGCGGAAGCAGTCGTAGATCCTGCCGCCGGGGCTTGCCTTCAGGCGCGCGGTCACCGTAGCGGGATCGCAATAGGCAAGATAACGGCTCCGGTCGTCCGGATGGATATAGCGGCTGCTGAAGGTATCGAGGAAAGCCCGGATGCCGTGCTGTTCCTGGAACAGCATGTCGTGTCCTGGGGATTCCTGCAGGAAGAGTGGCTCGATGGTATCGCGATCGAGATGGACGATATGGATGTTGTCAAAGAGTATGTAGAGGTAGCGCAGGTTCTGGTCGAAGCGGACATGCTCGAGCCATTCGCGGTTCTTCGTGATGTTCTTGATGTCGGTCCGGATCAGGGTGTGCCCGTTGTATTCCAGCACGACCTCGAGGCAGATGCGGATGTAGCTGCCGTTGGCCACGTAGAAATACGTCTCGGGCTTCTGGCTCCGGCGCGCATTCTGCACGAATTCGCGGAACGTATCATACGTCGCGGGATCTTTGGCATTGTTCAATGCTTTTTCTGCTTCCTGCGGCGTAGAATGCAGCAAGAGCAGCTCTTGGCGGTATGCCTCGTTCGTGTAGAGGAAATGGACCTCATCTTCCACAAGTTCTAGGAGGGCTGCGGCCGAGTCCGTCTGCTGGATGACCGAGCTGGCCACATCAAAGTAGTGGTGCCATTTGCGCATCTCCAGCCCACGGCCTTGTGCCTGGATGTGGGCCAAAGCACCTGCGAGTGGCTGCGGCTTGCCAAAAAAATAGCCTTGCAGACGGCCACAGCCGATCGAAGCGAGGAACTCTGCCTGTTCCTGCGTCTCGACACCTTCCGTCAGCGTCTTGATGCCGAGCCGTTTGGCCATATCGATGGTCGAGGCGATGATCTGCCGGGATTTTTCCGTGAAGGTGCGCAAGAAGCCCATGTCGAGCTTGATGAGATCGACCGTGCAGTCCTTGAGGATGTTGAGCGACGAATACCCGCTGCCAAAATCATCAACCCAGACTTCGTAGCCGGCTTCGCGCAGGCGTTCGATTGTCCGGCGGATGGGGCCGGGGTCGCGAGCCACCGTGCTTTCCGTCACTTCCACATGCAGGAGGTCGCGCGGCAGATCGTAGGCAGCGACCGTATCCTCGATGGTCTGGAAAACGTCGAGGAACAGGAAGTCGAGGCGCGAGAGATTGAAGGAGACAGGCGGGCAGGGGAGCTTGGCATCGAGCCGCTGGCGCAGCCCCTGGCAGAGTTCCTTGAGGACGAAGAGATCGAGCTTGTGGATCTGGCGCGTCTGCTCGAGCGCCGGGATAAAGGAAGCTGGCGATAGGAAACCGATGTACGGGTCAACCCAGCGCGCGAGAGCCTCGAAGCCGCAGAGTTTGCCCGTGAGCGTGCGGATGACCGGCTGATAGTAAATCTGGATCCAGCGCTTCTCGAGTGCTTCGTCGATGTGATTCACAACGTAATCGCGCACATCCTTGTCGATGGAGTGACTGGCGGACGGCTGGTCGAGTACCGTCACCAGGCAGTAGAAGACCTCGCCGTATTCCGGGGTGTGTACGAGGTGGCCGGAGATTTCCGCGTAATGGATGCGTCCTCGGCGCGTAACGATGCGGGAATGGACATGCTCGAAGCGATCTTTCTTTTCCCGCAGCTGCTTTGCTACTTCCTGCCTTGTGCGCTCTACGTCTTCAAAAGCGACCAGATTCGGCACCTGGTTGCCGATGTGTGCGCGCAGCTCCGCAAGATCCTGGCAGTCGAGGAGCGTGAGGAGTTCTTGATTGGCATAGAGCAAGGAGTAGGGCTTGTGTACCTGGCAGACATAGAACGGCAGGGGCAGATGGTGGAGGACGTCCTGCGGCTCATAGCCGGGCAGGAAGGTTGGTTCTTCGTTTTGGTTCATGATGTCGGACTCCTGGCCGTATTTTTATAGATGGTTCTTGTTCTGGTAACTCAATCATATCATTTTTGTAAGGCTTTGTCGATAAATGCGAGCCGTTCTCACCTTGTCCCCAAAGCGGCATCATGAACGATGCCAGTCTGCCCAGGCTCAAGGCTGAACTGAAACCTTTATTTTTGTGACAGGTTTTGTTGACCAGTGCAAGATTTATTATTTCTCGCCAACGTGTTAAACTAAGAGGAGTGTCATTGCCTTTGCATGATGGTGGCGAGTTGCGTTTGCAGGTCGTGCCAGTCGGTGTAGGGGTGGATGTGGAAGTAGCTGTCGCCGGTCAGCATGGCGGAGAGGGCGGTTTCGGCCGGCCGGTAGAAGATGTGGCAGGGTATCTTGAAGCGTTCGGCATAGGCGAGTTCGTAGCCGACGCCGAGAGATGGGCGGGTGCATTCGGCGATGACGAGGTCGGCTGTCCGGAGCCAGGCGGTGTCTTGTTCGTAGATGGCCTGGTCTTCCTGACCTTGTTCGTGGATGTTGAGGCTAAGGTTGCCGACGTGTTCGGTGAGTACGCGATCCTTTTGCTGCAGGAAAGCGATGATCTTCTGGTAGAGTGCCGCATCTTGGCGGCCGCCGCGGATGGAGCCGGCGAAGTAGATGTTTTTGGACAAAGGGATTCCTCCTTTGGCAGATTCTCCTGGAAAAGGGACGACAGGTGATTTTTTATGAAAGTGATCAATTTTTATGGCGGGGCGGCAATCGGCAAGAGCACGATCGCTGCGGATATGTATTCGAAGCTCAAGCGCATGGGGTATCGTACGGAGCTGGTCGGGGAGTTCGCGAAGTGGCTCTGGTACCAGCAGGCGACGGATATCGTCGAGGATCAGCTCTATCTTTTTGCCGAGCAGGCACACCGCACGCGCACGCTCGCGAAGTACGGCGTGGATTTCGCCATCTGTGATTCGCCGCTGCCGCTCAATATCATTTACAACCGGGAGCCGTCGGAGGCGTTTGACACACTCGTCATGCAGGAATTCAACCGCTACGAGAACCTCAATTATCTGCTGCGCCGCAACGACGAGTTCCTGGCCGTGGATGGCCGCCCGGAGACGGATTTGCCGCAGGCCAAAGAAAAAGACCAGCAGATCCTCGACGTTCTCGAGAGATATCATGTGCCGTACACCATAATTTCTCCATGGGAAACGGATCGGGTCCTGCTGGACTTGAAGATCAAGCGCTGAGGCCGGATTTCGTCAATACCATCTGGTCATCGGGAGGTCGTTGTTGTTGCCTTTCGTCATGAGGACCTGATGGATGTCGATGTAGCCGATGTAGAAAGCAGCTGCGCAGCCGCAGAGGTAGAGATCCCACATGCGCACAAAGTCTTCATTCTTCCAGCCGGCCACGGTGTCGTGGACCTTGAGGAAGTTGTGGTACCAGCACATGAGGGTCTTGTAGTAATGGCGGCGCAGGCTCTCGACGTCGAGGACGCGGAAATCGGCGTCGTAGGCGTCAGAGATGAGTTCGCGCAGCGATGGCAGTGTGCCGCCCGGGAAGATGTATTTGCGGATCCAGGGCTCCGAGACGACCTCGTCGTGGCCCGTGATCGTGTGCAGCAGGAAGATGCCGCCGTCCTTCAGCAGGTGGTTGGCTGTCTCCATATACGTCGCGTAATTCGAGCGGCCGACATGCTCCATCATGCCGACGCTGACGATGCGGTCGAACTGGAGACCTTTATCTTCGAGGTCACGGTAGTCAATGAGTTCGATCGTCACCATGTCCTCGAGCCCCTCGGCCTTGATGCGTTCCTGGCTCTTCCTCCACTGCTCTTTGCTGAGCGTGCAGCCGTAGCCCTTGACGCCGTACTTCTTGGCGGCCTCGATGAGCAGGAACCCCCAGCCGCAGCCGATGTCGAGGAGCGTCATGCCCTGCTTGAGATAGAGCTTCTCGAGGATGTAGTCGACCTTGTTGCGCTGCGCCTGCTCGAGCGTGTCGTCTGCGTGCTTGAAATAAGCACAGGAGTAGCTCATCGTCGGGTCGAGCCAGAGCTTGTAGAATTCATTGCCCAGGTCATAATGGGAGGAAACTTCCTTGGCCTGGTCTTTCTTCTTTTCCGACATGTAGAGGATGCCGCGCAGGCCCTTGCGGTCGAGCGAGAAGCGGTCGGCCTGCTCGAGGAAGGTGCAGAGCATGTGGAAGAGGTCGCCCTCGATCTCGATATCGCCGCGCATGTAAGCTTCGCCGAGTGCGAGTTCCGTGGAGGAGAGGAGTTCGCTCTTGGGGATATCCTTATGGATGATGACCGTGAATTCCGGTTTGCCCTTGCCAATCGTGTATGTTTCATCGTGCAGTTTGACGTTGAAGCAGTGCTTGTCGAACTGGTTGAGATAGTGGATGAAGAAACTGTCCATCAATTTTTTGAATTGCATTGAGAAAAACTCCTTTCATTTATATTCGGATGCATATATCCGGATAAGATGCCGAGTGCTGTCATGGCGGCAGCAGAGACAATGCTCTTTGCTTAGATTTTTACAAGGTATTCGACAATTTACAGAAGAACTCCTCTTTCCGCTTGAAAAAAATTCCTATTTCCGTTTTGTGGTTGAAAAAATTTTAACTGACAAGGATATATGCTTGACACGGGAGCCATAGTCCGCTATAATAGCCTATGTCAAGCAGAACGCCTTGGCACAAGGAAGAAGACAAGCAAGGTGAGGGGCAGGATGGAGCAGCTTTTATATTTGTCAGCGCTATTCGATATTTACGGGGCGCTGCTCACGGAAAAGCAGCAGGAATGCCTGAAGATGCATCTCTTCGAAGATTTTTCGCTGTCGGAGATCGGCGAGGCGCTCGGGATTTCCCGGCAGGCCGTTTACGACAACATCCATCGCTCGGAACGAGCCATGGAGTCTTACGAGGAGAAGCTCGGGCTCGTCGCGCGCTACCAGAGGGAACGCCGGGAGCTTTCAGGGATCTCGGCTTCCATCGCAGCGCTCAGGAACGCGGAGAATGCTCCGGCAGTCGATGCGGTTCTCAGGCGCCTTTCGCCGCTGCTAGGGAATGGCCAGGAGGTATGAGTTTTGATTTTTGCAAGTTTATCCGATCGTCTGCAGGCGACGTTCAAGAAACTCCGCGGCCATGGCAAGCTCACGGAGGACGATGTCAATGAGGCCATGCGTGAGGTGCGCATGGCCCTGCTCGAAGCCGATGTCAACTTCAAGGTCGTCAAGGAGTTCATCAAGCGCGTCAAGGAGCGTGCGATTGGCCAGGATATCCTCGAGACACTGACGCCAGCACAGGTCGTCATCAAGATCGTCGATGAGGAACTCACGAATCTCATGGGCGGCACGCAGAGCCGCCTCAACATCAGCCCGAAGCCGCCGACAGTCATCATGATGGCGGGCCTGCAGGGCGCCGGCAAGACGACGTCGGCAGGCAAGCTGGGCCTTGCGCTCAAGAAGCAGGGCAAGCATCCGCTGCTCGTCGCGGCGGATATCTACCGCCCGGCTGCCGTCACGCAGCTGCAGGTACTCGGCAAGCAGCTGGGGATCCCGGTGTTCGCGATGCCGGCTGGCACGGATGCTGTGACGATCGCGAAGGATTCGCTGCCGTACGCGCTCGCGCATGCCTGTGATGTCGTCATCATCGATACGGCCGGCCGCCTGCAGATCGACGAAGCCCTGATGCAGGAGCTGCGCGATATCAAGGCTGCCGTCCACCCGCATGAGATCCTGCTCGTCGTCGATGCGATGACGGGTCAGGAATCCGTCAATGTCGCCAAGGCGTTCAACGATTCGCTGGGGCTTGATGGTGTCATCATGACGAAGCTCGACGGCGATGCCCGCGGCGGTGCGGCACTTTCCGTCAAGGCCGTCACGGGCGTGCCCATCAAGTTCGTCGGTCTCGGCGAGAAGCTCGAGCCGCTCGAGGTGTTCCATCCGGATCGCATGGCTTCACGCATCCTCGGCATGGGCGATGTACTCTCCCTCGTCGAGAAGGCGCAGGCCACGTTCGACATG
>JAQYBD010000028.1 GCA_029338835.1 Selenomonadaceae bacterium | reverse complement strand
CTGACCATCCAGTCCTCGACAGATGGCACGACCACGACTGGTCCATCTGTGACCAAGGACGGTATCGATGCAGGCGGCAAGGCTATCACCAATATCGGCAGTGTCGTCCAAGATGGCAAGTACACGGATGATCAGAAAAATAATGCCGCTACACTCGGCGATGTCAGTGACATTGTCAAGGCAGAGGTCAAAGATGTTAATACGGATTTAACGGATGTCAAGAGTGGCCTGGACAAGAAAGCCAATATCAATGCATCCAATATCGGCAGTAACCTGAAAAATGCTGATGGTACAGCTGACGCAACTGATGAAGAAAAACTGGCCAACGAAAATGCTTGGGGTATCGCTATCGGCACCGGCAAGGTCGCTGATCCTACCCAATCGGACACCAACGGCTCCAAGCAGCTTGTCACGGGCGGCACGGTCTACACGGCTATCCATGATACGCTCAATGGCGGCATAGATAACGTTGTCTTCGGCCATGATGGCAAGAACGGCCAGCCGGGCAAGGATGGCTCCATCGGCCTCGTTGGTCCGAAAGGGCAGGATGGCAAAGACGGCAAAACCACGACGATCATCAAGACGGAAACCGGTGCTGCCGGTGTCAACGGCACGGATGGCGAGGACGGTATCACTCGCATTGTCTACAACGATAAGGATAAGCCAAACGATAAACATACCGTTGCCACTCTCGATGACGGCATGAAGTATGTCGGCGATACTGGCGATGTTGCCAATGTCAAACTCGATCATCAGCTGAAACTCAGCGGCACAACGTTCGGTGCGGATAAGGCCCATAAGTCATATGATGACAAGGACTGGACTTCCGACAATATCGCTGTTGTCTCGAGCAAAGTTGGTAACGATGGCAATGCCGTCATGAACCTGAAGCTGGCCAAGGACCTCAAGAACCTGAACAGCAGCACCTACACGACGACGGAGACGGCAGGTACTGGCGACCAGCAGAAGAGCACGACCTATACGACGACCATCGACAGCAAGGGGCTGACCATCCAGTCCTCGACAGATGGCACGACCACGAATGGCCCATCTGTGACCAAGGACGGTATCAATGCGGGCGGCAAGGCCATTGCCAATGTTGGCAGTATCCTCAAGGATGGTACGTATGATGCGAACACGCAGAAAGGTTATGCAGCTACACTCGGCGATGTCGACAGCATGGTGCAAAACTCTATTAAGGATAAAGCAGATAAGTCCTATGTCGATACTGAACTTGGCAAGAAAGCGGACAAGTCCTATGTCGATACTGAACTTGGCAAGAAGGCCGATAAGACCTATGTCGATGATCAGCTTAAGACGAAAGCCGATGCGGATAACGTCTACACCAAGAATGAAACCTACACCAAGACGGAAGTCGACACCAAGGTAACTAGCATACAAAATGGTCTTGAAGACAAGGCCCAAAAAGACCTTAGCAATATCTCCAATGCAGGCAAGCAGGTCATCAAGGATACGATGAAGGAGGATATGGACAAGAAGGCCAATGTCGATGCCTCGAACATCGATACGTCGACGTGGGCAGAGAGGCTTGGCACCGGCAAGGTTGCTTCAGGCGACAAGAATCTTGTCACTGGTGATACGGTCAATGCAGCGATCAGCGGCATCAAGGGCAGTAGCCTGGTTCAGTCGGATGGCAAGACACTGACGATTGGCAGTAAGGATACGGCTACGAAGGTCGATATCAGCGGCCAGGACGCAAAGGGCAACAAGACGGGCCGTGTGATTACGGGTGTTGTCAGCGATGCAAGTGACCCGAACAGTGCGGCGAATGTGGGCTATGTCAATGGCATCACATCGGCCAGCAATGAGCAGATCTACCGCGACATGAACATGCAGTACAACCGCGTCGAGAACGACATCAGCCGTGCGACGGCGGGCAGCAATGCCCTGGCGGCACTGCATCCGATGCAGGAGTTCGATCCGGACGACAAAGCGCAGTTCGCCGTGGGCTACGGCCATTACCGCAACTCGAATGCGGGCGCGGTCGGCGCGTTCTACCAGCCGGATGAGAACAGCATGGTCAACTTCGGCGTTTCGTTCGGCAATGGCGATGCGGGCATCAACGCGGGCGTGACGTTCAAATTTGGCCCAGGTGGCTCGGGCCACCATGCGCTGACGAAGACGCAGATGGCGAAAGTAATCAACACGCAGGCCAAAGAAATCGAAGCACTCAAGCAGGACAATGCCGACAAGGACAAGCGCATCGACGCTCTCGAGCAGAAGATGGCGGAGATTCTTGCACGACTTGACAAGAGTCAGGCAGGCGCCTAAACTTAAAGTAAAGGTTATTTTCGGTTGGTTGGCAGAACAGGAGATAACATTGAAAGCAGCAAAGAACGTCGCTGTTTGGTCCAAGCGGATGAAAGAGCTCCGCGATGCGAATAATCTGGTGCAGGCAGACGTAGCGAAGGTCCTAGACTGCACACAGGTTGCCTATGGTATGTATGAGCTCGGCAAGCGCCGGATCTCGATCGAGAACCTCGTGAAGCTGGCCCGATACTATCACGTATCGCTCGACTACCTAGTGGGCCTGCGCGATCAGGCATGAACCGATAGACGAGCTGGACAGAAAAGGCCGTGCAGGCGAAAGCCTGTACGGCCTTTTTGCTGTCCCATGATATGTCTCATTGTCGTGTCCTGTACATAGACAAGGGGGATATTTCGAATAAATCAAAATGTAGCTTGACCTTCATCCGAAGATACGGGTTATAATGAAACTAAGTGTGTATTAGATATTTTGTTCGGCATCGGAGTAAATTGGTCCCACAAATCCAATACGAGAAGGAGAGATTCTATGGATGTGAGCACAACAACCATTGAGAGAACAAATGTACGCGGGGGGGGGGTACACCTGTGGCTAGAGAGGCGAGATGTCCCCAACCGGCCATCTGGGTCAGGAAACTGAGAGACCTGCGCGAGCAGCATAACCTGTCACAGGCAGATGTTGCGAAAATACTCCACTGCAGCCAGGCGACTTACGGCATGTACGAGCTTGGCCGCCGCAGACTGTCCGTCGAGCGGCTCGTCCAGCTCGCGCAGTTCTACCATGTGACCCTGGATTCATTGGTCGGGCTCACACCGGAGCAAAGCAAGCAAGGTGATTTTGTGGAGGGCCATCATGAAGAATAATCGACTCACGATCGGCCGCATGGCCAAGCTCAACGATACGACACTGGCGACCCTGCGGCTCTACGACGAGCGGGGTCTGCTGAAGCCGAGCGATGTCGACCCCGATAGCAAATACCGCATCTACAACGTCCTGCAAAGCACGGTATTCCACATGATCCAGCACAACAAGGACCTTGGACTGACGCTCAAGGAGATCAAGGAAATCTTGGACCATTCGGATTTTGATTTTCTGGCGGATCGGTATCGTCAGAAACTCCAGGAGCTCGATGCGAAGATGAAGGAAATCCAGTGGCAGCAGCAGGAGATCCGGCACGTCCTCGAGTGGCTCGATTACTTCCATACGCGTCCGCCCATGGGGTCGTTCATGCTGAAGTACATCCCGCCATGCTATACCTATACGAAGCCTGCCGTGCGGGATTACTTTGAGGAAGACTTCGGCAGCATCGTCTATGACCTCTCGGAGATCGAGGGGGCGCTGCGCCAGCAGGGCATCCGCGGGGTATATCCCTATCATGCCTTCCTGCGTATCCCGCTGGAGGACTTCGAGGCTGGGGCCTACAAGACCACGGAGATTGGCGTGATCATCGAAGACGAGGAAAAGGCCAAACAGCTGAAAGCCAAGTGGTGCAATAGCACGACGAGCGCCTGCGTCTACATCGACGACTTCGAGCAGGCACGCTCGTACATGGACCAGCTGAAGGACTACTGTGAGCAAGAGCATTGCACGATGGTTGGCGACTTCACCTGCCAGATCATCGGAGTCATCGACCCGCACGACTTCCGCAAGACCTCCGAAGTCCTGCGTCTGCAGGTCCCCGTCCATAAAGAAAACAATACCCCGCAGTAATGCATTCTGTTTTTACAGATACATCGCATCACTTGCTGGATAAAGCAAAACGGCGGGTACTGTCAAGACAATCATGGGAATATGTCTCTCTCAGGGGCACAGCCTGGTACAATACATGTAAAGAAACCGAACATAATCTAAAAGAACGACAAAATGTCGTTCTTTTTTGTATTAGAGACGCTTTCCCGCCCATTATTTGACCTTCCTTCAACAGCAGGGTATAAATTTATCTTTTAGAAAATAATATCGTTCCCATGCTTGAACGCCTGGGGATGAGAACACGAGTACGTGAAAATGTTGGAGGAACATACAACATGAACAGGATTTACAGTGTCATCTACAGTGAAGCTAGGAGCAGCTATGTCGTCGTATCGGAGCTCGCCCGCCGCCATGGCAGGAGCACCCGCAGCGGAAGGGCGAAGGCAGCTATGACTGCAGCGGTGCTCACCGCCCTGGTTTCTTTTTCATGGACCGGCATGACCGCAGAAGCGGCGGTGCAGAGTGAGCCGCTGGTGGTGACGGAAAAGGACAAGGTGATAGATGATGATTTTCAAGTCATCAATCATACACATCCTACAGCCATTTATGTAGATCCTTCTTCCACAGGAACGGTTCAGGTCAATTCCGATACAATCTCTGTCGAAAATAAAGGAAAACTTGAGAATCGTATAGGAATCATTCATACGGGCAACGGGTGGAACGGAACGCTGAATCTAAAAGAGGGAATGAAGATCCGTGGGAATTTTACTGGGCCTGATGTTGATGCTAGCGGTGTGGAACTGGATGGCTATGAGCGGTTAACGGATGATAAGAATACAGGGAAACCATATGATGGCAAAGCTTATCTTGGAAATGATATTTCCATTCAGATGAACGCTGATAAGGCCACGGATAATGCCTCTTTTTTTGGGATGCAGTCCGATGGCGAATATTTGCAGGCAGGTGATGGCCTTTCTATTGATATGTCTGCTCATACGGGAAATTGGGCGGAAGTTCACGGTATCCAGATTTGTCATTATGGAACCATGAACATTGGAGATAACCTGTCTATCCGTGTTGAGAATCAACTGGATGCTGATACAAAACACAATCTGAGTGATGGAATTATCACATACTATAATTACATAGAAGAATCGCAAAATGTTCATGCCAAAGGTCGGCAGGCCTTGTCTATAGGATGTAATGCGCATATTACCGCAGAGGTTAGAAATGATCCGAATGATATGCATTCATCCGATGATAGTGAAGTGATGGGCATACGGCTCTCTCATACAGACTTTACCATGGGGAATGGAGCTGTCCTTGTTACAAAGGGGGCGGCACATCTTGACGGTACGTATGGAATCAATGTGAATCATCATACCGTTGCTAAGATTGGAAATGATCTCTCAAACACAGTCACTGTCAATGGGAATGAACACTTTGTAACGGGCGCGAGAGTAAGGAATCTGGGATTTCCTGAGGATGCGGATAAAGATATAAGGGGTTCACTTTCTATCGGTGATAGGGGCAAGACTGTGGTTTCCTATACTGGTAATGATGAATATAAGAATTATAATGCAACGAATGGGCTGGTTGATGATGGCGGTGATTTGCATATTGGACAGGACCATGAAGTAAAGGTGACCGTCCGAAATAACTCTGACAATGAGGGAGAAGCAAATGGCGTAACTGTCATCCAGAATGGACGGATGGAAGCGAAGAGCCATTTTACAAGTATTCTGGAGACGCACGATGTAAGCTATTCACAAGGGCTGCTTACTTCATCCAGTATTATAACTTTGGATGACTACGCTAGAAATGAAGTGAATGCCTATGGGCAATCGGAAAACGCAATTGGATATCATATTAATGGAAAAGTAGATGGAGCAGAGGAGGAATTGTCTTTAGGCAATGATTCCGTTACTTCTGTGAAGTTTGCAGGTGATTATCAGGGAAATTCTCAGATTCTATCTGATTTATGGAACTATGGAGCAGATACAGAAGTTAAAGATCATGCTTCTTTCACAGTGAGCGGGAATCTCACAAAGGCCGTTCCCCAGGCCATTACGCAAATCAGAGGAATTTATGTAGGAAATGGAATCGGAACGTTTGGGGACGATCTGACCGTTCATACATCAGGACATAATTACGCTATGGTCAGCGGTATCGTGGCATCTGCAGACACAGAGAAAACCACCAATCTATCTGTCGGCGATAATGCCCGTGTGACTGTCGATGCCACAGAAGATAAAATAGGAACGACGAATCAGCTGGAAAAGGTAGGTGGGAATTATATAGCCGGCATTAAAAATAGTGGAACAGGTTCATCCGTAACGGTCGGTAGAAATGCCCAGATTCAAGTATCAGCCCCTGAAGATAAAGATGCATCGGCACTCTGGGTGTATAAAAATGCAGACATGACATTGGGTGATGGCGCGGTTCTCACAGTGAATAGCGCGGCTGCAGAAAACAACAACGTGGTGAAAGCTGATTCAGCAGGCAAAGTCACCTTCGACGGCGGCATGACCCTTTCGGGCAGCCAGAATGCCATCTACAGCACCGGCGATGGCAGCTCTGTTACCGCCATGGGCGCGGGCCGCAAGGTCATCCTCGGTGATCTGGAATCGGCCAATAAAGGTTCCATCAAGCTCAACCTCAACACAGCAGATTCCCTGCTTCGCGGCAAGTCCATCATTGATGGATTCAAGCCAGATACGACGACGCATGGCTTGATGGCTGCAACGGTAGAAACGAATGATGCAAGCGGCACTGCTTCTGGGGCCAATATGCCGGC
>JAQYBD010000027.1 GCA_029338835.1 Selenomonadaceae bacterium | reverse complement strand
GGCTCGCGGGTAACGATCCACAACAACCTTACGGTCAATGCACCGACGGCTATCAGCACGCGCGGCGGTTCTACGGTCACCATCAATCCCGAAGGGACGGGAACGGTCAAGCTCAACGGCGATATATCGTTCAACTATGATGAAGGAACTTCAAAAACGAGCATTGACTCCCATGTCGATATCAATCTGACAAATGCGGAGTCTTACTTGAACGGCAATATCATCAAGACGGGTAATCCTCCGGAAAATAAGATTACCGTGAAGGACATGAAGCTAGCCGCAAGCAACGGTGCTGTATGGAACACGACCAAAGACAGCTTTATCAACCAGCTGACGCTGACGAACGGCGGACGGGTCAATCTGTCCGGCGATGCACATACAGTTGATGTCCTGGACAGCTTGACGAGTAATGGCGGTGTGGTGACGACGGACAGTCTCGACAGCAAATTGCAGCTCGCTTCCAAGGCACAAAATGCCGTAAAGTCTCTGACCGTGAAAGGCAGCGGCAAACTGGCCGATGCGATTGCGGCAGATGCTTCGGTGGCGCAGAAGCTGGCTGATGTCGTTACCAGTGAAGATACGAAGAAGTCTCTGGCCACGCAGGTGACGACCGACGAAGGTCTCATCGCGGGTGCCTACAATGGTGCCATCAATCCTGACGGCACGGTGACGGGTCATCAGGCCATCAATACGGGCAACAGCGCCATCAGCAATATGGCGGCAATCTCTTTGATGACCTGGCGCCAGGAGAACAATGATATGAACAAGCGCCTCGGTGAGCTGCGTGACAGCAAGGGCAAAGAGGGGACCTGGTTCCGCATGGCGCGCGGCGAGATGAAGTATGGCGAGCAGAACGTCAAGAATCAGTATAATTATTATCAGCTCGGCTGGGATACCAAAGTATCGCCGACTTGGACGGTCGGCGGTGCTGTGACTTATACGGATGGCCAGAGTTCGTTCTCGGGCGGCAATGGCACGAATAAGCATACGGGTCTTGCCATCTATGGCAGCCAGCTGCAGAAAGATGGCAGCTTTATCGATTTGATCGGCCGTTTTGCTCACATGAAGAATGAATTCAGCACGGTGACGGGTGCCGGCCACGGCAGCTATGACACGAACGGCTTCAGCCTCAGCGCAGAATACGGCAAGCGTTACATGCAGAGCGGCAACTTCTGGCTTGAGCCTCAGGCTGAATTGACGTACGGTCATGTCACGTCGGCGGATGTCACGAGCAATCGCGGTGTTCACCTCCATCAGGACAGCCTGGACAGCCTCGTGGGACGCATTGGCTTCTCTGCCGGTCAGGATATCAAGGCCGGGAATGTCTATGCCCGGGCCTCGTATCTCCATGAATTCCAGGGCGATGCCGATGCCAATATGACTTACGGTTCGGTCAACACGCCGTTCACGCGCGACCTTGGCGGCAGCTGGTGGGAGTTCGGTCTGGGCACGAACCTGAACTTCGGCAAGGACAGCCATTTCTATCTTGATGTTGAGAAGACGACCAACGGCGATGTCACGACGCCGTGGCAGTGGAATGTCGGTTTCCGTGTAGCATATTGATTGCATGCCTGGCTTAAACCGTTCTATCCTGTGATTGACAGGATAGAGCGGTTTTTCTTTTTCATTATGTTTTGTTTAACGCCTGTTTAAAGGCAGCCTCTATACTTTGCCTTAGGTAAGGGATTATTGCTTGATGAGAGGTGAAGCAGGCGTGAAGAAAAAGGATATCGTAGGGCTGCTGATTTTTGGCCTGGTGCTTTATATGCTGGGCAACTGGGCGCTGCCGATGACGGATCCAGTGGAGTCCAATTATGTGGAAACGGCCAAGGAGATGATGCAGGCCGGCGACTATCTGTCGCCGCGGATCTTTGGCAATTATTGGTACGATAAGCCCATCTTGTTTTACCTGCAGCTTATCGCAGCGTTCCAGATCTTTGGCATGACGGATTTTGCCGCGCGCTTTTTCCCCGCGGTTTTTGCCGTGATCGGGCTCATCATGACATATGCATTTGCAACGAAATTGTACAGTCGCCGCGTCGGACTGCTGTCGGCAGTGCTGCTCGGCACCTCGTTGGAATACTGGTACCTCGGGCATGCCGTCATCACGGACATGACGCTCTGGGTGACCGTCAGCGCGACGCTCATGAGCTTCTATGCCGGCTATGAGAGCGGCAAGGCAAGATATTATTATCTGGCGTTTGCGGCAGCGGGCGTTGCCGTGCTGGACAAGGGCCCGATTGGCCTGGCATTGCCGGGGCTCGTCATCCTGCTATTCCTGTCCTGGCAGCGCTGCCTGGCCATACTCCTTGATATCCATATGCTCGGCGGTTTCGCGCTGTTCCTCGGCGTGGTCAGTCTCTGGTATCTGCCGATGTATCTTTTGCATGGCAGCGACTTCCTCGATACCTTCCTTGGCGTGCATAATGTCCTGCGCGCGACGGTATCGGAGCATCCGCGCAACAACGTCTGGTATTATTATCTGTTGGTGTTCCTGGCGGGCTTCCTGCCGTGGTCACTCGTTGCCGTGCCAGCGTTCTTCAAGCGCCTGTTCAAGCGGGAGCTTCATCTGCCTATGGGCGAGCGTGAGCGGTTCCTTGTGATTTGGGCCTTGGCGGTCTTTATCGTGTTTGAATGCATGGCATCGAAATACATGACGTATACCTTCCCGTATATGATGCCGCTGGCCATCCTCATGGGCAAATATTTCCTTGCGCATGAGACGATGCCCTGGCGATTGGCCAAGGGCATGGGGATTCTTTATCTCATTGCGATGTTTACCATCCTGCCCGTTGTTACGCAGGACAAATCGGGACGGGAGGTGGCCAGGATCCTGCAGCAGCAGAGTCAGGCGGATACGGCTATCCTGGCATATGGCATCCGCTATCCTGTCTCGATCGCGTATTACAGCGATTTGCGACCGAAGCGGCTGGTGCCGACCACAGCCGATATCGAGAAGGAACGTCCGCACAAGATGAGCTGGACAGCGACGAATATCATGCCCTTTGCCGCTATTGAGGATATGGATTTGCAGCGCGATACGATCCTGGTGACGGATCGGGAACATATCGAGGATCTGGGCACCAAGGTGCCGGGCTTCTGGCAGGAAGTCGGCAGCAG
This sequence comes from Selenomonadaceae bacterium, assembly GCA_029338835.1. Lineage (GTDB taxonomy): Bacteria > Bacillota > Negativicutes > Selenomonadales > Selenomonadaceae > Mitsuokella. The sequence continues at coordinate 11,979 of JAQYBD010000027.1, read as the reverse complement.
CAGCAATTATGTGATTTATCGCCTGCAACCAACTGTACCGTATGATGGCCATTCTGAACAGCCAGGCAGGGAAACGGGAACCTGGCGTGGAATCTTAGAGCAGTACCTGTCAGGAAATCGTAAAATGCCGCAGGCTTCCTGACAGGATGTGTCAGGAAAGGATGGATTGGATGAAACTGCGTGATTTATCGGTACGCCATCGGCTGCTCATCAATAATATCATCATGGTCCTTGTGCCGGTGCTGCTGCTGGCTGGCATTGGCAGCATCATCTTCCACGGGCTGCGTGCCACCGGGAGTTTCCGGGAACGCGAAATGGAAATCCTCTGGCCGGAAGCCGGCGATACGATCCCTGTCATGCTGGGGCTCAGCCATCTTTTCGTGAATGTAGATGGCGGCGAGCGTGAGAATCTGGCACGTCACATGGAGTCGATGGAAGAAGTAGGTATCGGGATTGCCGTCATCCGCGATGGTGAATTGGCTTATGAGACTGAGCCGGGAACGGCGCAGGGGTTGATTGCCGCTTCGTATCAGGCGGCGCCGGGGGATGGCAATGTCATGCGCTGGGATGATACTGGTCTGGTATATCGCTATGTTTCGACCGATAAGAAATCCATCGCTGTTGCGATGGGGCCTGTGCCGTTCTTGATTGGCCGGGGCTATTTCCCGCCGCATACGGGATGGATCTGGCAGTTTTTGGGCTGGGGGCTTTTCCTGCTGATAGCAGGCATCATTGTTTTCGTCGGCTTTTTGCTGGCACGGCGGATATCGCATGATATTGTCCAACCGCTTGAAGAGCTGCAACGGTCAGCTCGCCGTATCGGTCAGGGGGATTATGATACGCCGATAGAGAGTCACGGTATTGATGAACTGGGGGAAACGGCGGCGGTCTTTGAGGAAATGCGCCGCCAGCTGCAGGCCGGGCGCAAGCTTCGTGACCAGTATGAGAAAAACCGTCAGGAACTCTTTGCGGGTATTGCCCACGATCTGGCGACGCCTCTTACGAAGATCCAGGGATATACGGGCGGCATCCTCGATGGTATCGCCAACACGCCGGCCAAGCAGCGTCATTATCTCGAACTTGTCTATCACACGAGCCAGAGTATGGAGAACATGGTGCATGAACTCTTCCTGCTCTCGAAACTGGAACTCGGCAAGGCCGTATTCCAATGGGAAAACGCAGCTCTGGCGCCGCTTTTAGAGCAGTATGTTTCTCTGCAGGCAGAGACTTTGCGCGATCAGGAGTTTTTTTTGACTTTCGTGAATGAACTCGGAAAAACTCCCGCTGTGGTCAAGCTGGACCGCATCCAGTTCCACCGCATACTCGACAATCTGCTCAGTAATGCGATAAAATACAAGAATGATGGTGCTGGCAGTCTGAGTATCCATCTGCAGGCGAAGGACGGCGGCTATCTCCTCGAAGTAGAGGACCGGGGCCGTGGCGTCGCGCAGCAAGAACTGGGCAGGATCTTTGAATCGTTTTATCGCACGGATAAAGCCAGGGCCGGGGTAGCCAGGGGCAGCGGGCTCGGCCTCGCGGTCACGGCGCGTATTGTCGAAGCGATGGGCGGACGTATCTGGGCTCGTCCGGCCATGCCCCAGGGGCTCTGTATCTGCATATGGCTGCCACAGGCAGAGACGGGAGCTTTGCAGCAGGAGAAAGGCGTGAGAGCATGAAAAAAATCTTGATTGTAGAAGATGACCGTGAGATTGCGGAATTGGAGCGGGATTATCTGGAAGCCTCTGAGTTTGAGGTGACCATCGAGGAAGATGGGCTCAGAGGACAGGATGCAGCTCTGCATGGCGGTTTTGATCTCGTTATCCTGGACCTCATGCTCCCTCATATCGATGGCTTCAATCTTTGCCGCCGGCTCCGGATGAAGCTCGATATTCCCGTCATCATCGTATCGGCACGTCAGACGGATATCGATAAGATCCGCGGGTTCGGCCTGGGGGCTGACGATTATATGACAAAGCCTTTCAGCCCAGGGGAGCTTGTGGCAAGGGTCAAGGCACACCTCACGCGCTATGAGCAGCTCAAAGGAACAAGCAGGGCGGGCATGAAGCCGCTCACTTATCGGGAGCTGGTACTGGAACCCGGGTCCCGCCGTGTGTTCTGCCAGCAGCAGGAGGTTCATCTGACCAATCGGGAATTTGAACTCCTGCAGTTCTTCATGGAGAATCCCGGGATTGTTTTTTCGCGGGAACGGCTGTTTGAACGCATCTGGGGCGTGGATGCCATCGGCGACAGTGCGACGGTTGCTGTTCATATCAACCGGATCCGGGAGAAGATAGAGCAGGATCCTGCACATCCCTGTTATATTGAAACAGTGCGTGGTGCCGGCTATCGTTTCCATAAAGATTAAAAGAACAGGATTTGTAGAAAAGAGGGTTTTATCGTGAATATCTTGGTGACAGGTGGAGCGGGCTTCATTGGCTCTCATCTCGTGAGGACGCTGCAGGCGGCAGGAGAACAGGTAACGGTGCTGGATAACTTCAGTACGGGCCTTTTCGCCAATCTGCCGGCAGGAACGCAGGTCGTCGAGATGGATGTCAACAGCCGGAAGCTGGAGTCAGTTTTCGCCACCGGTCATTTTGATGCGGTGGTTCATCTGGCTGGCCAGACCACAGTCCATATCTCGATGGATAACCCTTCGCTCGATGGCGAAGAGAATATCATCGGTTCCATCCATATCCTGGAGCAGGCCCGGCGCCATGGCGTAAAGCGCGTGATCTTTGCTTCCACAGCGGCCAGCTACGGTGATGTGGCGGAAGACCGGCTGCCCATCGTGGAATCGGAACCACTGGCTCCGCTGTCTTTTTACGGATTGTCCAAAGTGGCGGTAGAACATTATCTGCGCCTCTATCAGCAGGCGTTTGGGCTCGGCTATGTCGTCCTGCGCTTTGCCAATGTTTACGGAGAGAGGCAGGGCGATGGCGGCGAGGGTGGAGTCATCAGCATCTTTGCCAAGCGTCTGGCAGAAGGCAAGAGCCTTACGATTTACGGAGATGGGCAGCAAACGCGGGACTTCATCTATGCCGGTGATATTGCGGCTGGCATCTATGCTGCGCTCAGGACACCGCATGTCAACCATACGTATAACCTTTCGACGCAAAGTGAGACGAGTCTCAACGAATTGGTGCATATCTTGGGCAAGGTGGCAGGTGTGACGCTCCAGCCCGATTATCAGGAAGCACGTCCCGGCGATATCTATAAGTCGTTGCTGGCCAATGGACGCGCGCGCCGTTCGCTTGACTGGGAGCCGCGTGTCGGCCTGCAGGAAGGGCTGCGCCGCACATATGAATATTTCTGCTGCCAGCATGCTGCAAAAGCATGACAGCAGCCGATGGGCTGATAAAAAAGGTGCCGTCGTTTCGGGATCAATCGAAACGATGGCACCTTTTTCAGGATTGGTTCAATGAAGTTTATGGCTGCTGCGCAGGGAAAATGCGATTTCGTTGATGTGGGTAACGGGTGGCTCTTCGAGCGGAGCATCGACAATCTCAATCTGTCCCAGCATGTTCTTGACCTGTTCACGGATGCTGGCGAGATACGTTTCACGCAGCATTTTCTGTTCCGAGCGTTCCGCGTCGTTCAGGCCCGTGGACCGCTGCTTGCGGGAAAGCTCGTTGATGCGGGCGATGAGTTCTTTCGTGATCATTGCGAAAATCCTTTCTTGCACTTCTTACGTTTCTTTCATTATAGAAGAATTACGCTGAAATGCAAGCGTTTCTTGAACAGTCGGAGCAGGTTTGACGAAAAATTTTTTACATCAGGGACCGGGGGCATGGTGCGTTGACAGAGAGGGCTCCGCTTTGCTATACTGATTTAGCAATCAATATATAGTGTTTGAAAATAATTATTTTAGGGAATAGATACCATATCTAGTTTAGGAGAGAATCATGAATCGTATTGTCGCAACGCCTGCTTTCCGGCAGCTGCTGGAGGCGCTTCACATCCCGGACATCGCCGTATGCCTGGCCAAGATTGAACAGGATTTTCCGGAAGCCTGTGCGGACGCTTCGGTATTCCTGGAAAAATATCAGTCCTTTCGGAAGGTGAGCATGGCGGCAGAGGATGAATTGCGTGCTTTGACGCGGGCTGCTGTAGAGATGGTGCGGCCGGAGGCCCCGGCCTGGGATCGCATCGCCGCACGGCTGCTGGCGCATCATTTTGCCTGGGAGCTTTCGCAGCAAGAAGCGCAGCGAGGTCTTCGGGGATTTTATGACAAACTCCGGTATCTTGAGGCAGAGCATCTTTATGGCAGTTATATCCTGGAACATTATACACAGGAAGAATTGCAGGCAGCGGCAGGTTTCCTGGATGAGGCGCGCAACGAACTCTATTCGTATGCTGGTCTCGATCTCTTGCTTTCGCGTTACGTCATCCGTGATCATCAGGGTACAGCATTGGAGTCGCCGCAGGAGATGTATCTGGGCATCGCTCTGCATCTGGCCATGCAGGAAGACCATGCCGTGCGTCTCACCTGGGTGCGGGAGTTCTATGATATGCTGAGCTTGCAGCAGGTCACGATGGCCACGCCGACCTTGGCCAATGCGCGCAAACCGTATCATCAGCTGTCAAGCTGTTTTGTCGATACGGTGCCGGATTCTCTGGAGGGGATTTACCGCAGTCTGGATTCGTTTGCCAAGGTCAGCAAATGGGGCGGCGGCATGGGACTCTATTTCGGCAAGGTCCGTGCGACCGGCTCGGCAATCCGCGGCTTTGAAGGCGCTGCGGGCGGCGTCATCCGCTGGATCAAGCTGGTCAACGATACGGCTGTGGCCGTGGATCAGCTCGGCGTCCGCCAGGGAGCCTGCGCCGTGTATCTTGATGCCTGGCACAAGGATCTGCCGGAGTTCCTGCAGTTGCGCACGAACAATGGTGATGACCGCATGAAAGCACATGATATTTTCCCGGCAGTATGCTATCCGGACCTTTTCTGGCGCCTGGCCAGGGAAAATCTCGATGCATCCTGGTATCTCATGGATCCGCATGAAATCGAGACGGTCATGGGGTACGCACTTGAGGATTCCTGGGGCGAGGAGTGGGAGCGGCGCTACCAGGCTTGTGTGCAAGAACCGCGTATTGACAAGCGCATCATTCCGGTCAAAGAAATCGTCCGCCTGATCCTGCGATCGGCTGTAGAAACAGGGACTCCGTTTGTCTTTAACCGTGATACAGTGAATCGGCTGAACCCGAATCATCATGCGGGCATTGTTTACTGCTCGAATCTCTGTACGGAAATCGCGCAGAACATGTCGCCGGTGGAGACTGTCCGCACGGATATCCGGACGGAAGAAGGAGATACGGTTGTCCAGGTCACGACGCGTCCCGGTGATTTCGTGGTTTGCAATCTTGCGAGCCTGAACCTCGGCCGCATCGAGGTCACGGATGAACAAGCAGTGAAGAAGGTGGTGCGCACGGCGGTGCGGGCTCTCGATAATGTCATCGATCTCAATGAGGCACCGCTGCCGTATGCGGCTCTGACCAATGCCAGATATCGCAGCATCGGTCTCGGTGTATCCGGCTACCATCATATGCTGGCCCGCCACAAGATCCGCTGGGAAAGCCAGGAACATCTTGACTTTGTCGATGCGGTATTTGAACGCATCAATTTTGCCGCCATTGAAGCCAGCAGCGACCTGGCAAAAGAAAAGGGCAGTTATTCGCTGTTCCCCGGCAGTGACTGGCAGACAGGTGCCTATTTTGATAAGCGGGGCTACATTTCTTCGCACTGGCAGGAACTGCGGCAGCGCGTCATGTCGCAGGGGATGCGCAATGCATACCTGCTGGCTGTGGCGCCGACGAGTTCGACGTCCATCCTGGTCGGCACGACGGCTGGCATCGACCCCATCATGCACCGTTTCTTCCTGGAAGAAAAAAAGGGGACCATACTGCCGCGCATTGCACCGGATCTAGGAAAGGGGACGTACTGGTATTACAAGAGTGCGCATACCATTGACCAGACCTGGTCAGTCCGGGCGGCAGGCGTGCGTCAGCGCCACATCGATCAGGCTCAGAGTGTCAATCTCTACATCACGAATGATTACACTTTCCGGCAGGTCCTCGGGCTTTACATCAAGGCGTTCGAAGAAGGGGTCAAGACCATCTATTATGTGCGCAGCAAAGCGCTGGAAGTAGAGAGCTGCGAAAGCTGCTCATCGTAAGGATATTTTGGAGACTGCCGCCAGGGCAGCATGATTTTACATCGTTAAGAGAGGGACAGCAGTATGGATGAATTGCAGAAACGCCCGTTGTTCAATCCGGGCGGTGATATCGATGTGACGCATCGCCGGCTCATTGGCGGCAATACGACGAATATGAATGACTTCAATGAACTCAAATATGCGTGGGCTTCCGATTGGTATCGGCAGGCCATGAATAATTTCTGGATCCCGGAGGAAATCAATCTTGGCCAGGATGTCAAGGATTACCGGCAGCTGCCGGCCGCAGAGCGGCGTGCCTACGACAAGATCTTGTCGTTCCTCGTTTTCTTGGACTCCGTGCAAAGCGCCAATCTGCCGAATGTCTCGGCTTATATCACGGCCAATGAAGTCAACCTCTGCCTTTCCATCCAGTCATTCCAGGAATGCGTCCATTCGCAAAGCTATAGTTACATGCTCGATTCCATTGCCAGTCCGGATGAACGGCGTTCCATCATTTTCCAGTGGAAGGATGATGAGCATCTGCTGACCCGCAATACCTTTATCGGCAATCTCTACAACGAATTCCAGCAGGAGCGTTCGCGCAGGAATTTCCTGCGTGTGCTGGTCGCGAACTATATCCTCGAGGGCATTTATTTCTATTCCGGCTTCATGTTCTTCTACAATCTCGGGCGCATGGGGCGCATGCCGGGATCTGTCCAGGAGATCCGCTATATCAACCGTGACGAGAATACGCATCTGTGGCTGTTCCGCAATATCTTGCTGGCCCTGCGTGAGGAGGAGCCGGAGCTGTTTTCCGCTGAGAATGAGGAGATGATGCGTGCGATGATCCGGGAAGGCGTGCGCCAGGAAATCGCCTGGGGCATGTATGCGATTGGCGATGAGGTTGAAGGGCTCAGCTGCCGGATGGTCGAGGACTATGTCCGCTACCTCGGCAATCTGCGCGCTAAGAGCATCGGGCTCGGCACGCTTTACGAAGGATATGAGCAGGAACCTTCCTCCATGCGCTGGGTCAGCCAGTATGCTGACCCCAATTTCGTCAAGACGGACTTCATCGAGGGTCGCAGCACGGCGTACGCCAAGAGTACGGCACTTGTTGATGACCTTTGACGGATCTATATCCTGTACGAATATATATACAAAAAGCACGCCATATGGCGTGCTTTTTGCTATATGAAGGGGATAGGGGCGAAGTTAGACAAGGATTTCTGAGAAATGTTCGACGATACGGTCAGCTTGACTGAGATCCTGCTGGCCGGAATGAGGATTGTGGAAAGCGATGCAGGTCATGCCAGTAGCCTTGGCAGCAGCGATGCCGGCTGTGGCATCTTCCACGACTGTGCAGTCACATGGTGGTATGCCCAGCCCTTCGGCTGCTTTCAGGTAGATATCAGGGTATGGCTTGCTGTGCGGCAGTTCTGCACCGCTGACGATGGTATCGAAGTAGGACCGGATGCCAAAGCGGCTCAGTACCATCTCGATGATATTGCGTCCAGATGAGGAGGCCAATCCAATGCGGAACTTCTTGCTGCGCAGGCGCCGTAAAAGCTCGGTTACTCCGGTGATGGGCTGAATGGAAGGATCGTGTATCAGCCGGTCGATATAGCGCTGGTGCTTGAAGGAGGCGAGTTCTTGCCAGGTGAGTCCTGCTTGGGGATGCGCAAGCAACGCCTCAGTAAAGAGATCCTTGCTCGTACGGCCGGCAAAGGACGGCAGCTTCTCCGGGGGGAATGGTATGCCGAAATGACGGAATGTCTCGAGCTTTACTTCGATGTGCAGTGGTTCGCTGTCAATGAGGACCCCGTCCATATCGAATATGAATGCTTTCATGCTTGTTCCTCCTTGTTTTCTTCAGGATCTTCGAAGCCAATCATGATAGTGGCAATGAACGTGGCGATGGAGGCAATCACGAGGGTGATGAGTGCTTGCAGGATAAAGTTTTCGTCTTCACCAATCCACATAGCCATGCTCAGGAGTCCTGGCGTGACATAGATGAAGGCCTTGAGCTTTACAAAACCGGCAAAGAGTGCGGCGATGCCGCTGCCAATCATGCAGCCGTACATTGGGCGCTTGAGCTTGAGGTTGACACCGTACATGGCAGGTTCTGTGATGCCGCCGAGATAAGCGGTCATGCTGGAGGAGAAGGCAAGGGATTTCAGAGCCTTGTTCTTCGTCTTCCAAGCAACAGCCAGGGCGGCTGCCGCCTGAGACATGTTGGAGCAGAGTGCAACCACGCGGATAACGGGGTCAAACCCCTGCTGAGCCACGAGCATGATACTGATCGGGCTCAGGGCCTTATGCAGTCCGACGGAAACGAGCCAGGGGTAGAGAGCCGCCAAGATGGCCAGTGCAACAGCGCCGAGGGCTCCGTAGATGAACATGCTGCCATCGGCGATGGCCTGCGAGAGCAAATTGCCGAGCGGACCGATGCAGACGAGAGCCAATGGCACGCTGATGAGGGCGATGAGCATGGGCTCAAGGAAAACTTTGACCATACCCGGCACAATCTTCTTGACGCCTTTTTCGATATAAGACATGATCCAGACGGATAACAGGACCGGGATCAAGGTAGAAGAATATTTGGCCAGCAGGACTGGTACACCGAGGAAGTCAACGGGGTCCCCTTTGGCAACGAGCCCTGTCCAGGTCGGGTGAACCATGGCCAGGCCGATAAAGCCGCCCATGAAAGCATTGCAGCCGAACATCTTGGCTGCGGAGAACCCGATGAAGGCTGGCATGAAGTAAAATCCTGTATCGAAAATCATATTGAGCAGGATGTAGGAAGAGGAGGCTTTAGTGAGCAGCCCGCTCATGACGAGGACGAGCAGCAGAACCTTGCCCATGCCGCAGCCGGCCAGCAAGGGGACGACCGGGGCGATGGAACCGGTGATCGCGCCGAGGATGGCATTGACGATGCCTTTTTTCTTGGCAGGAACTGCCTGCTTTGGAGCCTGGTCCTTTTGCAACTGCGGATATTTCTGTATCAGGGCATCGTAAACGAGATCCACATCATTGCCGATAACCAGCTGATATTGGCCGCCTTTCTTCACTAAGGACAGAACACCGGGAATGCTTTGTGCTTTAGCATCATCGGCTTTTTTTTCGTCGCGCAGCGAGAAACGCAGTCGGGTGGAGCAGTGAACGACGGAACAGATATTGTCGGCACCGCCGACGGCATCTACGATTTGATCGATCATTTTTGCATTCATGAATTTTCCTCCTTCTTGAGTGCCATGATGCAGGGATTTTGCTTTTAGGAATAAATCAAATTGATGATATGGAGCAGAAGATAGCCCTGCTCACCATCTGTGATGGTTTTGCCGGTTTTTTCCTTTACATAATGGTTGATGGTTTTTACGCAGCGGTAGGCATCACCGTATTGTGTCTTGCCGAGCTTATAAAAATAATTGCTGTTGTCTTCGATTTTTTCGACGGTGAGCAGGGTCCTCGTAAAGATTTGCAGATGGCGGACCAGACGCTGATAAAGCAGCGGCTTAGCTTCAATCTTATCGGGAAATGCCTGGCGAATGATGGTGAGGATGTCCCGGACCATACGTGTCGCTTTTACGGTTACCATCATCTGTTGATTGACGCTGGCGTTGACGATGTGGAGGGTGATGAAGCCAACTTCGTCATCGGATATCGTCACCTGCAGATACCGCCGGATGATACCTACTGCCAGACGGGCCAGCCGATATTCCTGCGGATAGAATTGCTTGATTTCCGGCAACAGGGGATTGCGGCAGAGGATGCCCTGCTTTTCTCGTTCGAGGGAAACGCTGATGTGATCGGTCAACGTCAGATAAATGCTTTCATTGAGCGTTAGATTTGACGTTGCATGAATTTCTTGTATGAGTTCTTCCACGATTTCCAGGTAGACAGAAGGGATATCGCTGAGGATTGCCTGTAGTTTGGATTGGATGGATTTGTCCCGCAGGATGAAGAGTTTTTCGATGCGGTCTTTTTCAATGGTATCGCCGACATGACGGCCGAATGCCAGGCCCTTACCGATGGCGATGATTTCTTCGTTCTTGTCGTCATGAGCCAAGATGACATTGTTGTTGTAGATTCGTTCAATTTTCACAATGGCATCCTTCCCTTCTATAATCAAAACTTCATTATCTCGTCAAGTGCCTGGACACTGCCTTCCGCCAGTGGTGTCAGGTGAATATCCCGGGGATTCATGACGATGATCATGATGGTGGGATCGTAACCGGCTTTCCGGATGGCTACCGGGTCAAAGCGCAGGAGAGGATCACCGGCTGTAACCTTTTGGCCTTGCTGAGCGATAGTCTCGAATCCTTGCCCGTTGAGTTCAACCGTATCGATACCGACATGGATCAGGATTTCCAGTCCGTTATCACTCTTGAGCGTGAGGGCGTGACCGGTCGGGAATGTTCCGGCGACTGAGCCACTGACCGGTGCATAGAGGATATTACCTTCAGGTACGATGGCAAAGCCGTCGCCCATGCTCTTACTGGCAAAGGCAGGATCGGATACCTTATCGAGTGGCAGGTATGTTCCTTGTGTGGGAGCATAAAGGATGTTGTCCTTGAGAATTCGCGGCCGCAAGGCCGGAGTCTTTTTCTTGAATAGATTGTGCCAGTTCATAATGCGTACCTCCAGTTTTCAGACATAATAAAAAGCAGGCATAACAAGATCGGCGGACGAAGTCCGTCTCGATCGCGGTTATGCCTGCTTTGCAGTAACATTCCTTGTATCTGTGACAAGAATATCATTTTTTAGCTACTTTGTCAATAATAAATTTTCAGATAATATAAATATAAGTTTTGTATTATTGATTATAGTTTTTTCGCATAGTATAATGATGTTGCAATAATGAATCGTACAGGAGGGCTTTTTCATGAGTATTCGCATTGGTATCCTGGGATATGGCAATCTGGGCCGCGGCGTGGAGTGCGCCGTGCGCGAGCATGAGGATATGGAGCTTGTTGCTGTCTTTACGCGCCGCGATCCTGCATCGGTCAAAATCTGGTCGCAAGATGTGCCGGTGGTCAGCATCAAGGATGTGGCAGACTGGCAGGATAAGATTGATGTCATGATCCTCTGCGGCGGCAGTGCGACGGATTTGCCGAAGCAGACGCCGGAATACGTGAAGTATTTCAATGTCATTGACAGTTTTGATACGCATGCGCGTATCCCGGAACACTTTGCTGCTGTTGATAAGGCAGCCAGAGAGAGCGGCCATCTGGGCATCATCTCGGTGGGCTGGGATCCGGGCCTGTTCTCACTGGCACGTGTTTACAGCAATGCCATCCTGCCGGACGGCAAGGATTACACGTTCTGGGGCAAGGGGGTCAGCCAGGGGCATAGTGATGCCATCCGCCGCGTCAAGGGCGTCAAGGACGCCAAGCAGTATACGGTCCCTGTTGAGAGCGCTCTTGCGGCTGTGCGTTCCGGTTCCAATCCGGAACTTACGACGCGCCAGAAACATACGCGTGAATGCTTCGTAGTCCTCGAAGAGGGGGCTGATGCGGCTTATGTGGAAAACGCCATCAAGACGATGCCGAACTACTTTGATGAATACGACACGACGGTACACTTCATCAGCGAAGAGGAGCTCCAGCGCAATCACAGCGGCCTCGCACACGGCGGCTTCGTCATCCGCTCGGGCGCTACGGGCCACGAGAAGGAGCATAACCATATCATTGAGTTCTCGCTGAAGCTCGATTCCAATCCGGAATTCACGACGAGTGTCCTCGTTGCTTACGCACGGGCTGCCTATCGTCTGGCAAAGGAAGGCCAGACGGGCTGCCGTACGGTTCTTGATATCGCTCCGGCTTATCTTTGT
>JAQYBD010000026.1 GCA_029338835.1 Selenomonadaceae bacterium | reverse complement strand
GCTCGAATACGACCCGGAGAACCTCAAGTTCATCGTGCCGTTCGACCGCGATGTCCACACGAAGATCATTGAAGAGGGCAAGGCGTCGATGGACGTCATCGTCGAGGAGATCGAGACGAAGGAGCCGGTCGGTTACCTGCTGATCAATGGACTGACGACCCCGGCAAAAGAGCTTGAGTGGACGCATGTCATCATCGCAAAGAAGGGCATGGGCTACGGCCATGAGGCGATGAAGCTCCTAAAGGCATGGGGCTTCGATGACCTCAAGTTCCATCGTGCCTGGCTTGACTGCAAGGACTACAATGCGCGCGCCCTGCATCTCTATGAGTCGGAGGGCATGCAGCGCGAGGGTCTGATCCGTGAGACCATTTTAACGAATGGCGTCTACGAAAATCTCGTGATTCTCGGTATCCTCGACCGCGAGTATCAGGAGCGCAAGGCAAAGGGACTGGAACTCGGCTGATAGGAAAGACGGAAAGGCAGCAGTCCGGGAGACACATCTGAGTTTCCCTGTTTGCCGCATTCATGAGGGATTGCGATGCGTTTTGAAGACAAGGTCGTCTATCAGATTTACCCGAAGCCGTTCCAGGATTCGAATGGCGACGGCTGGGGGGATATCAATGGTATCAGGAGACGCCTCGACTATCTAGCTGGTCTCGGTGTCGATTATCTGTGGCTCACGCCGTTCTTCCCGTCGCCGCTCGGCTGCGTCCTTATGAGGTTGTTGCCCTGCGCTGGAAGAATAGGCCTCACATAATCTTGCAACAAAAAATCAGCTCCAGAGTATGGAGCTGATTTTTTGTTGCTGCGAATTGGACGTTTCAGACGTCTTCGCGACGCATATGCTTCTTTTTCTTGTCCCGGTACATCCTCTCGTCGGCCTGACGGATGACGGCGTCGAGGTTGCTGAATGGGGCGAGGCAAAGGACGTAGCCAAGAGCGGCACTACATTGATGTGCGTACATGCTCTGTTCGATGTGGTCGAGGATGGTGACGGCCCCGGTGTCATCTTTGCAGGGCATGATGGCGAGGAATTCGTCGCCGCCGAGACGGAAGACGTGTTCTTTGCCGGCGATGTTCGAGAGGACATAGGCAATCGTCTGTACGAGGAGGTCGCCGCGTTCATGGCCGAAGGTGTCGTTCATCTTCTTGAGACCGTTGATGTCGGCGAAGATGACAGCGTATCGTACTCCGGGCTCAAGATGTTCCGACACAAAACTTGCCAAGGCGCGGCGATTGCCGACGCCCGTGAGCTGGTCGACGGAGCTGAGTTCGTGCAGTTTCCGGATATTGTCGCGGTTGCGCAGGAGAATGGCGCTGACGCGCAGGATGGTGCGCAGGAGGTTCGGTATGAGGGCGAAGCGGCGCTTGTCAGGGTTCAGGATAGCGATGTAGCCGAGCGAGCGGTGGCTGTGCCGGAGCTGACCGATGGCATAGCGCTGCAGACCCTTATCGAGCGGCAGTCCGACTACATCGTGGCACTCGGCGTAGCTGACAGCATCGTCGACGAGCAGGATGCTGTTCTGCTGGAAGGCATCGTAGAACGCCTGGACTTCAAAGACAGGATGGTGCTGCAGTTTGTCGCGCAGGGATTCTGCAACCGTGGCGTGCCATTCGTAGGTACAGCTCAAGTGGAAGCCATCCGGCTCTTCTTCAATCAGCAGGACGTGTGTGGCAGCGAGGGCACGTCCGAGTTTTTCCATCATGCGCAGCAGGCCGGTGTTCGGGTCTTCTTCCTGGATGGCGACGCCTGTGATATCGTTGACTGAGAGAGCGGCCTGCTCCGGGAGCGTGTCGGCAGCATGCAGTGTCATTACGCGCCCGATGTCGATGCCGTCCGCAAAGATGTAGCCGCGATTGTTCCACGAGATTTGCGTGGTCCAGATATGGTAGTCCCGGCTGGTCCGCAGCGAGTGGAATTCGCGGAAATGGAAGCGGTCGCGGCGCAGTTTATCCTTCGGGCAGTCCGCGCACGGCGCGGAAAGCCCGGCAAGCAGCCGGTAGCACTTCTGGCCGGCGTACTGGTAGTCGGGAGGCAGATAGCGGTAGGTGAGCAAGGTGGGATTGACGTAGATGAGGTCATGCGTTTCCGGGTCGGCGATGTAGACGAGCCGACTCGTGTGGTCGAATTTCTCGAGGTCGAACGTGATCTGGTCGCCGAGCGTACCCATGACGCCGAATGACGGTATGTAATCGAGGCAGCGCGAGGAGAGAATCTTGAGGAATTCATCGGAGCTGCGAGCCTCTGAACCGGATTCGAGGGCGTAGCGCATCGAGAAGTGGCAGGTAAAGCCGTCAATCTCTGTTATGGCGGCGATTCCTGCCTTGATCTGCTCGATGAAGCGGCGCATGGTACCGACAGTATGTTCCTTGAGGAACAATACGAAGATGCCGCTGCCTGTATGGGCACCAACCGTGGCTGCTGGCGTGTTCTTCCTGATGATGGTGCAGATGCGCTGCAGCATCGCGCGCCGGACCGAAGTGCCGTAGAGCTTGGCAACCGCGTCGAACTCCGGCATGATGAACATGGCACCGACGTAGCCGACTTGATTCTGTCGCAGGTTGTCGGCGAACTCGACGCTCGCGAGGATCATGCCGCGGTAATTGTAGAAATCTGTCTCCTCATCGATGATCCCGAGCCTGCGCTGCAGCTGGTGATAGTGGCGATCTTCCTCGACGTCACGGAATTCACCGAGCAAGCCGATAATCTCGGCTCCCTGGTAAATCGGGTATTTCGAGAACGAAATGGCGTGCTGGCGACCGCGCGCGATGCAGAGGCTGTGGCCATCGTGGATGGGCTTGCCGTTCTTCAGGACGCTTGCTTCACTCTGTTCCATGTCGGCGTCGGAAAGGTGCCAGCCGAGGTCGCGGTCGGCTTTGCCGAGGAGTTCCGTGATGTTCTGGATGCCGTAGTAGCGCAAGAAAGCTGGGCTCGCACCGCAGAAGCGGCCTTCTTTATCCTTCCAGAAGAGCTTGCGGTGCGAGAACTGCGTCAGCGTCCGCCAGAGAGCGGCGTCTGTGATCTGGCGTTCCTGGTCTTCCGGCAGTGTCGTGAAGCCGTAGGAAGCCATGACGGTGTTGATGAGATTGTTGCGGTCGGGCAGTTCTTCAAAGACGAAGTCACGCAGGCAGAGCAGCTGGCAGGGTCTGCCTGTGTGCTGGAAGGCAGTGAGGCTGAAGTTCTTCCAGTGGTAGCCGCCATTCGGCATCTTGACTCGGAAGAGGTCGAAGCGCGTGGCGTAGATGTCACTCTGGCTGATGGTGGTGAGGCGGTGGATGTAGTGCAGGAAGCGTTTGTGGTCATCTTGATGGATGTGCAGATTGGCAAAGTTCATGAAGGATGTCATGATGCCATACAGATGGCTGCCAGCCTTTGCGGTCGATACATTCGCTGCGATGATCTCGAGACAGTTTTGCTTGATGTCGATGAGGTAAATGTCGTGATAGAACTGCATGAGGTGGCGCACGATGTGGTCGTACGATTCAACTGCGGCCAGCGGCTTATCCCGCTGCAGGAACTGGATCTCGGCGCGGTGGATGTAGAAACCATTTGTACCGGCGATGTTCTGGAGCCGCAGCGGGAAGTATTGGCCGTCGGTAACGAAGAATTCCGTCTCAGGTTCGTGACTCCGGATAGCCTTGTCTGCGAGCGTGCGCAGCCTTTCCTGGATGAGTTGTGGCATATTCCGCAGGCGCGTATTTGCTTCCTTGATGCCGCCGAGTCCTCCAATCTGCAGCATCTTCTGGTAATTCGCGTTGGCTGTGAGCAGGCGGAGATCTTTCCCGTTGTCGGCGAACAGGGCGACAGGCGTCTCCGTTACGAGATTCGTCAGACCCGCCTGATGGAAGACCTGCTGCTCGAGCAGTGTCTCGAAGCGATGTGACTGCGCGAAACGCACTTCGGGACTGCTGGTCGTCGTGCCGGGCGTGTGGCAGACAGCTCCCTGGATCTTCTCGCAGCCGATGATACGCAGGAAGTCGGCCTGTTCTTCGGTCTGGACACCCTCCGCTGCCGTGTGGATGCCGAGCGTCTTTGCCATGAGCAGGATGGAGATCAAGAGCAGGCGTGTGTTCTCGGTGAAATCCTCAAAGAAAATGCGCGCAAGGCTGATCTCGTCGATGGCACAGCGCTGCAGCGCTGCGAGCGAGGAGTGGCCTTCGCCAAAGTTGTCGAGCGTGACGGTATATCCGTTCTGGCGCAGCCTGTAGATGGCTTCTGTGATGACGTCCTCATCTTCGACGAAGGCTGTCTCCGTGATCTCGATTTGGAAATAGATGTGCGGCAGCTGGTATTTCTTGGTCAGGTGATTGAGGACCCCGATGGGATCCGACACGAGAAAGTCGCGGCGCGACAGATTGAGTATGACCGGCACGATCGGCAGTTCCTGCCGCCGCCTGGCCTGGAGATTCTGCATGGTCACCTTGGCGACGAAGTAGTCGAGCAGGTGAATCTTGTCGCGGGCTTCCAGTACGGGGATGAAATCATGTGGAGAGATGCTCCCGTATACTGGGTCATGCCAGCGTGCCAGTGCCTCAAACGAGCAGATCTTGCCCGTCAGGGCGCGCAAGACAGGCTCGTAGCAGACGGTGAAGCTGCCGTTGCGCAGAGCCTCTTCGAAATGTTTCGCGATGTAGTCGCGTATGGTGTTATTCAATGTAGTGTACCCCTTCCCCGATACAGGTATCACATATAACTGGCACTATTATACCATTTTTCGGGGAGGGGTAAGAACTGTTCGCTTTTATTTTTTACGTTTCATCATATTTTTTCTGTCTATTCCATGTTTTGAGACAGATGTCCTTTTCATTTCGTTTACTATTGATTACAATGGAAACAAGAAAAAGCGATAGATGAAAAGAAAAAGTCTGACGATTGGCAACAGCATGAACAAAGCGTCAGATATAGCGATTAGGAGGATTTTATCATGAAAGCAGCAGAGATCCTGGCACACGTAGACCACACGCTCCTGAAGCAGACGGCAACCTGGGCAGATATCCAGCGCATCTGCGACGAGGCAGTAGAGTACCATACGGCTACGGTCATGGTACCGTCGTCGTTCATTCCGCGCATCGTGGCGAAATACGGTGACAAGCTGAAGGTGGCAACGGTCGTTGGCTTCCCGAACGGCAACTGCAGCCTGGCTGCCAAAGTGGCAGAAACAGCACAGGCTCTGGCCGATGGCGCTGAGGAAATCGACATGGTCATCAACATCGGCATGCTCAAGGCGGGGGAAACGGATTATGTTACGCATGAGATTCGCACGCTCAAGAATCTCTGCGGTGACCGCATCCTGAAGGTCATCGTCGAGACATGCTTCCTGACGGAAGACGAGAAGATTGCTGCCTGCCACTGCGTGACGGCTGGCGGTGCCGATATTATCAAGACGTCGACGGGCTTTGGTACGGCAGGTGCAAAGCTTGAGGACATTGAGCTTTTCAAGAAGCACATCGGTCCGAACGTGGAAATCAAGGCAGCAGGCGGGATCCATACGCGTGAGGAGATGGAAGCGTTCCTCGCCGCTGGCTGCACGCGCCTCGGTGCCAGTGCCGCCGTTAAAGTCCTCAAGGATGAACTTTGATTATCTGGATATATGACATATAGTGGAAAGGAAGAAGTATCATGAAGGCTTTTAAACGTGCGTTTATCATCGTACTCGACAGTTTTGGCATTGGCCGCGAGCCGGATGCTCCGGATTTTGGCGATGATGTCTGCAATACGCTGAAGACGATTGCTGCTTCGCCAAAGTACGACACGCCGAACATGAAGAAGATAGGCCTTTTCAACATCGATGGCGTTGGCTGCGGCACGCCTGTGGAGAACCCTGTCGGCTCCTTTGCCCGCCTGCGCGAACTCTCGCGTGGCAAGGACACGACGACGGGGCATTGGGAAATCGCCGGCATTGTGTCAGAACGTCCTATGCCGACGTATCCAAACGGCTTCCCGCCGGAGGTCATCGCAGAGCTTGAGCAGGCATTCGGCCGCAAGATCATCTGCAACAAGCCGTATTCCGGCACGAAAGTCATCCATGATTACGGCCGTGAGCAGAAGGAGACAGGCGCACTCATCGTCTACACATCGGCAGACAGCGTGCTGCAGATTGCTGCGCACGAGGACGATGTGCCGGTTGACAAGCTCTATGAATACTGCCGCATCGCGCGCAAGATCATGCAGGGAGAGCATGGCGTGGGACGCATCATCGCTCGTCCGTATGTCGGCGAATATCCGAATTATACGCGCACGCCGCGCCGTCATGACTTCTCCCTCGACCCGACGGGAGACACGATGATGGATGCCCTGCGCCGCAAGGGACTCGATACCATCGGTGTCGGCAAGATTTCCGATATCTTCGCGGGCCGCAGCATCAGCCGCACGCTCGGCATCAACAAGGACAACACGGATGGCATGGAAAAGACGCTGAAGCTCATGGATGAGGACTTCACGGGGCTTTGCTTCGTCAACCTTGTCGATTTTGACATGCAGTATGGCCATCGCCGCGACATCGATGGCTATGCACAGGCTGCAACGGATTTCGACCGCCAGCTCGGTGAGTTCATGGCGAAGATGAAGGAAGACGATGTAGTCATGATCACGGCAGACCATGGCTGCGATCCGGGCGCTCCGGGAACGGATCATACGCGCGAGTATGTGCCGCTGCTCGTCTCTGGCGCACATGTCAAGCAGGGCGTCAACCTCGGCACGTATCCGACGTTTGCGATGATCGGTGCAACGATTTCCGATATGTTTGCTGCAGATCTGGCAACAAAGGGTGAGAGTATCCTGCCGCGCATCATCAAGTAATAGGCAGAAGATAGTAAGCATGCTTCCCGCAGGGCGGATCAGTCGGCCCTGCCAGCAGCGTGCAAGATAAAAAGATTGAAATTTGGGAATTTTTTCAAATATCTGTTTATAGGAGGAATTTGCATTATGCGTATGTATGACCTGATGACGAAGAAGAAACCTGGCCAGGTGCTGACGGATGAAGAAATCCAGTTCATGATTGACGGCTATGTCAAAGGCGATATCCCGGATTATCAGATGTCGGCGATGCTCATGGCCATCTGGTTCCAGGGCATGACGGACCATGAAATCACGGAACTGACGAAGGTCATGGCAAAATCCGGCGATATGATCGACCTTTCGGCGATTGCCGGCAAGAAAGTCGACAAGCATTCGACGGGCGGTGTCGGCGACAAGACGACGCTTATTTGCGCTCCGATTGTGGCAGCCTGCGGCGGCAAGGTGGCCAAGATGAGTGGACGTGGCCTTGGTCATACGGGCGGCACGGTCGATAAGCTCGAATCGATCCCGGGTTACCAGACGGCACTTTCGCGTGAGCAGTTCTTCAAGACAGTCAACGAGTGTGGTGTCAGTGTCATCGGCCAGTCGGGCAACCTCGCGCCGGCGGACAAGAAACTCTATGCGCTGCGTGATGTCACGGCTACGGTCGACAGCATCCCTTTGATCGCGTCTTCCATCATGAGCAAGAAACTCGCAGCCGGCTCGGACTGCATCCTGCTCGATGTCAAGACAGGCAGCGGCGCATTCATGAAGACGCTCGATGACTCCATCAAGCTTGCGCAGACAATGGTCGCCATCGGCGAACTGGCTGGCCGCCGCACGGTTGCCCTGATCACGGATATGGATACGCCGCTTGGTTACGGCATCGGCAACAGCATCGAAGTCATGGAATCCATGGATGTACTCAAAGGCCATGGCCCGGCTGATCTCACGGAAGTATCGCTGCAGCTTGCCGCCAACATGCTTTACCTCGTCGGCAAGGGGACGCCAGCGGAATGCCGTGCAATGGCTGAAAAAGCCATTGCCGATGGCAGTGCTTTCGAGACGTTCTGCAAGATGGTCCGCGCTCAGGGCGGCGACGACAGCGTGCTGCGCGATTACACGAAGTTCCAGCAGGCTCCATATCGTGCAGAAGTCAAGGCAGAGCGTTCGGGTTACATCACGAAGATGAACGCCGAAGAAATCGGCGAGACGTCTGTCGTCCTGGGTGCAGGCCGCGAGACGAAGGAAAGTGCGATTGACTTTGCTGCCGGTCTCATCCTGCACAAGAAATACGGCGATGAAGTCCAGGAAGGCGATACGCTCGTGACGCTCTACACGTCCAAAGAAGGCGCATTGGCTGATGCTGAGAAGATGTATCGTGAGGCAATCGCGATTGGCGATGAGCAGCCGGAGAAAGAGCCGCTTGTCTATGCACGCATCGAGAAGGATAAAGTCGAGAAGTACTGAGGAAGGGGACGAATGAAATGACGGATCAGGAACTCGTTGAAGTTGCCAAGAAGTATCGGGAGCATGCCTATGCACCGTATTCCAAGTTCAAGGTCGGCGCTGCTGTCCTGACGAAAGAAGGACGTGTTTACGGCGGCTGCAATATCGAGAATGCCAGTTATCCGGTGACGAACTGTGCGGAGCGTACAGCTATCTTCAAGGCTGTTTCGGAAGGTGAGCATGAATTTGCGGCCATTGCCATCGTAGCGGATACGCCGGGTCCCTGCGCCCCATGTGGCATGTGCCGCCAGGCCATCAGTGAGTTCCGTATCGAAAGGATCATCATGGCGAATCTCAAAGGCGATATGCAGGCAGTGAGCCTGGAAGAAATCCTGCCGTTTGCCTTTACGGAAAATGACCTCTGATATATAATGATGGAGTCGGTCAGATGTCCTTTTTTGCAACTGACTGACTCAGAACTCATTTCAGAAAGATAGGAGAAAATCGAATGTATCTCATCATCAACCTGCTGGGCGTGCTGGTTTTCCTGGGCGTCGGCATCCTGTTCTCGAAAAAGCGCAAGGATATCCATTGGCGTGGTGTCGGTTCTCTTTTGGCTCTCAACGTATTCATTGCTTGGTTCTTGACGTCCTTCCCCATTGGCCGTGAGATCGTGCAGGCGGCTGCTGCCGGCTTCACCTGGCTGGTCAGTGTTGCCTATGAAGGTATTGCCTTTGCTTTCCCGGACTGGGTTCATGTGCCGCAGATGAACTTCTTCACGTCGGCCCTGCTGCCAATCCTCCTCGTGGTGCCGCTTTTCGATATCCTGACGTATATTGGTCTTTTGCCGTTCATCATCAAATGGATTGGCAAGGCGCTGGCCTTTGTCACGCATGAACCGAAATTCGAATCTTTCTTTGCCATCGAGATGATGTTCCTCGGCAATACGGAAGCCCTGGCTGTCTCAAGCCTCCAGCTCAAGCGCATGAAGGCGGATCGCTGCCTGACGCTTGCCATGATGTCCATGAGCTGTGTCACGGCTGCCCTGATTGGCGTCTATACGAAGATGATGCCGGCTGAGTTCATCTTGACGGCAGTGCCGCTCAATGTCATCAACGCGCTGATTGTCACGAATATCCTGCATCCGGTCAAGATCACGGAAGAAGAGGATACGGTTGCCCGTCTCAACGACGGCGGCAAGGAGCGCGAGCCGTTCTTCTCGTTCCTTGGCAACTCCATCCTCGGTGCCGGCAAACTGGTGCTGATCATCTGCGCGAACGTCATCGCGTTCGTCGCGCTCGCCAAGCTCATCGATATGCTGCTGGTACTCATTCATCCGGCCATCACGCTCGAGAACATCCTCGGCTGCATCATGTTCCCGTTTGCCTGGCTGCTCGGCCTCGATTCGACGGAGGCCTTTGCGATGGCACAGTACATGGGCACAAAGCTTGTAACGAATGAGTTCGTCGTCATGCTCAGTGTCCAGGATCTCCTGGCGGGCTACAGCCGCCACATGCAGGGTGTCCTTACCGTGTTCATCACGTCGTTCGCGAACTTCTCAACGCTTGGCATGATCATCGGCTGCTTCAAGGGCTTGGTCGATGACAGCAAGAATGATTTGATTTCCCGCAATGTCGGCTACATGCTGCTGTCTGGTATCCTCGTCTCGCTGATGTCTGCTGGCCTCGCTGGTCTCTTTATCTGGTAAATGCTAACACACAATCTCCGCAGATTTTTCTGCGGAGATTTTTTATATGAAATATGAAAAAAGGGTGTTGACAGAAGCAAAGGAGGATGGTAAGATATATATCGTTGCAGGCGGCAATAACGCGGCGAGGCAACAAAACTGAATAGCTTCTTTGGTAGAGCATTGTGGAGAGTTGTCCGAGTGGTTGAAGGAGCACGCCTGGAAAGCGTGTATACGGGGAAACCTGTATCGAGAGTTCGAATCTCTCACTCTCCGCCATTTTTATATCCTTTTTCAGGTCGGGCCGCAGCGCCTG
>JAQYBD010000025.1 GCA_029338835.1 Selenomonadaceae bacterium | reverse complement strand
ACCCGTTGACCGCACGCCAAAATCAAATCATCGCTCAAGGAACCTCATATCTGGCTGTACGCGTTTCATCTATTCTACACAAAACAGGCAAACAAAAAGAAGGTGCGTGAAAATGCCTTCCCATTTTCACCGCACCTTCTTTTTGTTCATAACCTCATGGTACAAATGGCTCAGCGGGCAAAGTAATTGATGTCCTGTTTAGCAGAATGGAGAATGTCGGCCTCAAACATGCGATTCCACGGGAATCGCACCTGAATCTCAGCCAGGGAATCGAACGGCGGCAGATTATTCTCGACAAAACGTATCATCATGCGCGAAGAACGACTTGATACAGCATCCATCTTGGAATCCAGATTGCCATAGACGCCATCACCGCGCAGCCACGTCAGCTGGCGGGCAATGATGTTGCGGACATTGGCCTGATAAGCCCAGTCATCCAGATAACGCGTGATGAGGAGCTGGTCGACGGCATCGTCTTTCATATGGCGCGTGAGCATGCCTTCACCGATGACAAAGCCCGTGCTGTTCGTCGGTGTGTTCCAGCCCGCATAGGCGCGGATCTTGAAAAGCAGGCCACGGTCGCGCAATTCATTCATCAGCGCATTGTCCGAACCATTCGCATAAGCAATATCGGCTACGCCAACGGGGTAGCCCTTAGCCACGTAATCACTGACGATATCTGCAAAATACTTCGTTCCCTCACGCGGCGTGCCATCGTTGTCACGGTCGTTGGCCTCGCCGGTCCTGCCGTTCGGATTCGTATTGACCGTAAGGACGAGATCCGCCTTATCCGGCGATTTTACTTGCATGCCGCCGGCTGCTGTAATCGCCGAAGCGATGGAATCGCCAATCTTCTCATCCGAATACGACGGCACGGTAAATTCGCCGCGGCCCCAGTTGTAACGGACAAAAACGAACGGTACGTCACGACGGATATCGTTGACGGCACGCGTCAGCATCAGCATGCCGATTTCATCGATGCCAGCCATGGCCTGGAAGCGCGTTTTGCCAAGATCCTTGCCTTCAGCAGACAGGTGACGGCTCTCAAGATGCGTCTGGGAATACGGTGCATTGTCATCGCGTCCGAGTACAAAGTAATTGAACGCATTGGTGCGCGTGAGCTGGATCATCTTCTCGTTGGCTGCAAAATTCTTCTCACGGCGCCCCATCCAGTCGGACAAGGCTTTCTGCGGGATCAGTCGTCCCAGGAATTCGTACTCCTTCTTCTCGCGGCGCGTCAGTCCTTCCATCTCAGACTTATCCTTGAGGACGGTATAGCGGAAGATATCCGAACCGTAATTGCGATAATAGCCTGGTTCCTCGTGTCCGGAAGCCTCGCCTGTGCGCGGTGTGCGCATGATGGAACCGAATACATAGAGCTGCATTTTCGGATGCTCTTTGCGGAAGGCCTTGAAGCGGTCCGCACGCGACAATACCTCATTCTTGGAATACTCATGCTTGCGCGACCCCACCAGGCTGCCATACAGCATGGAATCCGACGAGATGACGGCAGCATCGGCATCCTGCGCATTCTGCTGCAGCCAGTTCCATAATTCATCCGGCTTGCCGAGATCATCGCGGCTGCCGAGCATATCATCGGGCGGCACGACCACCTCATAGCCCAGCTTCTCGACGACCTCCGCCGTCTGCTTGTCCGAGATTGGCCGGTTGTCGTGCGGAATATAAAGGATCTTCTCTACTTTATTCTCTGTCTTGTGATGCGCCGAGACCGTTGGTACGGCCATCAGCAGCGTACACAGGACAGCCATGAGCATGATGATGCGCTTGCTCAAAAAATCGCTCCCTTCTCTGCTTATCTTTATGCTGACAAAATCTGCGGATTGGTGCTTTGCCGCCTTACTCCGCAGAAGAATCACCTGTTGATGCCTTGTCCTTTCCGTTCGTATCGGCTGCACTGGTCTCAGAAGACAGCACAGCCAACAAGGCCTGCTTGACATCATCGGGGACATGGAGTTTCGTATCAAATTCCACGCCGCCCTCTTTGGGTTTGGCGCCCTCAATCTCAATCATATCAATCAGGCGGTGCCCCTGATACTCCGTCTTGCCGAAATCCGAAGCGGCCAGGGCCTGGCTATAATCCACGCGAATCGTATTATGATGAACGGTGACCGGCAAGTTATCTGGCATATCCATATGGCCAACGAGTCGTTCCGCCATAGAAAGGGAGATGCGCGAAAACACCCAGGACATCAGCCCGTGGTTCGGGATATTCTTGCTGCGAACCCGATAAATGGCATACGAGCTGTCGCCCTGATGCACGAACTCCTTGATTTCACCCGATACCTCGACAGGGCCGACCTTCTTCGTATCGGCCGTGATATCGAGTCGGCCATTCGCATGCGACTTGAGCCTTACACCTGTGACAGCGCCGTCCGCTGTCATCTGCTTCGCGATGGCATCATTGATGACATCATCCGGCACAAAGAGCTTGCCCTGGCTGATTTCCAACAGCGATTCCTTCGACCAGGTCTGGCGCAGTACGGAAATCACCGGTCCGTAATCTGCCACGGCTGCCTTGACTTTCGACCAATCAACATGCTGGATCTTTTCCATCCAGTTTGCTGGCATGTCAATCATAAAACGCACCTTCTATATTTATTCTCTGAAATCCTTGGCAAAAAACAACACTTCTAGCATACCACAGAATCACATAAAAAGGAACCTCGCCCAACGGCTGAGATTCCTGTCTCAGAAAAATATAATCTTGCCTGGCGGCACGGAAGCCTATCAGGCCTGTCATCAAAAGCGGATGGTATGCTCTGGATCCTGTTGCGTACGCGCAACGTAAGCCAAAAACTCCTTTTCCGGGAGCGGCTTGGAAAAATAGTATCCCTGCAGGATACTGCAACCCAGGCGCGTGAGTTCCCGTGCCATCTCCCTGGTCTCGACCCCCTCTGCCGTAACCTGGACGCCAAACGACTGGAAGCCGTCAATGATAGCTGGCAGCAGGCGGTTGTGACGGCTGAAGTAGGCCTGCACGAATGACATATCCAGCTTGACATCACTGAACGGGAATCGCAGGACACGCATGAGATTGGAATACCCCGTACCAAAATCATCCAGAGAGAAAACAGCATGCTGCTCCTGAAGGCGCTTCATATTATTCTGCAGCACATTCCTGTCTGCCAGTGCCGATTCTGTGATTTCCAGCTTGAAACGGCTAAGATCGATATGATGATTCCCTGCAATGGCCAGCAATCGCTCCGGCATGCGCTCATCCCGGCATTGGATGGGCGAGAGATTTACATTGATTTTCTCGATGCCCAGGGCTGCTGCATCCTGATGAGCCAAAAAGGCACAGACTTTCTCGAAGACCTGCTCGCCCAGCTGCGTAATGCTGCCGCTGCGTTCCGCCACCTGGATGAACTCTCCCGGGGAAATCATCCCCAGCTCCGGATCGACAATACGGGAGAGTGCTTCGGCACCAATGATGCGCTGTTCCTTCGTCCCATACAGAGGCTGATAATACACCTCCACCGTATTATTCGTGATGGCCCAGTCAACGGCAGCCCGGATTTTCGCATCATGATCCGCCCGCTGGCGTTCCTGCTCATCGATAACGACCAGCTGATTCTCCTCCTCTGCCCTCCGCAGAGCCGTCGCCACATAATTCAAGAAGATATCGGGTCGCTCCACTTGCAAAGGGCCGCAAAATGCCACATAGCTGGCGGTCAAATAGAGACTGACATGGATATCGTGCCAAGGTTCCTGCAGACGGCGGTCAAAGTCACGGCACATAGTAGTGACCGGCAGAACCTGTCGGGCAATCAGCATGAATCGCCCTTCCTCCAAATAGGCAATGAAGCAGTCCGGATAACGCGTCCGCAAATAGTCAGCAATGATGCGCAGCCCTGCATCCATCTGCCGGACACCATACAACCTACGGTTCTCCGAAAAATCATCCAGGACAAGAGCAAAGACCGAAAATGTCTCGCGCTTGCCAAATTCTTGAAGGATTGATAGTGCGGCCGACTGATTCAATAGTCCCGTCTTGCGTTCGATGTAGAGATCTGGATTCTGGAAGGAAAGATACATGACAAGGATGGATATCATGTAAAAGGAATCCATGAGCAGATAGGTCGGATAAAGCATGCGCATGATGTTGCCGACAACCAGGATCAGACAGGCACCAATGAGCGAAAATCGCTCTATACGAGCCAAGACATTGCGGCTGATGGCTGCCAGAACGATGCCGATGGAAAAGAGAAGATACGAATAAGCATTGGTATAAAGCACAAGCCGATAAAAGCGCCCTATATGATACCCGCTGTCATTGATGGAATAGACGATCCCGGACCACGGAGAAGTCAGGATCAGCAGCAGCGAAACCTCAACGACGGTCCAGACGAGGAAGCGCGGCAAGCGGATGGCAGGCGCTCTTTCCTGCACCAGGGATTCGATGTAACAGTAGAAAAGGAAATCCCTGGAAACAAACCCGATGAAAAACAATACATCAAACGTATTGATCACGATAAGAGGCACCTGCCCAAAGGACGAATTGTACCACGTAGACAATACATTGAATATCAACGTGACGGATTCGGCTACCAGCAGCCAGCGGAACATCCGATTGCGCCGGATTGGCAGGACCGTCTTGAAAAATGTGAATAAGAATAAAATCCCCAGAACCGCCATCGTCGCCAGGATGAATTCATAATGATACTGCATGCTTCCCCCACCATAAAAAGACCTTTATTCTTTTCTCGATTGTTATAAAAATAAATTCTATTATAAATAAAATTTGCACAAAATCCCCTTTAAACTACTATACCTATGGCCAGATGTCAAGAAAAATATATAAAAGACCGCAGTACGAACATACTGCGGTCTCAGAAAATCTCCTATGTCCAGCAGACAACCACGCAAGGATCAGCGATTGTACTTTTGGCAGAGCTTGGCAAAATGAGCGGCATCGACTTCCAGGAGGTAATCCGGCTTCAGGCACCACTTCCAGTTTCCTTCCGCCGTACCCGGGGTATTCATGCGCGCGTTGCTGTCAAGTGACAAGATATCCTGCATCGGGATGATGGCCATGCGCGCATCCGAA
Organism: Selenomonadaceae bacterium; assembly: GCA_029338835.1. Lineage (GTDB taxonomy): Bacteria > Bacillota > Negativicutes > Selenomonadales > Selenomonadaceae > Mitsuokella. Next base: position 40,000 of record JAQYBD010000025.1, on the reverse strand, counting down.
GCGTATGCATAGGCAATGAGCTTCTGGACCACTTCCGTCAGCGGCTTGCCATCGGCATGCACGAGATGCGCCACAGCATCACACTGAGAAGCAGGGATATCATGCTTGAGCCAGCCGAGCATGGTATTGTTGTCATGCGTTCCTGTATAAATGATGCTGTTTTCCGGCGCCACAGTCCCGATACGGCCACACTCATTGAACTGGAGCGTAAACTGCAGGATCTTCATGCCAGGGAAATGGCAATCATCTCGAAGCTTCTCCACTTCAGGAGTGATGATGCCAAGATCTTCCGCAACGATGGGCAGATTGCCGAGTTCTTTCATGATCTCGTCGAAGAACGGTTTGCCGGGGCCTGGCTTCCAGCAGCCGTTGATGGCCGTCTTGGCTTTGCCGTCAATCTCCCAATAGGACTCGAAGCCACGGAAATGGTCGATGCGCGCAATATCCACGAGTTCGTAGAGTTTGTGGAAGCGGCGTTTCCACCAGGCATAATTCTCGGCCTTCATGGCCAGCCAGTCGTACTGTGGATTGCCCCAGAGCTGTCCGGTCGCACTGAAATAATCAGGCGGTACGCCAGCTACCGTATGCGGCGTACCATCGGGATTGAGGTCAAAGAGATGCTGGTTTGCCCAGACATCCGCACTGTCCTGCGACAGGAAGATTGGCATATCGCCCATGATCTGGATTCCTGCATCGTGCGCATATTCATGCAGACGCTGCCACTGACGATGGAACAGATACTGCAAGAATTTTTCCAGTGCCACGTTTTCTGACAGGCGTTCACGCAATTCCTGCAGAGCCTCCGGATCACGCAGCTTGATGGGTTCCGGCCAGGACATCCAGCCAGCGCCGCGATATTCTTTCTTGGCGGCCTGGAACAGGGCATAGTCATCCAGCCAGTAGGCTTCCCGTTCACAAAAAGCCTGATAATCCGGCTGCACATGGCGATCCTTCTGGAATTCGACAAAGGCGCGCCGGAAGCACTTATTCTTGAACGTCTTTACCGTTTCGAATTCCACGGTATCATCTTTTTCTACGAAAGGAAGCTTGACGTCCTGGCGGGTAAGCCAGCCGGCTTCCACCAGATCATCGATATCGATGAGCAGGGGATTGCCTGCAAAAGCAGACGGCGACTGATAAGGGGAATAGCCGTAAGCCACAGGGCCCAGCGGCAGGATCTGCCAGATCTTCTGGCCGGCAGCCTTGAGGAAATCTACAAACCGATACGCTTCTTTGCCGAAATCACCTATGCCGTATCGGGAAGGCAGGGAACTCGGATGCAGCAGGACACCGGCTTTGCGAGGATAATGACGTACCGGCTTCTCATGACGCAGTAGTTGCCCCTTGAGCGGTGGCAGTGCCACGGTGAGTTTGCCTGCCTCTACTTCGTATCTGGTGCTTTCCTGGAAAGCATCGACAAACGTGCCACTGGCAAAATCCTGCACATTGATGGTCACCGTCTTTTCTTCCTTGCGGCTGCGATTGAACAGCACGATGAACGTTTCATCCGGAGCTTCTGCACCAAAGACATCCTGGCCGCCGCGGATCAGGCGGGCATATGCCATGACATCGGTATCTGCATAAAGCGGCAGGAGTTCCCCCGTCTGCAGGGCCACATGTTCATTGCGCATGTGGATGAGCCGCTCATACCAGCTGCGCACATATGTGTCACCATGTTCCCAGTCGTAAGGACGGCGATTATACGGATCTTTGAACCCCTGCATGGCAATCTCATCCCCATAGTAGACGCAGGGGACACCCGGATACGTCATCTGCCAGAGAGCAGCCATCAAGAGACGTGCCAGACCCAGGTTATACTGGTCGTTATCCATGCGGAAACGCGACTGCTCAATTGCGGGCATGCCATCGTAATACGGAGCCTCGCCCAGGATTGTCATGGCACGCTCCACATCATGGCTGCCGATGAGATTCATCATCGCATAGAAATTCTCTTTCGGATAGTTCTCCCGCAAGCTCTCAAAACGACGGCGGCAGGCGATACCATCCGCATGACCGAGCAGGAAATCAAAGAGGATCTTGCGGAACGGATAATTCATGGCCGAATCCATTTCCTGGCCACAGAGATACTCGCGCGGTACGCCATAGGCAACTTTGTGCGAAGCATCCTCCCAGACTTCACCGATCATCACGGCGTTAGGATCTGTCTTCTTGAGTTCTGCATAAAAAGACTGCGAGAAAGCTGCGGGGAGTTCATCGATCACGTCGAGACGCCAGCCGGCAATGCCCTCCTTCATCCAATGATGCAGGACGCTGTCCGGTTTATAGATGATGAAATCCATATAAGACGGTGTCGTCTCCGTCACGTTCGGCAGCGTGGAGAAATTCCACCAGCAGTCGTATTCATAAGGGAAATTGCGGAAATTGTACCATTCGTAATACGGCGAATCCGGGGACTGGAATGCACCAATGGTCGGATACTGCCCGCTGCGGTTGAAATAGCGGCTGTTGCTGCCCGTATGGCTGAAAACGCCATCCAAGATGATGCGAATGCCTTTCTTCCTGGCCGCATCCACCAGTTGGCGGAACTCCTCGTTCGTGCCAAGGATGGGATCAATCTTATGATAATCACCCGTGTCATAGTGATGATTGCTCTCGGATTCAAAAACCGGGTTCAGATAAATGACCGAGATCCCAAGATCCTTGAGGTAATCCAGTTTTGCTTCGATGCCCTTGAGATTGCCACCAAAGAAATCGTACGCCACGATTTCCTTCGTATCCGGATCTTTGTAGTAGCAGGGATCATCCTGCCAGCAGGTGTGAAGGACCCCGCCTTTCTTCTCGACGATTTCCTTGCCCTCACGGCAGAAACGATCGGGGAAAATCTGATACATGACGGCATGCTTGAACCAGTCTGGCGTCTTGGCCCCCTTGTTGTAGACCGTGATCTGGAACGAAGGCGGCACATGGTCATAGACCATGCCGACACCGCCCAGCTGCTCCGGATTATTGCCATAGAACCAGGTCCCATCCTCCATGACGATGATGAAATAATACCAGATGAGCCCGCCCTTCTCCGGCATGGCACAGATCCCCGTATAATCATGCTGCTCAGCATCCGGATTGTCATCAGTGGTCATGGGTATCAGTTTCTCGCCGGTCTGATCATGCCAGCAGCGCAGGAGTACCTGACGGATTCCCTCCCTGGTCCAGAGACGGAGTCCCATACGGACCTTGCTGCCTGCCTCCGCCGCACCCACAGGTGAACGATAGGCAATATTCTGGGAATCATGTCGGACTTGATTTTGTTCCAGCATTCATATCCCCTTCCTTCCTTGATTATTCTTTACGGAAAGAAAGGCGGCAGAATCTGCCGCCCTCCCTTATCCTTGCTTATTTTGCAAGCAGCTTTTCATAAAGCTGCTTATATTCTTTTGCCGACTCTTTCCAACTGTAATCCGAACGCATCGCATTTTCTACAATCTGCTCCCACTCACCATAATTCTCGTAAGCACTCAGGGCGCGTTTGAGAGCGTACATCATCTCATGGGCATTGTAGTCGGAGAACACGAAACCATTGCCCTGCTTCGTGTACTTGTCATACGGAATGACCGTATCCTTGAGACCGCCCGTCTCACGGACCAGAGGCACGGCGCCATAGCGTAGTGCAATGAGCTGGCCGATGCCGCACGGCTCATAATTCGACGGCATCAGGAAGATGTCAGCAGCCGCGTAGATGCGCTGTGCCAGCTGATTCGAGAAACGGATGTTGGCCGAAACCTTCTTCGGGAAACGCCATGCCAGGCCTTTGAACCAGTCCTCATAGGCCTTATCGCCCGTGCCGAGTACCACGAACTGGATGTCCTCATGCTGCAGGATCTCGTCCATCATGCGCACGATGAGATCCAGTCCTTTGGCGGCAACCAGCCGCGAGACCACAGCCACCATCGGGATGCGTCGCCCGGTCGGCAGCCCCAGCAGCTTCTGGAGTTCCGTCTTGTTATCAGCCTTGCGGTCGAGTGTATTTACATTGTAGGTCTCAAAGAGATTGGCGTCGGTTTCCGGATTGTAGACATTATAATCGATGCCATTCGTGATACCGAACAACGTATCGCTGCGGCTGCGCAGGAGCCCGTCGAGATGCTCGCCAAAGTATTCATACTGGATTTCCTTGGCATACGTCTTGCTGACGGTCGAGATGAAGTCAGCGTAGATGAGCCCGCCCTTCATGAAATTGACGGCATCGTAGAACTCAAGATCGCCGTTATTGAAATATTTCCAATCGAGGCCCAGGACATCGCTCATGACATCCTTGGGGAAAACTCCCTGATATTTAAGATTATGGATGGTGTAAAGCGTACGGATCTTTTCGTAACGCTCATCCCCCTGATGCTCCAGCTTCAGGAAGACATTGACGAGTCCCGTGTGCCAATCATTCGTATGTATGACATCCGGCCAGAAATCCATGGCTGGCAGCAGATTGAGTACGGCACGGCAGAAAAAGGAGAAGCGCTCCGCGTCATCACCGTACCCATAAAAGCCGTCGCGCTTGAAATACTCCTCGTTATCGACGAAGTAATACGTAACGCCGTCATACTCCAGCATGTCGAGCCCAACATATTTCGTGCGCCAGGAAACCGGCAGTTCCCCATCATAGATATGTGTCATTTCCTCGCGGAATTTCTCCGGGATCTGACCGTATTTCGGCAGGATGACCCTTACATCGACATCCTCACCGCGCAATGCCTGCGGCAGCGAGCCGGCCACATCGGCCAGGCCGCCCGTCTTGACAAAAGGCACCGCTTCTGAAGCAACATAAAGAACTTTCATGCGACTATTCCTCCCCGTATCGCCAGCAATCAGGCTTCACCAGCGGCAGCTTTCTTGGATGCAGATTTGGTTGCGGCTGTTTTCTTCCTGGTAGTTGTCTTTTTTTCTGTTGTTGATTTTGTTGTTTTCTTGGCTGCAGTGGACTTTGCAGCTGTTTTCGTCGTCTTCTTCGCAGACGTTTTCCTGGTAGTGGAAGCTGTCGTACGCTTCTTGCGCGTCTTGGGCTTTTCTTCTGTCTCGCCCTCGGCAGCCTGTTTGGCTGCCTTCGCGGCCTCGCGCTTGGCTTTGGCGGCAGCTTTTTCCTCTTCGGTCATGCGCGGACGGCCGCGGCGGCGTTTGGGCGCTGCCGGAGTCTCTGCTGCTTCGTTTTTCTTGGCCGTACTCTTGCGGCGCGTGGTCTTGCGGACTGCGGCGGCTCCCGCCTCAACAGCGGAATCCTGTTCTTTCTGGCCGATTGCTTCTGTCTTTACCGCCGCAGCATCATCAAAAGACCGCTTGCTTTCCAGCTGGCTCTTATGACGCAGATAAATCGTGGCCATCGGCGGGATTGTCAGCACAACAGACTGATCGCGGTCATGCCATTTGACATCTTCCGTAAGGAGTTCGCCCTCATTCTTCACGCCGCTGCCGCCAAATGCCTCATCATCCGAGTTGAACACTTCCAGATAAGCGCCTTTTTCCGGCATGCCCACGCGGTATCCGTGACGGACTTCCGGCGTGAAATTGCAAATAACGACGAGATAATCCTCTGGATCATCCGCCTTGCGGATGAACGATACGATGCTGTTCTCGCTGTCGTTGCAATCAATCCACTGGAAGCCATTCCAGTCGAAATCCACTTCCCAGAGCGGCTTGTTATCGCAGTAGAATTTATTGAGGGCACGGCTGTACTCGAGCATCTTCTTGTGCATCGGATACTGCTGCGGCAGATGCCAGTCAAGGCTGTCATCGTAATTCCACTCAATGAACTGGCCAAACTCGCCGCCCATGAAAAGGAGCTTCTTGCCAGGATGAGCCATCCAGTAAGCGAAGAACGTGCGGAGACCCGCAAACTTCTGCCAGTAATCGCCCGGCATCTTGCTGATCAGCGAACATTTGCCGTGTACGACCTCATCATGCGAGAGCGGCAGCACGAAATTCTCGCTGAACGCATACATGAACGAGAACGTGACCTTGTCGTGGTTCCATTTGCGATAAATCGGATCGAGCGACATATAACGCAGCATGTCATTCATCCAGCCCATGTTCCACTTGTAATTGAAGCCCATGCCGCCCATGTAGACCGGTTTCGAGATCAGCGGCCAAGCTGTCGACTCTTCAGCGATCATCAAGGCCTGCGGATGATACTTGAAGATATTCTCGTTGAGTTTCTTGAGGAAATCCATGGCCTCGAGATTGCCCGTGTCACCGTATTTATTCGGCGTCCACTCGCCATCCTTGCGGCCGTAATTGAGGTAGAGCATATTCGCAACGGCATCGATGCGCAGGCCGTCAATATGGAATTCTTCAAACCAGAACATCGCGTTCGAAATCAGGAAACTCTGGACTTCCGTACGGCCATAGTCGAAATTCGTCGTTCCCCACTCCCAGTTCTCGGCGAGCTGCTCGTTGTCGGATTCATAGAGCGTCTGCCCATCGAAATGGCGCAGCCCCTGTTCATCCTTGCAGAAATGACCCGGCACCCAGTCCATGATGACAGCAATGCCATTCTGATGGGCTTTATCCACGAGGTAACGGAAATCATCCGGCGTGCCGAAACGGCTCGTCACAGCATAATACCCCGTGATCTGATATCCCCAGGAACCATCAAACGGATGCTCGCAGAGCGGCATGAACTCGATGTGCGTGTAGTTCATCTTCTTGACATAATCGATGAGCTGATCGGCCAGATCGCGGTACGAGAGGTATTCGCCATCTGCCGTACGACGCCAGGAGCCCGCATGGACCTCATACGTCAGCATCGGACGGCCATAAGACGATTCGCCCTTCTTGCGCTCGATCCAGTCCCCATCCTGCCATGTATAATGGTCAAGGTCATAGACACGCGAAGCCGTCTCTGGTTTTTTCTCGGCATAGAACCCGTAAGGATCGGCTTTCATGATATGCGGGCCGCCCCACTGCGGTTCGATGGCATATTTATAGACAGCACCTTCTTCGACGCCCTCAATGAATACCTGCCAGATCTCGCCATCATGGACTTTGGTCATCGTATTGGTACGCGTATCCCAATTGTTGAAATCACCTACCACGCTGACGGATTTGGCATGCGGAGCCCATACTGCAAAACGCACACCTTTCCTGCCATCCTGCTCCATGACATGAGCGCCGAGCATTTCATAAGCATGGTAATTGGTTCCCTGATGGAACAAGTAGAGGTCAAATTCACTTAAATCTGATGTTTTCACGATAATCCCCCTTCTGTGTATCCCCTTGGAATCCTAAGCAAGTTCCTGCTTTCGCGATTCACAGCTTACGGGATCATGACTGGCTTGATCTGCCAGATTTCCTTCGCATATTCATCAATAGTGCGGTCAGACGAGAAACCACCCGAATTGGCAATGTTCACCGCCGACGAACGCAGCCACTGGAAACGCTTCTGATAACGGTTCATGATTTCGACATGAGCATCCGCATACGCGTTGAAATCCTTCAGGATGAAGAACTCATCGTTATCCTTGAGCAGATAATCGTAAAGCGACTGGAAATTGCCATACGTGCCGTCTGTGAACTGATTCATGACAGTGCGGACATTCTCATTCATATTGTATTCATTCCAGGCCGAATACGTACCCGTTGCATAGTAATTGAGGACTTCCTCCGCCTTGAGGCCAAAGATGACGCAGTTGGCATCGCCGCCCACAGCATCGCGGATCTCGACATTCGCGCCGTCGAGCGTACCGAGCGTGATGGCGCCGTTCATCATGAACTTCATGTTGCCCGTGCCAGAAGCCTCCTTGGAAGCTGTCGAGATCTGCTCGCTGACATCAGCTGCCGGGTAAACGATCTCGCCGATGGAAACGCCGAAATTCTCGATGAATACCACCTTGATCTTGCCGTGGATAGAAGCATCCTTATTGATTTTCTCTGCCACGGCATTGATGAGGCGGATGGTTTCCTTGGCGATGTAGTAGCCAGGTGCTGCCTTGCCACCAAAGAAATACGTCGTCGGCAGCATATCGAAAGAGGGATCCGTCTTGAGCTTATGATACTGATACATGATGTGCATGATGTTCATGAGCTGACGCTTGTAGGAATGGATGCGCTTGACCTGGATATCGAAGATGCTGTCCGGGTCGACCTCAAGACCGTTGTGCTTCTTGACATAGGCCGCGAGCGCTTCCTTACGCAGATGCTTGATGGCATTGAGTTTCTCAAGGAACGGCTTGTCTTCCACCGCATCGTTGAGCAGGTCGAGCTGCTCCGGATGGCGATGCCAGCGGCGACTGCCGATAGTCGCATCAATGAGGTCGGCAAGCTCCGGGTTCGCCCCCATCAGCCAGCGACGATGCGTGATGCCATTCGTCTTATTGTTGAACATCCGCGGATTGTATTCGTAGAAATCATGCAGCGTCGTGTCTTTGAGGATCTGCGTATGGATCTTCGCCACACCATTGACGCTGTGGCCGCCGACAATGGACAGGCGGGCCATGTGGACCATGTTGTCCTGGATGATGGAAAGTGCATGGACTTTGCCTTCGTTGTTTGGATAACGGTTGCGTACATCGATGAGCCAGCGGCGATTGATCTCATCAATGATCATGTAGATGCGCGGCAAGAGTGGCTTGAACATGTCAACAGGCCATTTCTCGAGGGCTTCCGGCATGATGGTGTGATTCGTATAGGCAATCGTATTCTTCGTGATGGCCCAAGCCTCATTCCACTCCAGGCCTTCTTCATCGACCAGGATGCGCATGAGTTCTGCCACGCAGAGTGCCGGATGCGTATCATTGATATGGATAGCGATCTTCTGTCCGAAGTCATGGATATCCATGCCCGTCTTCTTATAATGGCGGACAATGCTCTGGACACCGGCCGAAACCAGGAAGTATTCCTGTATGAGGCGCATGCGGCGGCCATCATACGTGCTGTCATCCGGATAAAGGAATTCCGTGATGCTCTCGACAAAATTGCGGTATTCCTGTTTCTGATGAAGCTGTTCCTTCGTCAGCATACCATAATCCGAAAAATCACGGTTGACTTCTGCATTCCAGAGACGCAGCGTATTGACCGTGTTATTGTGATAACCGACAATCGGTACATCATACGGCACAGCCATGACCGTCATCGGATTCTCGTAGACGAGCTTGAGGCTGCCATCTTCCATCTTCTTCATGTAGGCATTGCCGTTGAATTTGACATCGATGGCTTTATCCGGCTTGCGGTACTCCCAGGCAAAGCCGTTCTTGAGCCAGTTATCCGGTATCTCGACCTGGTTGCCGTCAACGATTTTCTGCTCGAACAAGCCATATTGGTAACGGATGCTGCAGCCATGCCCTGGCAGGCGATGCGCCGCCATCGAATCGATGAAGCAGGCCGCGAGACGGCCAAGGCCGCCATTGCCGAGGCCGGCATCCGGCTCCTCCTCGAACGCTTCCGAAAGGCTCAGATGGAAATCCTCCAGTACTTCCTTGACGGCTTCCTCAATGCCGAGGTTCATGAGGTTCGACTTCAGCAGGCGTCCAAGCAAGAACTCGATAGAGAAATAATACACCTGTTTTTCCTGGCGTTCCGCATATGTTTTATTCGTCTTGATCCAGTTATCGGTGATATACTGCTTGGCTGTCGCAGCTACCGTCTGGTAGACCTCATTCTCCGTGAGTTCCTTGATATCACGCCCCCACATGACATGGGCCGTATTGACAAAACGCAGCTTCAAGTTCTCCTTCAGCTGTTCAAACTCACGGTTCTTCTGCTTCTGCTCTTTGTTCTCTCTTGCCAAATAAAACACTCCCTTGGCTATGTTTCCTATAAGAAAAGCCGCTGTAAATCAGCCCCGGCATATGCACAGGTTTTCCTTCTTTACAACGGCTTGTCCAGACTTAAATCACCACATTCTTTGTCACGATGAGCGGATAATTCTGCGCACCCTTGAGCCATTTTTCCTTGGTGATCACCACATTCTTATCGCAGATGACATTCTCCAGCAGAGAACCTTCCTTGATATCGCATTTCTGCATGATGATCGAATTCTTGATCTTGACGCCTTTCTCGACAGTGACGCCACGGAACAGGATGCTGTTCTCAACCTCACCGCGAATGATGCAGCCATTGGCAATCAAAGAATTCTTGACGACGGCCGTGTCCTTGTACTGGACGGGAACCTCGTCCTTGACCTTCGTGTAGATAGAATTATTGCCCATGAAGAGTTCTTCCCAGGTGGAAGGATCCAGCACATCCATGTTGGCCTTGTAGAACGAGGCTGTGGAATCGACATGCGCCACATAGCCATCGTGTTCATACCCGTAGATATTGTACTCTTTGGCCCGGCGGATGATGCCATCGAGCAGGAGATCCTGGCCGCCATGTTCATACGTATAGCGAACCATCTCAACAAAGATGCGCTTCTCCATCAGGAATACATTCATGGCCACCTTGGAACCATCGTAGACAGCCGGTTTCTCGGCAATATCTTCGACGAGTCCGGTCTCGGCAGTCTCGATGACCACATTGTGTCCGGTCTCCTCCTGAGAAACGGTGTGATAGACCATCGTGATATCTGCATTCGTATTCTGATGGAAACGCAGGAGTTCATTGAAATCCATATTGTAGACGAAACTGCCACCAGTCAGCAGGACGTACTTCTGGGAACTATGCTCAAAGAAATCGAGATTGTAGTAGAAATTCTTGAGATCGCCCCGGCGTTTCATTTCTTCGCTCTGCGGCGCCGGCAGATAGAACAATCCATCGTGGCGGCGTGCCAGATCCCAATCCTTACCGGAGCGCAGATGATCGAGGACGGAACGCGGCTTGGCCGGCAGCATGACACCTACATTCTGGATACCGGAATTGACCATGCTCGACAGCGTAAAGTCAATCAAGCGATACCGGCCGGCAAAAGGCAGGGACTCAACGGCACGGCGCTCGGTAAGCTCACGGATCATGCCATTATCTTCCTGGAGATTGATGATTCCCATTACTGTTTTCAATTTTATTCACTCCGATCCTATTGATGTGTTGTATGGTTGCGTGAAAGGATCAGTCCATATCAGCCTGCCTGCTTGCTGCCGGCATCTGCCAATACAGTCTCGCCCGAAGCGACTACGGTAATCGCACCCTGCTCACCCGTGACCTTTGCACCTTCTCCGATTTCACACCCCTGTGCAACAATGGCATAATCAACGACAGCATTGTCACGGATCACTGTCGACGGCATGATGACCGAGTTCCGGATCTTTGCCCCTTTGCCGATACGGACGCCCGGGAAAATAACCGAATTCTCGACTTCACCGAGGACCATAGAACCTTCGCTGACCATCGAACGCTTGATGCTGGCATCCGGGCCAACATAATGCGGCGGCATAGAAGGATTCGAAGAATAGATTTTCCAATCACCATTGAGTTCAAACGGCGGCTCATCCTGCAGGAGATCCATATTGGCCTGCCAGAGGCTCTCGATCGTGCCGACATCCTTCCAATACCCATCGAATGCATACGAATACAGACGCGCTTTATCCGCCAACATCTTCGGGATGATGTTCTTGCCAAAGTCGTGGCTTGACGTCTCATCCTTGGCATCTTCTTCCAGATACTTCTTGAGGAAATCCTTGTTGAAGATATAGATACCCATCGAAGCCAGATTGCTCTTTGGCTTGGCTGGTTTCTCCTCAAACTCCACGATACGGCCCGTCTTATCCGTATTCATGATGCCGAAACGCGAAGCTTCATCCCAAGGCACCTCAATGACACCGATCGTCGCTTCAGCCTTATTCGTCTTATGTGCATCGAGCATCCACGAATAGTCCATCGTATAGATGTGGTCACCGGAAAGGATCAGGACATATTCCGGATCCGCAAGGTCGATGAAATTGAGATTCTGATAGATGGCATCCGCCGTACCGCGATACCAGTCAGCGCCCTTCTCACGTGCATACGGCGGCAGGATGAAAACGCCGCCCTCTTTCTTATCGAGATCCCAGGCACTGCCAGATGCCAGATAATTGTGAAGTTCCAGCGGGCGATACTGCGTCAAGACACCGACCTTATCGATGCCGGAATTGGCACAGTTGCTCAGTGGAAAATCAATGATGCGATACTTGCCGCCGAATGGCACAGCTGGTTTGGCGATTTTCTTCGTCAAAGCCCCGAGTCGGCTGCCCTGACCACCAGCGAGTATCATTGCTAAACACTCTGTCTTTCTCATAAAAAGTCCCCCTTGGATATCTTTGGGCAGTAGCGTATTCCCCTTACTTAACGTCCTGCCTGATATATTTATCATAACAGAAAGCATTCTGTTAATTTACATGCTTACAACCCGTCAAGCCAGCTCCATCCCTCCCAAAACGGACTGTTTTGCTGTTATCAGGATAAAACCAAACTCTATAAAAAGAAAACCAAAGATATAACCACGATGCACCATCCATAATATAAGCTCTCGCATATTCAAATTTATGTTCGGATGGAAATCCTGCGTACTGGATTTTATAATACATGGATTCGATAAATATTCTGAAACTCCTCCATGTATTTCATGTTTTTATTATTTTTTTTTCGAAATTGCTCTGCGGATCATGTATACCACAAAAAAGCGGAGTGCTTGTCCAACCCTTATCTGGCAAGCACTCCGCGGATGTCCGTCCAGGATAAACAGTATACGTTTTCCATATATGTATAATCGAACTTTATGTTTCCATAAATTTAACTAAAGATATGATCTACCTGGTCAGCGGCCATATATACGCGCTGCGCCTGCAATGAGATCCGGCAGCATATCGTACAGATTTTTCCCTGGGCAAGCCGTCGCATTGAAATCACGATGACCGAATATCGTATTGCCATCGGGATACAGCCCATAGTAACGGCACAGGGCAGCCAGCAAGTGCTTGGCTGAGGCAAGCTGAGCATCTTCGGGGATATAGTCCTCAAAATTCCCGACTACATTGACGCCGACCGTATGAGAATTCTCACCATAACAATGTGCGCCTACCGTATCCATTGGCCGTCCTGCTTCGATGGTGCCATCCTTGCGGATCACAAAGTGATAGCCGATACCGGCCCAGCCATTCTGCAGATGCCAGCGATGGATAGTCTCAGCCGATACATCCGCATTCGTATTGCCGACATGGTGGACGATGATGGCATCCGTCACCCGCCGGTTCGTCAGCGAACGAAAATCCAGATACGTCTGCCGTATCGTCACGCCTGGCAAATCTCCGCTGCCATCCTGCCAGGCAGCTTCGGCCAGCTCCCGGCCCAAAAGCCCCGGAGCCAAGGCCAGGCCCGCTCCGACACAAAATATATTCTTGATAAAATCCCTGCGTTTCATCACGTCATCCCATTCTTTAACCAAAACGTTTCTATTTTATCGCGTTTATCTGAAAATCAGGGAAAAAAATATTGTATTGCGCGCAATCACGTGAACTCCCCAAAAACTAAACAAAATAAAAGATTGTTTTTGATTTGTTCATATTGTATTTCTGTTTATTCTAGCCTATAATAAAAGTAGGAATATTGCCATACGCCGCGCCGGTTGCAGCGCCCCTCCCGCTCTGCGGGAGAATAACAGAAAAGGAGGACGTCGCGGGAAAATGTGCAGCCTTGCAGGAATGCCGATCCAGCAGCATCCCACAAGTTTTCCCGGACGGAAAGACCATGCTCGGTTTGGAACGCAGACAAAAAATCATGGAACTCCTGCGACGCGAACGCAAGGTTTATGTCGCAGAACTCGCCAAACTCTTCCATGTCACAGAGGAAACCATTCGGCGTGACCTCGAGAAACTCGAGAACCAGGATCTCCTGAGACGCAGTTATGGTGGTGCCGTCCTTGCAGAAAGCACCAGCGAAGACCTCTCGTACACCCGGCGCAGTGCCATCAACAGCGAAAGCAAATTGCACATTGCGGATAAAGCCGCCGAACTCATCCACGATGGCGATACCATCATGATGGACTCGAGTACGACCTGCCAGGCACTGTTGCAGCAGCTCAAAGGACAGCGCAGCATCACGGTCATCACCAACTCCATCCGCCTCATGAACGATTTCATGAACAGCGGCTTCCAGATGATCTGCACCGGAGGGAAAATGCGTGAGAGTTCCTGCGCCCTGACAGGCTCCACCGCCTATCAGACGCTGCACAATTACTTCGTGGATTACGCCTTCATCAGCTGCAAAGGCATTGATATCGACAAAGGCGTCATGGAATCCAACGAGAGCGAAAGCAAGATCAAGCAAATCATGATGGAGCAAGCACGCAAGACAGTCCTGCTCGTCGACCACTCAAAATTCAACAAGACGGCTTTCGTCAAATGTGATGACTTTTCCCATATCCACTGCGTCGTCACCGACGAAGAACCCTCGCGGGAATGGCAGGATTTCTTTCTCGAACGCCATATCCGCCTGATTGGATAAACACCTCACCAAAGAAAAATCGGTCCTGCCCCAGCACAACCACTGGGGCAGGACCGATTTTTCAAATTCCGCTTCAAGAACAGCAGCCAAATCTGCAGCGCGTCAGCACGCAAGACTCAGGAAAGCCAGCTGCTGACACCAGGAGTGAAGCCCGGCAGCTGCGGCTCAGGTGACTGGAGCCACGCACCAGTTGCCATCACCGGCAAGATGGAGTTCTTCTTGATGCTGAGCAAAGAGCGTCGAACGGTGACCGACGCTGATAATGCCCATCTGCGGGAGCTCCCGGCGCAGCAGTTCGTACATCTCCTGCTCGCGCGGTTCATCAAGTGCCGAAGTCGCCTCATCGAGGAACACCCAGTCCGGACGCACGAGCAGGACACGTGCAAAGGCCAGACGCTGCTGCTCTCCTAGAGACAGGATGCGGCTCCAGTCATCGATATCGTCCAGGCGATCTACCAGCTGCGCGAGATCCGCCTTGCGCAAGGCCTCCCGGAGACGTTCCTCAGGACCGGACGCACTCAAGGGATAATAGAGCGCACGGCGCAAGCTGCCGAGTGGCAGATAGGGGCGCTGCGGCAGGAAAAGGACACGGCTGCCTTTCCTGACCGACAATTTGCCGCTGCCATACGGCCAGATACCAGCCATCGTGCGCAGCAACGTACTCTTGCCGCAGCCCGAAGCGCCCGTGATGAGCAGGCGGCTGCCGGCTGGCAATGCCACATTGCAGTCGCGCAAAAGCGTGCGCCCGTCGGGCAGGCTCACCGCCAGATCCTGCAGCACGAGTTCCGGATCATCCCCCTGTGCATAGACAATATCGCTCTTAAGGGCAGCAACCTCATCCATGTGATGCGTGAAGCCCGAAAGACGATGGATGACCGCTGCAAGCTGTGCGATGGTATCGTATGCCGTGACGAAGTACGAAAGCGCATCCTGCACGCGCCCGAACGCCGAAGCCGTCTGCATCAGTCCGCCGAGCGTCATAGTACCAGCAAAATACTGTGGTGCCGCCATGACGAGCGGCACGATGATGGCCAGCTGGCCGTAGCCATTGACGTAGAAATTCAGGAGTTTCGTCTGACGCATGAGATGCCAGTAATTCTCGATGACCCTTGCGAAGCGTTCCGCAAAGCCCACCGATTCCGGCTGTTCCCCACGATAAAACGCAATGCTTTCACTGTTCTCACGCACGCGCATCATATCAAAACGAAAATCTGCCTCAAAACGCTGCTGATCAAAATTGAGTCCAATAAGCCGGCGGCCGACAAAATGGACGCCCACCGTGCCAAGCACAGCATAAAGCAGGGAAAACCAGAACATATACCCATAAATCACGAATTCATGCCCGCCGAACGGCACGGTAAAGGCACCTGAAAGGTTCCAGAGTACCACACCGAAAGCGCCGAGCGTCGTCAGCTGCTTGAGGAAGCCCAGCAGAAGCTGCAGTGTCAATGAGACGAACTGATTGATATCCTCACTGATTCGCTGATCCGGGTTATCCGTATCGCTCTTCAAGACCTGCAGGCGATAATAGACCTGATCCTTCATCCAGCGGCCAATATAGCGATCCGTCATCCAGGTCCGCCACTTGATCTGCAGCATCTGCCGCAGATAAATGGCATAAACAGCCAGGATGATGTACAGGAAAGCCAGCCCTGTGAACTCGCCGATGAGCGGCCAGAAGGACTCGGACTGATACTGCTGCAAAGCGTTATAAAAAACGTTGTACCAGCTGTTGAGGCGCACGAGCAGATACACCGAAGCAAAGTTCAAGACAATGACGAAAGCCAAAAGTCCGCGTGCCTTCCACTTTTCTTCCGAATGCCAATAGCCACGGAATAATTGCCAAAAATCACTCAAAAATTTACGTTTCAATCTATCACATCCTTGATGAACTCAAGTATAGCCCTTTCCGCTGCATCCCGCAAGGGCTCCCCTGTCCCTGCTGCACACTTTATGATAGAATAGGAACATGTACAGATCCTGAAATATATAATTGGAGGGAAACTTCATGCTTCTTCTGATTGGCGCCATCATTGCTGTCATACTGCTGGCACTGCTCTATCACTATATCCCGAGCCGCAAGATTTTTATCTGCTTTTTCCTCATGCTCTGCCTTACGAGTGCTGTCGTCTTCTTCATATGGCCCAGCACCAGGCATCCCGAAACCAGCCTGAGCCCCGAAGACCGCTATGCCATGATGGAACAGCAGCAGACATTCGCCAACTGGTATGAAAGCTACCAGAAAGATATCGACAGCCTCGACCATAACTGGCAATGGTATCACCAGATCCTGGAAAACTTCAAGGAAGACAATATCAGCATCCAGACAACCTACCTGCGCCTCTCTCAGCTCGAACAGGACAGCCAGCAGCTCGCAGACCGCATTGAGAAGCATACGCCGCCACTCGCTCTCAACGATGCCTGCTACGATGAAGCTACCGAAGTCATCCGCAAGACCCACGAATATGCCGAAGCCCAGCACCGTGCCATTGCCCTGACGCGGGCTGCAGCAGACCCCGCGAATCTGCGCAGCGAGGATCAGGAAGAGCAGAGCCGCCAGCTCCAGGCCGTCATGATCCGTGAATCCCCAGCTGGCCTTTTCGTCGCCGACGAGATTGCCGCCATCCGCAGCTACCTCTCCCTGCCCGATGAGCAGGATGGAGCGGAAAAGGTACCGGAAAAAGATCCATCATAAGCGGAGAAAGAAATGGCAATCTCACGAAAGTGCTTGCTGTTTTTTTATTGCACGAAGCAAAATGTCAGCGGATGCTGATGATGCGGAATGTCCGCTCATTGCCGCAAGGATGAACCTGCCAATACTCAAAAAACGGCCATCATCAAAAAGGTGAGCTGCTCAGCCTCCAGGATGGCGGACTTATGGGAGCTAGCAAAAGCCAACCGATCCTTCAATTCCCCAAGATTCAAATCTTACTCAATATCAAGCTAGCCTTACCGGAAAGCATATAAGAGCCAAGACCTGCGGGCAGGAATGACGACTCGCCCTTGGTAAACGTCAGCTCTGTCTCGCCGCACTTGAGTGTCACCTGGCCCTCAAGCACAGTAAAGCTCTGGAACGAATCCATACCTGCCGTCAGATGGCTCGTGCCATCCACCTCGAGTCCATATACCGTGAAATATTCGCACGAAGCCAGCAAGCGCGCCTTCGTATCCGCAAAGATGTCGACGACGGCATCAAGTCTTGGACGTTCCTTGACCGGCTCAAGATTCGTGACATCAATCGCCTTCTTGACATGGAGTTCGCGCGGCTTGCCATCCTTGCCCACACGGCCGTAATCGTAAACACGGTACGTCGTATTCGAATTCTGCTGGATCTCGCAGATGGTGATTCCCTTGCCGATGGCATGCAGCGTCCCCGATTCGATGAAGAACACATCCCCCTTGTGGACCGGCACCTGATTGCAGACCTCGAGCAATGTATTGTCGGCAATACGGCGTTCAAATTCCTCTTTTGTGATCTCGTACTTGAAGCCATAAATCAGTGTCGCACCCGGCTCACAGTCGACGATGTACCACATCTCGGTCTTGCCGAATTCACCCTCGACGCGCATCGCATAGTCATTGTCCGGATGCACCTGCACCGAGAGATTATCCTTCGCATCGATGAGTTTGATGAGCAGCGGGAAATACGGGAACCTCTTCGCATGTTCACCGAGGATTCCCTGGCCGGCTTCATCAAGATATGACTTGAGCGTGCGCCCCTTCTCCGAACCATTCTCGATGATGCTCATGCCATCCTTGTGGCAGGCGAGTTCCCACGATTCCGATACCTTATCGAGGTCTGTCTCTTTACCATAATCCGTCTTGAGTTTCGTGCCACCCCAAATATAGTCCTTGAGCGGTGCCCGCAATTTCATTGGATACAAAACCGTCATCCCCTGTTCTCAACTGATGAAACTGATTGTATTATACAAAAAAAGATACTACTCGTGTCAATAAATATCATACCTTTTTATATAAAAAAAGATTACATATGATTCCTGCCTAAAAAATCAGCCGCCTGGATTCCAGTGGAACCAAGCGGCTGATCGATGCAAAACTCTATAAGACTCAGTGCAGGACACGCGCAGTACTTGTCGTGCGGCGACGCTGACGCAGACGATACCAGGCCATCGGGATGACGAGCATCGGGATGCCGGCATACAGGGACTCCCTAAGCTCAGGATCAAAGACCATGACTACAAGGCAGAACACCTGTGCCCAGATACCAAAGAGCGTCACATACGGGAAGAACGGCGTCTTGTAACGAAGTGTTTCCACCGTTCCCGCTGCCATGCGCTGCTTGCGACTGCGATACTGGCTCCAGCAGATCGAGATCCAGGCAATGGCGCCCGTAAAGCCCGAAACGGCGAGCAGATACGTGTAAAGCGCAGAATCCGGATTGAACGAATAGAGCAGGATGACGGCCCAGCAGGCACAGATGGAAACGAGGATGGAACGCGACGGCATGCCATTCTTGTTGATGTGCCCGAGCGTATGCGGCGCCATATCCATGCGAGCCAGTGCATGCAGGGCCCGTGCCGCACCGTAGAGACCAGAATTCGAACACGAGATGGCGGCCGTCAGGATGACGAACGCAAAGAATGCACCGAAGTGCGTAAAGCCATAATGCGAGACAGCGGCAGCGAAGACGCTTTCTTCCAGCGAAGCCTGATCCCATGGCAGGATCGAAATCAGAAGGGAAATCGGGATGATGTAGAGCGCGATGATGCGCCACGTCACATTGCGGACAGCAATCGGGATACTCTTTTCCGGTTTCTCACATTCCCCGGCTGCCAGGCCAATGATTTCCGTTCCCTGGAAATTGACGAGGATGATGACCATGGTCAAAACAATGGACCAGTAGCCATTCGGTGCAAAGCCCCCGCCTCCAAGCAGGACTTTCGTACCGATATACCCCTGATCGCCGATGAGGCCCAGACAGATGAGGCCTGCCACGATGCTGAACGCACCAAGTGCTACGATCTTGATCAAGGATAACCAAAACTCGCTCTCGCCGAACTTGTCGACATGAAACAGATTCAGGATTGTCACCAGGAGTCCGAAGAATACAGCCCACCAGAGCTGACTGACTTCCGGCAAAAAATGATTCATGATGATGCCAGCGGCAATCATCTCCGACGGAACGTACGCCACCCAGGTCGTCCAGTAGGCCCAGCCTACTCCACACGCCCAGGTCGAAGAAATATGCTCTTTCGCGTACGTGACAAAAGAACCCGAAACCGGCTTATCGACAGCCAGTTCCGCCAGGCAAAGCATGACGCACAATACGATGACGCCACCCAGAAGATACGCAAGTATCGCAGCTGGACCTGCTTTTTCGAGGACATACCCCGTACCGAGAAAATAGCCACTGCCGATGACCCCACCGAGGGAAATCAGCTGCAGATGGCGATTCTTCAGCCCTCTGTTCATTTTCGACTCGTTCATGACCTTAATAACACAACCTTCCCAGTGCCGCTTCAATCTGTGATTTGTATAGCAATGCCATCCGCGACACTTCCATTATTTCTACTAAAGGATACTACAAAACGAATCGAATTACCATAGCTTCCGGAATTAAATTTTGACAAAATCCCATCCTATACATCGCTCGTTATTCTATACTATAATTATAGAAAAGAATCCAGCGAAAGGAATATACCATGCAAACATATCGAACTATACAGGAACAGGACGATGCTCTCGTCACCCATTACGAAATCCAGAAATCAAAATTCATCACGCATCTGCGCCATGTGGAAACGGAAGAAGAAGCACGGGCTTTCGTGCAGGCCATGAAAAAGAAGTACTTCGATGCACGCCACAACTGCTCAGCCTGGGTACTCGGGCCGCGCGGCGACAAGCAGAAATCGAACGATGACGGGGAACCGGGCGGCACAGCCGGCAATCCCATCCTCGAAGCCATCAGGAAGAATGAGCTGACCGACGTCGTCATCGTTGTCACGCGCTACTTCGGCGGCATCAAACTCGGCGCCGGCGGCCTCATCCGCGCATATGGTCATGCGGCCGTCCTCGGCCTCGATGCAGCCACGCATATCGCCATGACACCGTTCCAGGAAGTCGCCGTGACCGTCGGCTACGACCTGCTGTCCACTGTCGAACACTGGCTGCGCCAGCAGGAGATCCGCCACGGCGAGAGCGAATACGGCGAAAACGTCACGCTGCATCTGCTGCTGCCGCCAGAGGAAGTCGAAACGCGGCTGACAGAACTCACTGACCTCACCAGTGCCAATTTTACGGCAGTCAAAGGCGCGCGCACCTGCCTTGCACTGCCCTGCCCGAAAGATAACAAAGCAAGCGATTGACATCCTCCCGTTCAGCCTTTATAATAAATTTAATATATCATACATGTTTAATATGTAATTAGAGCGGATATCATACAAAGGAGTTTTTGTTTCTATGAAAGATTTTTCCCTGGAAGTACACGGCTGTCATCAGTACGACTCAACCGGTGCCATCAGCGACCCGATTTATCTCTCGGCCACGTACCGTCACCCCGGCTTCAAGCAGAGTACGGGCTACGACTACGGCCGTGTGGACAATCCAACACGCCATGAACTTGAACTCACCGTCGCCAGGCTCGAGCGTGCTTCGCGCGCCTGGGCACTCTCTTCCGGCATGGCTGCCATCAATATGGCTCTGCACCTCCTGCAGCCTGGCGACCACATCCTGCTGTCTGAGGACCTCTACGGCGGCACCGTGCGCCTCGTCAACGACATCTACAGCGCCTACGGCCTGGAATTCGATTACGTCGATACCTCTGACCTCGCGGCAGTCGAAGCCAAGATCCGGCCCGAAACGCGCATGTTCTTCATCGAGACGCCCTCCAACCCGATGATGCGCATCAGCGATATTGAAGCTCTCGCAAAACTCGCCCATGCACATGACGCCCTGCTCACGGTTGACAACACGTTCCTCTCGCCGCATTTCCAGAAACCTTTGACACTCGGTGCCGATATCGTCGTCCACAGCGGCACCAAAGACCTCTGCGGCCACAACGACATCATTGCCGGTATCATCGCGATCGCGGACAAAGACGCCGCTTACGGCAAAAAACTTGAACTCCTCATCAAATCCGAAGGACCGAATCTCTCGCCCATGGACTCCTGGCTGCTGCTGCGCAGCATCAAGACACTCGGCATCCGCGTCGAACGCCAGGCCCAGAACGCCCTGAAGATTGCCGAATGGCTGGCTGCGCAGGAAAATGTCACGGACGTCTACTATGTCGGCCTGCCTTCTCATCCGGGACATGCCCTGCAGCAACGCCAGGCTACAGGCAACGGCAGCATGATCTCCTTCAAGGTCAAGACACCGGAACTCGCCCAAGCCATGCTTGAACGCATCCGGCTCATCGCCTTTGCCGAAAGCCTGGGCGGTGTCGAAAGCCTGCTGACGTATCCGCTGGCTCAGACCCATGCTGAGATGCCCCGGGAACTCCTGGCACGCACCGGGCTCGATGAACGCCTGCTGCGGCTCTCCATCGGCATTGAAGACAGCGAGGATCTCATCGCCGATCTCGATCAGGCCCTGAACCGTTGAACAACCTTAAAAACACGACTCCCATTACGAAAGCGAGGGATTTTCATGACCACGAATTTTGACGAACTCATTGACCGCCGCGGCACTTCCTGCCTCAAATACGACTTTGCCGCCGAACGCGGCTATCCCAAAGACATCCTGCCTTTCTGGGTGGCCGACATGGATTTCCGTACGCCGCAGCCCGTCATCGACGAACTCACGCGCCGCGTCCAGCACGGCATCTTCGGCTACACCGACCCCAAGGAATCCTATAGAGCTATCATCGTGAACTGGATGAAGGAACATCACGGCTGGGCACCGAGCCCCCGCGCCCTCATCATGACGCCGGGCGTCGTCTTTGCCCTGGCCTCTGCCGTACGCTGCTTCACATCCCCGGGAGACGGCGTACTCCTGCAGCAGCCCGTCTACTATCCCTTCACAGAGGTCATCGTGCAGAATGGCCGCAAACTCGTCAACAGCCCGCTCGTCCTGAAGGACGGCCACTACGAAATCGACTTTGCCGACTTCGAGCAGAAGATCACGAACGGGAACGTCAAGCTCTTCCTGCTCTGCAGTCCCCACAATCCGGCTGGCCGCGTCTGGACAAAAGAGGAACTGCTGCACATCGCCGATATCTGCGCGCGCCACGAAGTCCTCATCGTCGCCGACGAGATCCACCATGAATTCGTGCGCCCCGGCTTCCATCATACGGTACTGGCCTCTCTGTCTCCGGAAATCGCCGCACGCACGATCACCTGCACCTCGCCGTCCAAGACCTTCAACCTCGCCGGACTGCAGATTTCCAACATCTTCATTGAAAACGACAAGCTGCGCCGGAAATTCCGCGCTGAGGTCCTCTCAGCCGGCTACAGCCAGCCAAACGCCCTGGGACTCTTTGCCGCACAGGCCGCCTACGAACACGGCGGCGAATGGCTCCAGGAACTCCTGGCTTACATCGAGACGAACTACCAGAAAACAAAAGCTTTCCTCGCCGAAAACATGCCCAAAGTCAAGCTCATCGAACCCGAAGGCACCTACCTCCTCTGGCTCGATTTCTCCGCCTATGGCCTCAGCGACAAAGAACTCGACGACATCATCATCCATAAAGCCAACCTCTGGCTCGACAGCGGCCACATCTTCGGCTCCGCCGGCTCCAACTTCCAGCGGATAAACATCGCCTGCCCCTGGAAGACCCTCGAGAATGGTCTCCAGCACCTCAAGGCCGCTTTCGCCCATCGATAAGAAAGGACTGACCACGATGCTCTGTATTGGCTTCCCGCCGAGCATTGATGAAAACTGCCACACACTGATCCTCGGTTCCATGCCCGGCGTCAAATCCCTGCAGGAAGAGCAGTACTACGCCCATCCCCAGAACCGCTTCTGGCCCATGATGGCCACACTCCTCGGCGAAACGCTGCCACAGACCTATCCGGAAAAACTGCAGATGCTCCTGCGCCATCACATCGCCCTCTGGGACTCCATCGGCACCTGCGAGCGCGCTGGCAGCCTCGACTCCGCCATACAAAACGAGCAGGGCAATGATTTCACTGCCCTGCTCCAAACCTATCCAAACCTTCACACCATCTGCTTCAACGGCGGCAAATCCGCTCAGGCCTTCAAGCGCTTCAACAAAAACCTCCTGAAACGCACGGACCTGGACTTCCATGCCCTGCCCTCAACCAGCCCGGCCAACGCCCGCTGGCGTCTGCCGATGCTGCTTGAAGCCTGGGGTGCCGTCATCGTCAGATGATTTTTTCCCCATGATAGAGTTCGCCCTCGATATCGGGCTTCACGCCATAGCCGATGGCCCACTCACATTTGTACTTGATGGCCTGCGCATGGATTGTCTCGATACGATCCTGTGTGCGCACGACCTTGCCCGGCACGCCGACTACGAGCGAATTCTCGGGGATGACCTGGTTCTCGCGGACCAGCGCTCCTGCCGCAATGATGGATCCGCGGCCAATCTTCGCGCCCGTCAGCACCGTCGCATTCATGCCGATGAGTACGTGATCCGCGATCTCGCAGCCATGTACCACGGCACCATGGCCGATCGTCACATAATCCCCGATGATGCACGGATTCTCATCAGCGACATGCAGGCAGACGAGATCCTGGACATTCGAGCATTCGCCGACCTCGATATAATTGACATCACCACGCGCTACGACGCCCGGCCATAGGCTCGAGAAACGCCCGACGCGTACATCGCCAGACAGGAAAACCTGCGGTGCGATAAAAGCCTCTTCATGGATCTGCGGCTTCTTGCCCTGGAATTCATTTGTGGAAAGCGTATACATAGGACCACCCTTTCTAGCGAAAAATCAAGTTTCTCTTTCATTATAACAAAAAGATTTTTCAGCTACCAGAGGTTGTACTTCTTTCAGCTGTTTTTCAGATACATCCCGTAATTTAGAATCAAAGCATGATTAAAGAGACATCTTTAAACAGGCGCTACCGTATTCACCCCCATGCCTTAAGCGACAGGAGGTCCTTATGATTCCGTCTTATGTCTGGCTCGTTCTGGCCATCTTCGTCACCGCGTTCTTCTTCTATATCGAGACACGTGACGCAGAAGATTGATCGTGCAAGCGCGCAAAACGCGCCTGTGACCGCAAATGCGGCACAGGCGCGTTTTTTGCTGCGCGGCTTAACGTCAAAGCAGTGAACCAATCGCATGGACGAGGAACGAAACAAGCCAGGCGATGATGCACTGGAACACGACGACCCAGACAGCCCAGGCCGTACCGAGTTCCCGCTTGACCGAGGCAATCGCCGCGACACACGGCGTATAGAGCAGGCAGAAAGCCAGAAGAGACGCCGCCGTCAAGGGCGTCAGGACCGTATCAAGGGAAGCCGTGCCAAAGAGTACCGTCAACGTCGAAACGACACTCTCCTTGGCCATGAAACCGGAGATCAGCGCCGTCGAGATACGCCAATCGCCAAAGCCCAGCGGTGCAAAAATCGGTGCAATCACACCAGCTACGGCGGCCAGGATGCTTTCAGAGGAATCTGCCACCATATCGAGACGGAAATTGAACGTCTCAAGGAACCAGATCACGATGGTCGCCACAAAGATGACGGAAAAGGCACGCTCCAGGAAATCCTTCGACTTCTCCCAGAGCAGCTGGCTCACATTGCGCCAGCCCGGCATGCGGTAATTCGGCAGCTCCATGACAAACGGCACAGCCTCGCCCTTGAAGATGCTGTTCTTGCCGAGGAGTGCGACGAGAATCCCCACGAGCATCGCGCCAAAATACAGGATGATCATCGGCAAGGCACCGTAATCACCGAAGAAAGCCGCGATAAACAAGCCGTAGATTGGCAGTTTCGCCGAGCAGCTCATGAATGGCGTCAAAAGGATCGTCATGCGTCGATCCCGCTCTGACGGCAATGTGCGCGTCGCCATGATGGCCGGCACGCTGCAGCCGAAGCCGATGAGCAACGGCACAATGCTGCGGCCGGAAAGACCGATCTTGCGCAGCCATTTATCCATGACAAAAGCGATGCGCGCCATGTAGCCCGTATCCTCCAGCAGTGACAAGAAGAAGAAGAGCGTCACGATGATCGGCAGGAACGAGAGTACCGTACCGACACCCGTGAAGATGCCGTCGATGACGAGCGAATGGATGGCGTCATTGACCTGCCAGGCTGAAAGCTCCGCATCCACCAGATCCTGCAAGGCACCGATGCCTGCCGCCATGAGATCCTGCAATCCCGCACCGATGACATTGAACGTCAGGTAGAAGACCAGGCTCATGATAGCCACGAACGACGGGATGGCCAGATACTTATCCGTCAGCACCTTGTCGATACGGCTGCTGCGCTCATGCTGCCGGCTCTCATGTGCCTTATGGACCGTGCGGCCGACCAGCTTCTCGATGAAGGAAAACCGCATATCGGCAATGGCTGCCGCACGGTCGAGCCCGCGTTCCTTCTCCATCTGGCAGATGATATGCTCGATCATCTCTTTCTCGTTCTGATCAAGCTGCAGCGCCTCGATGACGCGGTGGTCGCCCTCGACGACTTTCGTCGCCGCAAAGCGCAGCGGGATGCGCGCATCTCTTGCATGATCCTCGATGAGATGCATGATGCCGTGCAGGCAGCGATGAACCGCGCCGCGATGACTCTCGGCATCGCAGAAGTCCATGCGTCCCGGCTTCTCCTGATAATGCGCCACATGCAATGCATGCTCGACAAGCTCCTCGATGCCCTCGCCCTTGGCCGCCGAAATCGGCACGACGGGGATGCCCAGAAGCGACTCCATGGCGTTGATATCAACCGAACCGCCATTGCCCGTGAGTTCATCCATCATGTTGAGCGCGAGTACCATGGGCCGGTCGAGTTCAATGAGTTGCAGCGTCAGATAAAGATTGCGCTCGATATTCGTCGCATCGACGATATTGATGATGCCCGTCGGCTGCTCGCGCAGGATGAACTCACGCGAAACGATTTCCTCATCCGTATACGGCGACATCGAGTAGATGCCCGGCAGATCCGTGATGAGCGTATTGCGGTGATTGCGGATGCAGCCGCTCTTCTGGTCCACCGTGACCCCCGGAAAATTGCCGACATGCTGATTCGAGCCCGTCAGCTGATTGAAAAGCGTCGTCTTGCCGCAGTTCTGGTTGCCCGCGAGCGCAAACGTCAGCAGCTGATTATCAGGCAGCGGATTCTCTCCCTGACGCACGTGATAGCGTCCGCCCTCACCGAGTCCCGGATGATCCGTCGGTTCATGCGGGATCATCGTCCTGGGCTGCAAAGGCGGCTCTTCCTCCAGCTTCTCCACCACG
The DNA here is from genome assembly GCA_029338835.1 of Selenomonadaceae bacterium. Taxonomy (GTDB): domain Bacteria; phylum Bacillota; class Negativicutes; order Selenomonadales; family Selenomonadaceae; genus Mitsuokella. Next base: position 13,316 of record JAQYBD010000025.1, on the reverse strand, counting down.
ATTTTTTTTGCATCATCGACACGCAATGTCAATTCGTAATCATGAATGCGGAATTCAATCGGATCCCCAAGTGGCGCAAACTTCACCAGCGTGATCTGCGCGCCCGGGATTACGCCCATATCGAGAAAGTGCTGCCGCAGCGCTCCCTCACCACCGACAGAGCGCACCACCGCACTCTCGCCGATGTTCAATTCATTCAAATGCATCTGACTTTCTTAACCTCCATGTAAATCTCCTATATACACAATCTAATTGTACTCTAAAATCCACATCTTGCAAGCCAACATCTATGCAGAATATTTCCCGCACAAAAATAAGGTCTGTGTACAACGAGCCATCGTACACAGACCTTATTATCATTCATCAGGCTTAGAAGTGGTATGCCATATAGACGTTGCCGCCGAGGCCTTTATGCTGGCCGGCGTATGCCTGCATGCTGAGATTGACCTCCCAGGGATTCTCCTGGTTGGATTCAAGCTTCCAGCCGGCTTCCGCCATCAAGCTGCTGCCGCCGATATCGGCTTTGCGGATGGGAGCACTGAGGCCGGCTGCGGAAACCGTGCCGTTGCTTTCCCCGTCAAACTCATAATCCCAGGCCAGACCGTAGTAGTAATTGTTCCAGCCCGACCGGTTGTTCAGGCGCGCACCGATGCGCAACAGGCTGCTGTTCATCCCATCCAGCTGGTAGTTTGCTTCCCCAGCGCGGAACGAATCGCCGCCCACATGCGTGTAGAAATACTTGCCGTAAACATCGAGATCACGCGCGGCGCGCTGCGTGCCGCCCAAGCTCGTGCTTTCCACCTTGTCTGTCAAATCAAAGATATGGCCAAAGCCTACATGTCCGCTCCAGTAATTGCTGCTGGTGTTGTAACCATAGGCACTGCCATCGCTGCTGTGGAGGACGGAATCTGCAGTGTTCTTCAGATTGCCGAAATGCAGGGAACCTTCCACATAATTCTTGTTCCTGGCCATGTATTTTGCCATCAAGCCGCCGCCATTGTAATGCGCGTCGCCGCTGCCCGTATAGCCGGCGCCATCCACACTGTAGTGGCCTTTGCCGTATTCATAGAACAGGCCATAGGAGAAATCCCCGTCTTTCGTGGCCGCTTCATTGCCAACGCCAACGAGACCATTCCACGTGTACGTCTTGCTCTCGCTGCCCGTATCGTACGTGTCCTTGCTGCCGCCCAGGCTGGCAAATGTAAAGCCGCCCTTTTCCTGGCCATTGAAATTCGTCAGCACGCTGTCCAGGCGGTCACGACCTGCTGCCAGTATGCCGAGGCCCGCCTCATTGGCAATCAACGCGTTATGCGTCTGCTTCGAAGTATCGACTTTGATTTCCGTGCTATTCTGTTTCTGGACCGTATCCATTGTGTAGATGATATTGCCGTTCGCATCGAGAGAGGCAACGCCCGTACCTTCGAGGGCATTGCTGATATTCCACTTGCCCTGCTTCGTCGTCAGATTGCCGGCCGCCAGGGTCTTGTTCCCCTGCGTATCCAGAAGCGTCATGGAGTAATCCCCCTCCTTGGTGATGCGCTCCAACGATTTCGCCGTAAAGCCGATATTCTCCGTATGGACCTTGGTATTGGCAAGGTCAAACTTCTGGCTGTCCGCGAGAGTCAGGACCGTGCCGTCCGTCTGCCAGTCGATAGTCTTGTAGGTGATATCCTCCAGGGAACGAAGGCCATAGGATAAAATATTGTTACTCGACAGGGAAAGCCCTGCCTTGCCAGTGACTTCCACCCCGCCGTCAGCATACGTCTGAGTCAGCGTCTGCTGGTATTTATCCTTTCCAGATTCATACAGTTTGTCCAGCCCCTTCACCGTAGCAGCTCCGGAAGCATCGATGAGTACATCATCTTTGATTACACGGTCTGCCGGGCTGCTGGCAGGAGTGAAATGATCCAGATCCAGGGTCACATTATCCGGCAGGCTCACTGTATCTGTCACCGTCAGAGCCGGCTGGGAGTGGTCTACGTTGTAGAAAGCGATCTTATCGAAATTGTAGATGCCCTGAACCTTGCTGCCATGCCAATCAGCCGCTTTGCCAGTGATGGTGGTTTTACTGTCCTGATCCGTAGAAATTTCCGTCGTATAGCCTACGTTCAGGGTGTTGCCGCTGTGATTGGTTTCACCATCACCTCCCGGTCCTAGAAAATCGGACGGGTCCTGTGCAACATCCAAGGGAGTAAGCCAGCCATACAAATTGGCCTGGCTCAGATCCATGGTGCCGCTCAGGTTCACCATATTGTCCTGGGCCTTACCGCCATACATAAGGGCTCCTCCGGCTGCCAGGATGGTTTCTCCCGGGTCCTTCAACTGCTGCATGATTTCATTGACATCTTCTTCAATCCCCCAATCTTTTCCTATCGACAGAGCCTGGTTCTTTTGGAGAGGAACCAACTTGGCGCCTTCCAGGTTCAGCACATTGCCGGAAGCAACATCAGAACTCTGCTCTCCAAAAGTACCTGCACCCCCCAGGAGGTAACTGGTAACAGTGCCCTTGATAGCGGCGAAATTATGGGAAACAGTTCCACCCACTCCGCCGCCAATAGCTATGGCTGTCACAGCAGCGTCTTTGTCAATAGAAACCTGATTGCCTTCCGTCGTCTGGGCATAGCCTCCCGCCAGGCCCAAAGCAGATATATCCGCTTTTCCGTCCACAGCAACGGCATTTCCTTGGGCAAGGGTCGAGCCATACCCGCCGACCATCACCATGCTGTTTTCCAGTTTTCCGCCGGTAATGGATACCTGGTTATCCACAACATTGTCAGCTCCGCCGCCGGCAATGAATTCGGCCCCCCTGACGGTGCCACCGCTGAAAAATACCTGGTTTCCCTTGGCCGTACTTGGAACCGTCCATGAAGTTTCTTCAACATATCCACCATAGATGCCATCTCCGTCCGGTCCACTTATCGTAAGAGTTATATCCGCAGTGCCCCCGATGGATACCTTGTTATTGTTGACGGCTGAATTTGAAAAACCTCCGTAGATGAACTGGGAATCAAACTTCCCATTGGTGATGGATACCTGATTCTCGCTGGCTTTTGTATGTCCAGCTCCCCCAAAGACAGCTTCTATTTGATGGCTTCCACTGCTGCTGAAATTCACCTGATTGCCGATGGCCTCCCCAGCCTTAGTATATCCGCCGCCAGCGCCCTCGTCAGCGGTAATGGATGCACTGCCGGTGACAAAAAGGGTATTTCTTGAAGCATTTCCGCTCGTTGTATAACCACCGCAAAGCAGGCTTTCAGTCCGATCTTTGTCAATGGTCACCTGCTGCCCCGTCACATCCGCCGCCCAGGCCGGCACCGTGCCGGCGAGCAGGGAAGCCACCACGGCTAACGTCAATTTTTTCCCGCAAATTCTTCTCATGGCTATGACCTCCTATTTTTAACGCTCTTTGCTCAACTCATCATCAGAACTGGAAATTCAGGCCGGCTTCCAGCGACCAGCTATGTTCGATCTTTGGACCGAAGGATTTCTCACAATTGACAAATGCATAGCATCCTTATTGAGATGCGTCGTGAGGCCGAGGCCCACGTCGTACCAGTTGCCGTCATTATGGCCCGTAACGTTCATGCGGCCCGTCATGTCGCTGGCCGACACATCCTGATTGCCGAGGAACTCATGCAGGAAGTCCGCATTGATGTAGAACGTCGTCTTCTCGCCGAGATCCTGTCCGAGGCGGAAGCCGAGGCGGCTGATGAAGCTGTCCGTGCCGGACAGATGAACACGCGTCCCCTGCGTCGTGCGGTAATCCGTACTGCCCAGATACGTGTACTGGGCCTGTGCCTGCGGTTCAATGTACCAGGAAGAAGAGAGCGGCATCTTGCGGCCGTATTCAAAGCTCAGCGAATACGCATCATTGTGATAATCGCCCTGCACCGGCAGCCCGCTGTCCTGCAGCAGCGTGAACTTATTGAACAGGCGGCCGTATTTGGCGACGAAGTCCGTGTAATGACCTTTATTGCCCAGGCGGGTATCGTAGAACCAGGCACCATAGCGCTTCGTGTCACTGCTGCCATTGAGTTCTTTATAGTTCGCACTGCCGTTCATCCAGTCAAGTGCCGCACCCTGGATGTGTTTGCCAAAGTTCGTTTCGTTGCGCGTCCAGTCATAGCCGACTTCGACCATCGTATTCTTGGCATCATACAGGCCCGTACGCCCCAGCTGATCATGGCGGATTCTAGCCCACGTGCCATCGCCGTCCGCGCTATAGCGGGCTTCGCCGAGGCGCTTGTTGAGCGTATCGGTATAAATTTCAGAAATGGCATTCATGTAGTCCAGATGAATGGCCTTCTTGATAACCTTGCCGCTGTCCGAAGGCGTGACCACCGCTTCATCCACAAACCAGTTGGTCCCTTCCTTGACCGGGTTTTCGATGGTTTCGGTCTTCAGGTATTCCTGCAGGAGATTGCCATCTGCATCGGTGGTCTGCTCCCCAGCCAAGGTAGCCGTCATGATCTTTTCCTGATCCGGGACTTCCTTGGTAAAGCCTTTACCGGAAAAGACAGCCGTTACATAGTCGTTGCCGGGCTTGTAGGTACCCATACCATTTTTGCCCCCGTTGAACTTTTCATTGGTGGCAGTATCTTCCGGATTGAACTTCTCGTTCTTTACTTTCAGAGTAATATTGTTAATGCCCTGATCCTTGGCCAGGCTCACATCGAATTTGGCGGCCGGATCCCGTTTGTAATCATCCCCGCCGGTGGTGGCAAAGCGGATGCCCTTCAGCTCTTCCACTTTGGTATCCGGCTGGAGATAGGCCTGGATGTGCTGGACGCCGGACTGGCTCAAATCCTTTACATAGAGCATGTCGGATTTATCCGCATCTTTGGATAAGTCCATGAGGAAGGTACCGCCCTCCCCAGTGAGCTTGCCGATGGAAACGGATACCCCGTGTCCCTTCCGGGTATCCACCAGACCGCCATGATTGAAATCCAGCGAGGTAATGAAGCTCTTGCCCCGGGTCTGCCATTCGCTGCCGGGATCCATGGTCAAGTTGATGGTGCCGGCATCCAGGTAAGGAATGCCGTACTCCTCATAAAGCATATCAGCCTGATCCTGCCAGATATAGAATTGTCCAAGTGAAGACTGGTTCAAGTCAGCATTGATATCCACTTTACGAGGAGTCAACTGCCCAGCGGCATCATAATCCGCATAATCATCGGCCTGGCCTTCAAAATAGCTGCCGTCCTGGAGATGGAGATTCACGGTACCACCGTTTTTAGCATACACATCCCCATACAATTTCAGATGGCCTCCCAGATTGATTTGTCCCATATCATTAATTTGTTCTTTTAATTTATCAAAGGCGTCCAGCTGTGTCTGGATTAGCTGCCGATCACTTTCCGACAAGTTCTCCTGTGCCAACTGCTCTTTTAGCCGTGGATAATAGAACTTATACTGTGCCTCAATGAATTTGCCATGGTTTTCCTGATCCGCCAGGATATTACCATGGATGGTGTACTTTCCATCGGGTTCGTTCAAATACATGCTTCCTACATAAGGCCCTGCTACGGCAAACTGGGTAACACTGGCTTTTTTCCCATCATCGATGGATGCCTTGTACAGGCCGTCATATTCATTGTTCTTCCCAGTCATATTGATATCAGCATTTTCAACATCAACAGTGCCACCGCCCCCATAAAGACCGACGGACAGATCTTTTCCCTGAATGCCGGAAATATCCAACTGATGAAAGCGCAGTACGCTTTTTAAAGTTTCCGCTTTTTCCATAACGATTCCCAAAGCGGAGCCGTTGGATGTGATGTTTTTCAGTTCCGTTCTGCCGGAAATTGTCAAAGGACTGTTATCCCATACTCCACCCACTACCCCAAAAGCCAAGGATCCCTCAGCCGTATTCTCATTGTGAATATTTTCGATGAGCAGATTATTGCCAGTGCCTTTGGTCAAAGCTGTCCAATCAACGACCGAAAGCCCGGCTCCAAATATGCCTTTCTCTCGATCCGATGAAACATCGTGGATGTGAATGGTATCCACCTTCAAATGGGGGGTAAAAATACGTCCAGAATCATCTTGATATGCAAAAGAGTCCAGGCCATAAAGCATTGCTACTTCATTGTCATCTGTTGTTCCAATATGAGAAATTTCCAAAGTGGGAGTTTCTATGGTGGATCCACCAGAAGCAAATAAACCAGAAATGTTGGTTCCTGTTTCTGCCCCCAATTTGAGATTGTCAATGGTCATCCTCTTTTTTGCTTGAAGGACGGTGTCTGCTCCCAGAACAATGGGGGAATCATTAGTATAATTCACCTGGTACTCGTTCTTCCAGGCAGTCGAAGCCGGAAAAATCCGATCTTTCAGAGAAACCTGGTCTGCCTCAATGTTGCTTTCCTTTACAAAGACCGGCTTCTCCAGGTTCCAGTCCCCTTTGCTCAGCTGTCGTCCTTCAATCACATCGGTTTGAACCGTTTCAGCATATACCGGCAGACTCGTCCCGAGTGTCAGGGCCAGCAAAATGGCCATTGTCAGTTTTTTATTCATCCGTCCTGCATGTTTCATGATATCCCCGCGATCTCCTTTACATCGTCATCTGTGAAAGGAGCACACCAAAAGAAGCCAGAAAATCTGCCGTGAATCCATACAAGACAGCAGTTTCTGGCTTCTGAATCAATGACCTGGAACCCCCCGTTCATGTCGTACGCTCCTTACAAACACACCCAAAGCGCAAAAAGGTTTCCATTAGCAATGCGATGGTCTTATGCAATTACGGACGGTCCTCTCTTGCTACTCTCCTTCCCGGACGCTTGCTCATATCCCCAAACCTAAATCGTGTCACTAACTTCATTTTCTTTTTGTCGTGTAGATTATAACTCTTATCCAAAAAAAAAAAACAGTGCTAAAAATCGATTATTCCTTATCCACAGGCTTAATTTTTATTTAAATTAAATTTAATCCGTTTCTCTTTTATTTTCTAAGAAATACGCATATAAACGACGTTGAACGCCTTGTCCATAAGGCTTGCCAGCTCCTCGAATCCTTGAAAATAAATATCGTGACACGTGACACGATTATCCTTTTGTAAAGGACATATATATATCTTTGTGTGTCCACCTATTATATATACCAAAAGGCCCTGCATGCGTTTGGCATACAGGGCCCGTGCGGCTTGTATTCTCTTATTTTACAACGGGTTCCGTCTTCTGTTCGTTCTGTGCCAGCTGCTTCGGCTCCGGCTTCTCATCTTCGGCAACAGCCGATTTGAATTCACGGACGCTCTTGCCCAGGGATTTGCCGACCAGGGGCAGTTTGCCCGGGCCGAAGACCAAGAGGCCGATGCCCAGGATCAGCAAGAGTTTCGGTACCGTAAGACCCATCAACATGATTATTCCTCCATCCAGCGAAAACGCATCATGACTCATTTCTGACATTATATCATGAATGGCCCTCATTGAAAAATACGCGTTGCCTATTGCTCATATAGGGATTATCTATACTGCTGGCTCACGCGCCGAGGCAGGCCGTGATGCGCGCGATGGCTTCGGGCAGCACGGAGGCTTCCATGCCGGAATAATTGAGTACGAAGATATGCCGGGCAGCGGGTGCTTCGCCGGCATAGTAATCGCGCAGCGGACGCATGCGGATGCCATGTGCAGCAAGTTCCTGTTCGAGCTGTTCGTCGCTCTTCTGCGTATGGAAGCGCAGCAGGAAGTGCAGGCCGGAGCCGCGTTCGAGGATATCGGCGCGCGCGAGCAGTCCTCCCGCTTTCATGGCCTTGAGCAGGGCTTCGCGGCGCTTGCGGTAGCTGTTGCGCATGCGGTTGATGTGCTTCTCGAAATAACCGTCCTGGATGAAGCGGGCCAGCGTATACTGCTCGAAGTTCGATACCGTGCAGCTGTAGAAACCGAGTTTCTCGTGGAATTCCCGGACGAGCTGTTCCGGCAGCACCATGTAGCTGATGCGGATGGTCGGGGTCAGCGTCTTGGCGAAGGTATTCATGTAGATGACCCGGCCGCCGACATCGATGCCCATCATCGTCGGGATGGGTCTTCCCGTCAGACGGAATTCGCTGTCGTAGTCATCCTCGATGATGCAGCGACCCGGTGCCGCACTGACCCACCCCAGGAGTCCGTAGCGGCGGCTGATGGGAGTGATGCAGCCGGTCGGGAAGTGATGTGAGGGACTGATATGGAGGATGTCGACGTGCTGTGCCGTCAGGGCATCGATGCGGATGCCATCTTCATCCATATCGACAGGCACACAATCGACGCCATGACCATGGTATACCTTGCGGATCTTATCGTAGCCGGGATTCTCGACACCGAAACGCTTCTCCCGCCCCAAAAGTTGCACGAGCAGGCTGTAAAGGTACTCCGTGCCGGCACCGATAACAATCTGTTCTGGAGAAACCTCAAGACCGCGGAAGCTTTTCAGATGCGCAGCAATGCTCTGCCGCAGGCTCAGGATGCCCACGCCGGGCGAACGCTCCAGCAGGGCTGCGGGCTGTCCGGCGATGACCTGTCTCAGCAGGCGTGCCCAGGTCTTGAACGGGAAGTCCTCAGGCGGCAGGCTGTTGGCCGTGAAGTCCGCGAGATATTTCGGGCGCGGTGTTTCCCGTTCAACGGCAGTCTCCATCCGGCGGCTGCTCTTCTGCGGCAGTCCCATGACCCTGGCCACGAAAAAGCCCTTTTTCGGGACGGACTGACAATATCCTTCGGCCACCAACTGACCATATGCCCCTTCTACGGTAATCACACTGATGCCGAGCTGGCGCGCCAGGCTGCGCTTGGATGGCAGCTTCTCTCCGGCCTGCAGGCGGCCTGCGAGGATATCTCTGCGGATGCAGCGGTAAAGGTGTTCATAGAGGGATTCCCCCTCCAGGTGTTCAAACGAATAGGTCAGCATGATGGCTCCGATCTGATACTGGTTACTTATCTTGTTTTGAATATTTCTATAAGGTCAATTCCAGTATATACTATCCTTGAAAGGGACACAAGTCCCTTTTCATCAACCTGCTTTGACGAAATATCATTGTCCGTACCATGGTCATTCAGCTCAAAACGGTACCGGCAGAAAGAAGGAATCATCATGACATCGTACACTACAAAATCTTCAAGATCTTCCTGGACCACCCGGCAGCTCTGCCTGGCCGCCGCCATGACAGCCGTCGTTTTCCTGGCCACATTCGTACCGCGCATCCCGATCCCGCTCGGCTATGCACATCTCGGCGACGCCGCAATCTTCCTCATGGTCCTGTTCGTCGGCCGCCGGGAAATGCTCTTTGCCGCCTGCTTTGGCTCAGCCCTCTCGGATCTCCTCGGCGGTTTCCCGCTCTGGATCGTGCCGACGCTCGTCATCAAGTTCTTCATGGCCGACATCGCCTGGCGCCTCATCCGGCCTGACCACAGGGAAACGGCTTCGCTGCTCCGCATGACGATGGGCTTCCTGGCGGGCTCTCTCTGGATGGCCGTGGCCTATACGCTTTTCGGCGCACTGCTTTACGACAGTCTCGCGGCCGGCCTTGCCTCTGCTCCAGGGCTCATCGCCGAGGGTCTGCTCAATACGGCTGTCGCCATCGTCGCAGCTGGTCTGCTCCAGAAAGCACTGCTGCACCGCTAAGCAGGAAACGGCGTCAGGACTGGCTTTTCGCCTGCAACTGTGCCTGCTCAAGCTTCAGCAGGGCTTCTTTCATCGGCAGGCCCCAGGCATAGCCCGTGAGGCTGCCATCACTGCCGATGACGCGATGGCACGGCACGATGATGCTCAATGGATTGGCCCCGACGGCGCCGCCCACGGCATGATATGCCTTTGGCTGCCCGATGGCCTCGGCAAGCTTCTTATATGTCGTCGTATGACCATATGGTACGTTCACGAGTTCCTGCCAGACGCGCAGGCGGAATGGCGTCCCCTTGAAACGGTAAGGCACGGTAAAGTCCTGGCGTTTCCCGGCCAGGTATTCCGCGAGTTCCCGCGCAGCCTGGTCCGTCAACTCCGTGCGGTCACCGCCTGCTTCAGCCGCGTCTTCCTTCACGACGTCAATGGCGATGAGCGCCGCATCCTCCTCCACGATGCGAAAAAGCCCGAACGGACCTGGATAATAGGCAGTATTCATGCGTATCATCTCCCCTTTCCTGCCAAAATTATACCACGATTCTTCGCACAAAAATACGACTCCAGACCTCTGCTGGAGTCGCATTCTTGTATCTGCTGCTCAGCAATCACTCATCGTCGTAGCTTTGGCCGTCAAGCCTTCGAAGTCATGGATGAAGGCTTCTACAGCATCGTCGATAGCAGCATTCTTGACGAAATTATCGATGACGGAGCAGGCGACAGTAGCCGCACCGATGCCGTACTTGCAGAGTGCGAGGACCTGCTGGCTGTTCTTGAAGCTGGCGGCGAGTACCTCGCACGGGATACCATTCTTCTGATAGATATCGTGGATCTCACAGGCCACCTTGATGCCATCGTCCCCCATGTTGTCGATGCGGTTGACATAGGGAGCTGCGTACTGCGCGCCGCACATGCCGGCAAGATAGCCCTGCATCGGGGTATAGATGGCCGTAGCCGTGATCTTGATGCCCTGGGCATGCAGAGCTTTCATCGCCTTGAAGCCCTCCGGCAGCGATGGTACCTTGACATACGTGTTGTCGCCGAAACCACAGACAAGGCACGAGCCATTCCAGAGAATGACTGTGCCTTGTGCCAAGAACCGGATCAGCCTCTCGTCTTGCCGCCGGCTACGTTGTACGTAACACCATGGATGTAGGAAGCACGGTCGCTCGCGAGGAACAGGACGAGATTGGCAACCTCGGTGAGCTTGCCGCTGCGTCCGAGCGGTGTCGTCTTCGTACTCTTGTAGCCCTTGCGCAGGTCATCGACCGTGATGCCGCGCGTATAGGAGAGCGCTTCTTCATAAGCCAGTGTGCGCAGGCCCGTCGCTTCGAGGATGCCCGGTGCGACACCAACAACGCGGACATTGTAGCGACCGAGCTCTTTCGACCAGGAACGCGTGAAGGAGTTGACTGCGTTCTTGGTTGCAGCATAGATGCTCTGGCCTTCGGAGCCTTCAAGGCCGCTCTCAGAACTCATGTTGATGATGACGCCGGAGCCATTTTTGACAAATTCATGACCCAGAGCCTGTGCCATGAGGTACACGCCCTTGATGTTGACGCTCGTGACTTTGTCATAGACTCTTTCACTGAGCTCATACTTGCCGTGCGGATCCTTTGGATCCACGAGCAGACACGGGATGTTGATGCCTGCGTTGTTGACGAGGATGTCGAGCTTGCCAAAAGCCGCTTTTGCCTTCTCGACCATCGCTGTGACGCTCTCCGCTTTCGTGACATCGGTCACGACGTAGAGCAGCTTTCCCCTGCTCCCGCCGAGCTCAAATTCCGGCTCGTCCGGGTTCATGTCACAGACTACGACATTCGCACCATTATCGAGAAATGACTGCGCAACCGTTTTGCCGATGCCGGATGCACCGCCCGTCACTACTGCTGTTTTCCCTTCCAGATTCAACCACGAAGTCATGAATATCTCTCCTATCTTTTCTTACCACACGATATCTGAATGATGTCTGATGCTGGGGACGTTTCACATCGCTTGCCAGCCCCTTCATCTCTTATAGATGGCAATCTCCTCGCCGGGAGCAATGTCGCCGATCTCTTTGTCCTCGAGATAGAGGCTGCCTTCCAGATTCTCCCCTTCTTTGTTTCCATTGAAGCGCAGTGTGATGTGACCGAGGTCGCGCAGGTTCTTCTGGACCTGGATGCCGACATAGACGATCTTGTATTCTTCCTTGCCGAGCTGGAAGATATCGCCTGGCTCCACGATATCCTCGAGCTTGTTGCCGCGGTGCAGGACGCAGTATTCGCGGAGTTCCTGAGGCGCATTCTCATTGAACAGGATGAGCATGCGCGCCCCCTTGAACGCGTGAACCTGAGCACCGAGTTCCTGTACGATTGTACTGTAATATTTTTTCATTGGAATACCTCCTGATATACATCCATGGAAATTCATCAAGCCTCATAGAGCCCGAAGCTGGCGAGCCAAGCGAGGATGACAGAAAGCGGACCCGTGATGAAGCGGGAATAGAGCACGGAAGGCACACCGACTTCGACTGTCTTCGCATCAGCTTCGGCCAAGCCGAGACCGACCGGGATAAAATCACAGGCGCACTGCGCATTGATGGCGAACAGCGCCGGCAGCGCGAGATGCGGCGGGACTGCACCCTTGCCGATCTCAACGCCGATGAGCACGCCGATGACCTGCGCGATAACGGCCCCCGGTCCGAGGAACGGTGAGAGGAACGGGAAGGAGCAGATCAGAGACAAGATGATGAGGCCGCCCACATTGCCAGCCAGCGGCACGAGCAGGTGGGCAATGATGTCGCCGATGCCTGTCGAGAGGATGATGCCGATGAGCATCGAGACAAAGGCCATGAACGGCAGGATAGTCTTGATCATCGTGTTGATGGTCTCACGGCCGGCCTGATAAAAGACAGCAACGATACCGCCCATGAACTGACCGACCTTCGCCATAAAACCGGCCTGCTGCTCCGAGATTTTCTTCGACGTGTCATAGTGACGGCTGCCCATGCCGCCCGGTGCCGCCGCATCATGCTGCACTTCTTCTGTCGCGGCCGGTTCAGCAGCGTCAGTTTCCTCTGCAAAAGCCAGATCCTTTTCGCGCACAGCCGAGACGTAGATATCCGGTTTGATGAACTGCGCGAGCGGGCCGCTCGGCCCCGTCGGATTGAGATTGATCGTCTGGATGCGCTTCTGCGGGTAAATGCCGCAGCGCAGTGTGCCGCCGCAGTCAATGACGACTGCCAGGATTTCCGCGTCAGGGACACTCGTCTTGAAGCCATCCACCAGCTCACAGCCCGTCATTTCCGCCAGTCTCTTAGCAACGGGCGAGATGACACCGCCCGTGATGTTGACGATCTTGTTCTGTTTCTCATTGGGATGCAGGTGCAGCGGACCGCCGAAACCGCCGGAACCAGCTGTGACGATGACGTCTTTATACTTTGCCATGATGCCTTTCTCCTTTTTCATGTATCACATATGTCCATATGTTGTAGTATCAGCCTAAAATTTTTTAGGGATCACGATTTTGTCGGCGCAAGCTCCTTGCTGAGCTTCACTCCCTGCTGCTTTTGCACGTAAGCCGTCATGAAATCTGTGATCCAGCCGCGCAGGAAATTGATGACAATGCCGATGAGGAAGTAGCGCAGTGCAAGATCAACCGTCGGCAGTCCGAGTGCCGAGATGCCGTTTGCCACACCGAGGAAGACAAAGAGTTCCGCCGGGTCGACGTGCGGGAAGAGCCCGTTCATCGTATGG
>JAQYBD010000024.1 GCA_029338835.1 Selenomonadaceae bacterium | reverse complement strand
GTAAGCTAGTAAGACTCCTTGAAGAAGACAAGGTCGATAGGGTAGGTGTGGAAGTGCTGCAAGGCATGGAGCTGACTACTACTAATCAGTCGAGGGCTTAACTAGAGAGCCAGAGGAGAAGGAACATTTCCTTCAGGCAGGGCTGAGCGATTCAGTCCTGGACCTAGAATGTCAAGACAAAGCAATTTCTTCTGTATAGTTTTGAGTGTGCATACACTCAGATATCCGGTGATGATGCCTGAATGGTTCCACCTGTTCCCATACCGAACACAGTAGTTAAGCATTCAGAGGCCGAAAGTACTTGTCTGGAGACGGACTGGGAGGATAGGAAATTGCCGGTTTATCCAGTGACGTTGGCCATGTGGTTCCACCTGTTCCCATACCGAACACAGTAGTTAAGCACATGTACGCCGAAAGTACTTGCCTGGAGACGGGCTGGGAGGATAGGGAGTTGCTGGTTTACAAAGAGCCCCGCTTTGGCGGGGCTTTTTTCGTGTCTGGACATCAGAGGTCATGGATTTCATTGCATGCAGGTTCGATGTTTGTTATACTTATATAATGTGTGTAGTCTAATTAAAGGAGTGCAAGGAAATGCGCAAGACGCGTAAGAAGAAGCGCAGTTTTCGGCGAGTCAAATGGCTGGCTTTGATCCTGGTCATCATCATCGTTGCTGTGTTTGGCTGTTACGCTGCTATAAAAGGAAACCACTCTTCTCATGAAATCGGAGATACCGATCACCAGATTACCCATGTCATGATCATGGGGGTAGACAGCCGCAAAGATGATGTGGGACGCAGTGATACACTGATGGTCGCATCTATTGATCAGACGGCGGAAAAGGCAGCATTGCTTTCTATTCCACGCGATACGCGCGTGGCGATCGAAGGACATGGCTACGATAAGATCAATCATGCCTACGCGTATGGTGGTCACAATTTGACAAAGAAATCCGTTGAACATCTTCTCGGCGTGCCGATGGACCATTACGTTATCATCGATACGAAATCATTTGAACGCATTATCGATGCGATTGGCGGTGTGGATATTGACGTTGAGAAACGGATGCATTATGAAGATCCCTGGGATGATAATGGTGGGCTGGTCATTGACCTTTATCCTGGTGAGCAGCATATGGATGGTAAAAAGGCAATCCAGTATGTTCGTTACCGTGATGGCGAAGGTGATATCGGCCGCATTGGACGACAGCAGAAGTTCATGAAAGCCGTGGTGGCTCAGGTCCTCTCGCCGGAAATCCTGCCTCGCCTGCCGGATATCGTTAAAGAGGTCAGTTCCGCCGTCAAGACGGATATGTCTGTCACGGATTTTTTGAGTTTTGCCAAGCAGATGAAAACGTTCCAGGCCAATGGTCTCGAAACGCAGATGGTGCCTGGTCAGCCGGCTTATCATAAGGATATCAGTTACTGGATCCCAGATATCACCGATGTGCGGGAACTCATGGCTTCGGCGCTTGAATTGAAGTTGACGGCGCAGGCAGCAGAGGAGGCTCAGGCGGCAGAGGACAAATACGATGCGGATCTGCCGAAGGATCTCAAGATGCTGGCGCATAAGACGAATGGCAGTACGAAGCTCACTGAGCAGGATGCGAAAGAGGAAGATGATAAGCCGATGAAGCCGGAAGAAATATCGGTCATGGTCATCAATTCCAGCGGGATCGATGGAGCCGGTGCCGAAGTGGCAGCTGTCCTGCAGCGCAAGGGCTTCATCATTTCCGGTGTTGAGACGGGCAAGACGAATGCCAACCCGACTACGACCATCACGACCTCGACGCGCAATACGGATGTGTTCTACGGCATGCCGTTTGCCTGCGTGATACGTGATGGCGGCAGTTCCAATCAGGCAGTCGTCAATATTGGCCGAGATTATAAGAAAAAAGGACGTTAAGGAGGCGGAGCGCATGCTCCGTCCCTTTCTCTATCGGCATGCAGATGGTGCATATTATTTGAGGTGAACGAAATTTGGGTATGTTGAAAGTAATGGGGCTCAAGAAAGCCTTTGGTGTCGACGAACTTTTCCATGATGTCAATTTTGAGGTGTCTCGCGGCGATAAAATCGGCTTTGTCGGCGCGAACGGAGCGGGCAAGACTACGCTGATGCGCTGTTTGCTGGGCTTGGAAGAAACGGATGGCGGCACCATTCAGCTTGATGATGCTGGTACGATCGGCTATGTCGAGCAACAGGCGGATTTTGCCAATGGCACGCTCTATGAGGAATTCCTGCGTGCGTTTGATGATATCATTGCCTTGGGCGAACGGAAAAAAGCATTGGAGAAGGAAATTGCCAAGCAGCCTGATGAAGAGACGATGGCTGCTTATGGCAAGGTGGTCGAGCGATTTGAGATGCTCGGCGGCTATGACTTCGAGAGCCGCATCCGGCGTGTAGCCTTTGGCCTGGGCTTTACGGAAGAAGATTTCGATAAGGAAGTGGCACATTTTTCTGGTGGACAGAAAACACGTATTTGCCTGACCAAGGCTCTGCTGCGTGAGCCGGACTTCTTGTTCCTTGATGAGCCGACCAATCATCTGGATATCCATATGATTGAATGGCTGGAAGGATTCTTGAGGAATTATTCCGGTGGTGTACTCATCATTTCGCATGATCGTTATTTCCTGGATCGCGTGGCAACACGCATTCTTGAACTGGCGGGCAAGACGGTCACGAATTATGATGGCAATTACACTTACTATATGAAAGTCAAGACGGAACGGCGCGCTGCACTGCAATCGGCCTATGAAAAGCAGCAGGAGCATATCCGCAAGACAGAGGAGTACATTCGCAAGTACAAGGCTGGCATCAAGAGCAAGCAGGCACGCGGCCGTCAGAGCCAGCTGAATCGCCTGGAGCGCATTGTGCTGCCACCGGAGGATGCCTCGTTCAACTATTTTGCGCTCAATGCGCCGCCAGAGTGTGCGCAGCGTGTGGCGGAGCTGGAAGATGTTTCGATGTCATTCGGCATGCATAAGATTTTCGAGCATATCTCGCTGCTCATCCGCAAAGGGGATGGTGTCGCACTCGTGGGACCCAATGGTGCAGGCAAGACGACTCTCTTGCGCATCCTCGTCGGGGAGCTGGAATCGCCGACAGGCCGTGTCAAGATCGGCAGCCGCGTCAAGATCGGTTATTTCTCGCAGCAGCACGAAGGACTCCATATGGATCGCACTATCCTGGATGAACTCATCTACGAATATGGCATCAATGAGGAGCAGGCACGCAAATACCTCGGGGCTTTCCTGTTCCATGGCGATGAGGTCTTGCGCCGCATCGGCGATCTTTCCGGTGGCGAGCAGTCGCGGGTAGCTTTCCTGAAACTCATGCTGACCGGGGCAAATTTCCTAGTACTCGATGAACCGACAAATCATCTCGATATCCCTGCACGAGAAGCGGTAGAAGAAGCTTTGATGGCTTTTCCAGGAACGTTCCTTGCCGTGTCGCATGACAGGTATTTCCTAGATAAAGTCGCGAATTGTACCCTGGAATTGGCAGATGGTACGATTACGGAATACCTTGGCAATTACAGTTATTATCTAATGAAAAAGGAATTGGCGGCAGAGGAAGCGGCGGAAGAACGCCAGGCGGCGGAAAAAGTCCGCAAAGCCAGGGAGACCAGGGAAAAACATCATCAGAAGCCTGCCCTGGCAGAAAAGCAGGCCCAGGATGCTGCTGCGGCACAGCGCGCACGTGAAGAAGAAAAGAGGCGGGCTGAGATCGGGCGCATCCAGAGCATGAGCGATGCCAAACGCGAAGAACTGATCCAGCGTGCCGAAGCGGAAATCGCTATGGCAGAGGCAGAACTCAAAGGCCTGGAATATCAAATGAATGACCCAGCAATCCAGTCGGATCCACAGAAAAGCCAGGAGATTGCTGCGGCTTATGCAGCCAAGGAAGAGGAAATCGAGCAGCGTTATGCGAAATGGGAGCGTTTGACGGAGGCCTGAAGCCAGGCCGGAAGAGAAAGGAGTCATTATGGCCAGCATACAACAGACCCTGATGGGATTCCAGGGACAGGAAGAAATTGAAGGCGTGGTAGATAGCGTCATTTATGCAAGCAATGATGGCAAATTCTCGGTCTTCCGCGTCAAACCATCGCAGCAGAACAGCCGCATCACGGCCACCATCAAGGGAGAGCCGCCGCTTGTAGGGCAGCAGGTCCATCTGAAGGGTCAGTGGGTCAATCATGCGCGTTTTGGGCAGCAGTTCCGTGCGGCCAGCATCCATATTGAAGCGCCTTCCAGCGTGGAAGGGATTGAACGTTTCCTGGCATCGGGGGTCATCGATGGCGTAGGCAAGGCCATGGCTCATCGTCTTGTGACGGCATTTGGCCAGGACACGCTGAAGATCATCGAAGAACGACCTAAACGCCTGCTGGAGGTACCGGGCATTGGCAAGCAGACTGCCGATAAGATTGCAGCCTCGTACAGTTCGCAGTCAGAATTGGGAGAGATCATGCTATGGCTGGAAAATCATGGCATCTCAGGTACGCTGGCAGGACGCATATACAAGAAATATTCTTCCTTTTCTCTCGATATGCTGGAGAACCATCCGTATCAGCTGGCACAGGAAGTGGAGGGAATCGGTTTTGCTACAGCCGATACTATTGCAGCAAGTCTGGGGCTGCCCAGAGACCATGAGCAGCGTGTGATGGCGGGCATCGATTATGCCTTGCAGCAGATTTCTCTGGCCGGCCATTGCTGCATTCCCGAAGACCCCCTGGTGGATCGTGCCAGCCGCCTGCTGTCCGTGGACCGCGGACGCGTCCGTGAGGTCCTTCAGCGGGAACTGCAGGCACAGCGCTTGCTTGTCGAGGAAGCCAGGGGAGAGACGCTCATCTATCCTCCGTATCTGTATCGTGCTGAAATCAAGACAGCCCGCAAATTGCTTTATCTGCAGCGTTATGCAGACCCGATAGAACTGGCGGAATCACCAGCCGCACTGGTGACTCGCTGGGAGCGTGCGGCTGGCATCCGGCTTTCGCAAGGGCAGCGTCAGGCTATGGCTGCGGTTTTGCAGCATGGCGTCTTTGTCCTGACTGGAGGTCCTGGTACCGGCAAGACGACGGTCATCCGCGGCATGCTGGATCTTCTCGAACACCAGGGTCTGGAAATCTTGCTGGGCGCACCGACCGGGCGTGCGGCCAAACGGCTGGCTGAAGCCACGGGCCGCAGGACTATGACCGTGCATCGCATGCTGGAAGCACAGGGCGGACAGAACAGCAATGGCGCTCCGGTATTCGGCAAGACGGAGGATGAGCAGCTAGAGGCGGATGTCATCATCCTTGATGAAGTCTCGATGATGGATATCGTACTCATGCAGCATTTCCTGGCAGCTGTTCCGGATGGCTGTCATGTCATCCTAGTCGGTGATGTGGATCAGCTGCCTGCCGTTGGACCCGGCGCAGTACTGAAGGACATCATACGCTCGGAAGCGATTCCCTGTGTCTGCCTGACCGAGATTTTCCGCCAGCATGAAGAGAGTACGATCGTGGTGAATGCCCATGCCATCAATGCCGGGCGCCTGCCAGTCTGTTCGCCGCATGGCGATTTCCAATTCTGGGAAATGCCGGATGAAACGGCTACCGCAGCCAAGATCCTCGAATTCTGCACGCGGATCCTGCCTGCACAGGGATTTTCGCCGCTGTTTGATGTGCAGGTCCTCTCGCCGATGCATCGCCAGGCATGCGGCGTAGACAATCTCAATGTTCTCCTGCAGGCGGCCTTGAATCCCGCTGCTCCCTCGAAACCGGAGTTTGTCAGCCGTTCCCAGACATTTCGTCTGGGGGATAAAGTCATGCAGATGAAAAATAATTATACCAAGCAAGTATTCAATGGCGATATTGGTTTCATTGTGAATATGGAACCGGGACGGCTTACCGTGCGTTTCGGCGAAGATCTCGAAGCCGAATATGAGCAGGGTGAGATGGGCGAGCTGCAGCTTGCCTATGCGATGAGTGTCCACAAGAGTCAGGGCAGCGAATACCCGGTCATCGTCTTGCCGCTGATTGAGGGGCATTATATCATGCTGCAGCGCAATCTGCTCTATACGGCAGTAACGCGAGCCAAGCGGCTGGTCATCCTGCTGGGCTCGCGTGCGGCATTGAATACGGCTGTGGAGAACGACCGCACGAAACGGCGTTACACACTCCTGGCAGAACGTTTGCATCAAGGAAAGTAAAAATATAAATCTTTTGAAGCTGGTCAGGGAGCCGGCAGTGTGACAAGCGATGCAGATGGCCGTGTGCTGGGACATTGAGACGTACCGTTGTCCGGAAAACGAGAAAAAGGATTGATAGAGACGCAAGAGAGCTGCGTCTTTGTCAATCCTTTTTCTATGCAGGCATTTTCTGACTGCCATGCGGAAAATGACAGGGGGATGGGGGTGTCATCCGTGTTCCGCCGGACAGGGAAGCGAAGCGTTTTCCCGCGCATGCCTGGCAAGCAGGGCAGAGCATGCGGCTGCGAGCGGGACCGTCATGATGACGCCGATGCCGCCCGAGAGACCCTGCATGATGACGATGTCCAAGCTGTTGGCATTGATGAGCTGCAGGAAGGGGAGATCATAAACGTAGTCGAGTACCCAGGTGCCGAGACTTCCTCCGAAAACGGCGAGAATGAGGGTCGCGGCCATCGTGCCCATGACATCCTGCCCTACATGCATGCCACTGATGAAGAGCATCCTGGTATCTTTGTCCGGATTCATCTGTTGCAGTTCATAGACTGCAGCAGAGACATCCATGGCAATATCGAGGACGGCGCCCAGGCTGGCAAATAGGATACCAGCAAAGAGCAGCTGTCCGACATCGATGCGGGTATTCTGCCCGACAAAGAGCAGGGCTTCGATATTTGAGACATTGTAGCCGGAAAGGTGGGCAGCCTGCCCGAATACTTCTGCGGACAGCCCTGCGCAGAGAACGCCGCCAAGTGCGGCCATGCCCGCTGCGAGCGCTTTCGTGGTGGAGCCGCAGATCAGCCAGACGGTAAGGGCGAGGATCAGGCAGGCAGTGATGACGGCGGCCAAAAGCGGCGCGATGCCGTGCATGAGCAAGGGGAAGAAAAAGAACAGGAAACTTGCGAAGGTCATTATGAGTGCCAGTACGGATTTGATGCCTTTGGGGCCGCCGACCACCATGAGCAGCAGGCAGAAGAAAACAAGGAAGCCCACAACCGCTTTGAAGCGGTCATAGCTGTAGACGGTGAATGAGGAAAGGGAGCCGGTCTTGCTGGCCATGGCGATGACTGGCATGCCGGGCTTACAGACTGTGCCGAAGAGCAGGCCATTCGGGCTGTTGGCTTCGACTTCTGAGCCATCGGCGAGCCGCAGGCCGACGAGCTGGTCACCGATGCGGCTGCCGTTTTCCTGTACATTGTCCTGCAGGATGGCAGTGACGGTCGCTTTCTCAAAACTGCGTCCATCGGTATTGACGAGTGCGGGTTTATTGACCTGATTGAGCTGCAGGAGTGCAGCCAGCATGATGGCAATGCTGAGAACGATTGCCAGGCGCTTGAAAAATCGTTTCATGGATTGTTTCATAGATAGAGCCTCCTGAAAAAAATCCTCCGGCCACGAGAGAAACGATGGCCGGAGGGTTTTACGATAGAGATAGAGAGATGAGGGACGGGATGAATCAATCTATCATCAATCCTTGATGATGCTGTAGGTCTGGTCGATTGGGGTACCAGTCTCGGCATCATAGGTATCGATGCTGAATCGATCCTTCGTGATGTGTACCACGGAGTACGTCGGGCGCCAGTTCTGGCTGCGGGCGGCGATATAGTCCTGCTGCTGCGGGATGAGTTCGTAGAATTTGGAACCCGTCGCGGAATTCGAGGACATGTAGAAAACACCTTTCGGGTTGTGCAGCGTACCCTGCTGCATATCCGCAATGGTGTAGCAGAGATTCTGGCTTTCATAAGCTGCCTTGGTATCGCTGTCCTTGAGTGCATCGTTGAGTATATTGTGATGCTGTCCCTGCTGACCCTTGACCTTGTAATCCGCAAAATCAGCATGCTGTTTGCCATCGCTGGAAAGCTGATACGTGCGGGCGTACGTGTGATCGTGGCCCTGCAGGACGACGTCAATCTTGTTGGCATCGTAAATCGGCGTGAGCTGGGTGCGCATCAGGATGCCGTCGGAATCGGAGTGGTCGAGACCGCTGCCGTATATATCCTGGTGCATGACAACGATGCGCCATTTCGTGTCCGGATGTGCCTTGATGGCCTTCTTGATGAGGGCTTCATGGTCAGCGGCATTGTAGTTGTTGGCGTTGATCATGATGAAGAGGGCGTTGCCGTAGCTGTAGTAATAGCCATGGCCGGCCTTGGTCGGATTGGCTTCTTCCGTGAACGGATTCGGCACGTTGAAGTGGTTCTGGTACCCTGCTGTCATGCTGTCATGGTTGCCGATGCTCGTGGCTTCCGGCAGGCTGCGCAGTGCTTTGGCGGAAAGATAACCGGCATACTGCTGTTCCTGCAGTTTGATCTTGGCAGCAGACTGATCTTCGGCCGGTTCATTGATCTGATCGCCAGGAGAAACGAGGAAGTTGATTTCTGGATGCTGGGCAAGCGCGCTGTTGAGCGTTTTATTCCAGTTGTAGGCATCGTTGCGCGTGGCGAGAACGCCGTCCTGCTTGTTTCCTTCGGCAGAGGTCTGTCCCTTCGAAGCGCCGATCTGCGGGTCGCCGACATACATGAAGGAGAAGTCATCCGGATTGCCCGTCTTGAAGGACTGGACATCTTTCCAGGCGCCGTTGATCTTGACCTGATAGTAATACGTCGTATCCGGCTTGAGATCCTTGATGGTCGCCTTGTTTGCATAATACTGGACGCCATCGATCATCGTGCCGGTCTTGCAGGTGCCGAGGAAGGAACGTGCGTCGCTCATATCTTCGCTTTTAGCAATGCGGACCTCAGCGGCCTTGACTTTATCCCTGGAATACCAGGCGAGATTCATCTGTGTGGCATCTCTGCCGGGAGCTAGGGAGACTTGCTCGTAATCGTCCTGGATGGTCTGCCAGCTTTCCTTCCACCGTTCCCAATTCTCATTGCCTGCCTGCGTGGCGACAATCGTGTTCGGCGTGGTGGATGCATCGTTCCAATGCTCGGTTGCTGCAAAGCCGGTTGAGGCAATGCAGAGTGCTGTCAGCACATAGGCCGTAAGACGTTTCTTACTGTGAATCCACTTCATTCTACCAAAGACCTCCTTGAATACAACTCTTTCCTTGACAAGTCTCACTTTACCATGTGGCCGCAGACTGTCTGTTATGGTCATGTAAAGTTTCTGTTATTTCCGGCTGTTTCTTGAGAGGTTGGCTGCTTGCACCATGTGATAAAATGGAAGATATATGTGACATCAGGATGGAGGGGATCATATGGATGAACGGGAAGATGGGCAGCTCCTGCAGGGACTCAATGATGCACAGCGCGAAGCGGTGACGACAACGGAAGGATTCGTACGCGTGCTGGCCGGTGCCGGCTCCGGCAAGACGCGGGCTCTTGCACATCGCTTTGCCTATCTTGTCGAAGAACTCGGCATCCTGCCCGGCAATATCCTCTGCGTGACTTTCACGAACAAGGCCGCTGCGGAAATGCGCAGCCGCATCCATGCGCTGACCGGCGACAACGATACGGGCTATATCAATACGTTCCATGGCTTCTGTGTCTCCATCCTGCAGGAGGACAGTCATGCCGTGGGCTACCCCAAGAGTTTCCTCGTACTCGACAATGCGGATATCGACGACATGCTCGCGAAGATCTACGAGGAGCGGGGGCTGACGCTGCGTGACATGACGTACGGGCAGGCACGCGACATGTTTGAGATGCGCAAGCTCGTGCAGCAGCCCGATTACTATAAGGAACTCATCGCCCTGCCGCTCGCGGGACTCAAGGAGAAATATGACCGCGCGCAGTCGAAGCAGGATGTCCTCTTTTACGGTTATCTCTATGAACAGAAGAAATGCTTCGGGCTTGATTATAATGATCTCATCAAATTCTCGCTCTATATCTTTGTGGAACATGAGGAAATCCGCAAGAAATGGCAGCAGCGTCTCGAATACATCATGATTGATGAATTCCAGGATATCGATGAGCCGCAGTACCGGCTCATGAATGTACTCTGCGGCTGGCACAAGAATCTCTTTGTCGTCGGCGACCCGGATCAGACTATTTATTCCTGGCGCGGCGCTTCGGGGCGGTATCTCCTGGATTTCGATGCGCATTTCCCTGGCACGAAGACGATCTTCATGCTTGAGAACTACCGTTCAACACCGGAAATCCTCGCTGCGGTCAATTCGCTGATCGCGAAGAATACGAGCCGCGTCGAGAAGAACCTTGTACCGGTATGTTCGCATGGCCAAAAGGTGATATGCCATCATGCGGCGGCTGCGGACGAAGAAGGTGCGTGGCTGGCCGGTGAGATTGGGCAGCTGCACGCAGCGGGCGTGCCGTACCGCGATATGGCTGTGCTTTATCGCGCGCATTATATCACGCGCAGCATCGAGGAACAACTCTTGAAGGCGGAACTTCCCTATATGATCTACAGCGGCGTGCAGTTCTTTGCCCGCCGGGAAATCAAGGATGCACTCTCGTATCTGCGCATGCTCGCGTACCGCGATGACTTGTCTTTCCTGCGCATCGTCAATGTACCGAAACGCAATATCGGCGAGCGACGGCGCAAATTCCTGACGGCCTATGCGGAGGAGCATCAGCTGACGCTATGGCAGGCACTCAAGGAAAGCCTTGAAGATCCCATCTGGCGCGGCACCAAAGCGAAGGGGTTCATCGCCCTGATCGAGAATCTGGCCGAACTTAGTGAGGGCGGCTCTGTTTCGGAGATCCTCGCGCGCGTACTCGACAAGAGCGGGTATGAGATGATGCTGCGCACCGAGGGCAGCCAGGCGCGTCTCGACAATCTTGCAGAACTCAAGCAGTCTGTGCGCGAGTATGAAGTGAACTGTGGTGAAGAGGCGGGGCTCATGGACTACCTGAATCATGCGGCTCTCTTCACGAATCAGGATGTGGGCGATCCCGGCGACAAGGTGCGCCTGATGACGGTGCATACGGCCAAGGGCCTGGAGTTCCCGTACGTCTTCCTCTGCGGGCTCAATGAGGGCATCTTCCCTTCGCGCAAGATACGCACGCCGGAGGCCATGGAAGAGGAGCGGCGCCTGGCCTTTGTTGCCATGACACGGGCCGAGAAGGGGCTGTATCTATCGGATGCTGAGGGGCTGCACATCGACGGTTCTCTGCGTTATCCCTCACGTTTCATCTTTGACATTGAGCCGGAACTCCTGGAGTTTACGGCACCGTTGCCGGAAAAACTCGTGCGTGACGCTAAGGATTACATCTGCGCCTCTTCACGCCGTCTGCTGCGTCAAGCGGAACCTGCGGCTTTCCGGGAGGGGACCCGCATCACGCATCGGGTGTTTGGCGATGGCACCATCGTGGCACTCGATGCAGAAAAGGGAGCCTATGTCATCCATTTTGATGAACTCGCGACGAACCGCAGTATCTCGTTCCGCGTCAAGCTGCAGCAGCTGTGATTCTCTTTGCATTATGGGGGAGATGGTGCGATAATAATCCCTGTATATGATAAAAGAATCATGATATAAATAAAAACAAGAAAGCGGGAATCATATGGAACGAGAACGACTTTGGACACCGGAATTCTTAGGCATGGGCGGCAGCAATCTGTTCCTTTTCATGTCGCAGTACATCATGGTTGCAGCCTTGCCCATCTTCATCATGGACAGCCTCGGCGGCGGCGATATGGAGGCGGGCCTGGCCATGAGCTGCTTCCAGATCGGTGCCGTCACCTGTCGGCCGCTGGCAGGCAGGCTCATCGATGCAGTCAACAAGCGTCGGCTGATGATGGCGGCGACGGCAGCGTTTTTCCTCATCATGCTGGCGTTTAACTGGCTTCATGACTTGACCTCGATTTATGCACTGCGTCTCCTGCATGGCTGCATCTTCGCTCTGGCGACGACAGCTGCGGCGACGATGGCGGCTCTTGTGCTGCCTGCCACGCGCAAAGGCGAGGGCATCGGCTATTTCGCGCTGTCAACGAATCTCGCGATGGTCGTCGGTCCGCTGCTGGGCCTGCTCGTCATCGGCAACCTCGGCAGTACCTTCCTGTTTGCCTTCGTGACGCTCCTGGGAGCCTTGACATTTTGGGCAGCCAATGTGCGCTGCCTGCCCGATGCGATTATCCTGCCGGCCAAACGCACGAAAAAGGGGATCCATGTCAGCGATTTTATTGAACGCAAGGCACTGACTCCTGCAGGCCTCGGCGGCCTTGTCTTCTTCGCCTATGGCGGCATCCTGACGTTCATCCCTCTTTATGCCAAGAGCTTGGGGCTGCAGGCCGAAACGAGCTTGTTCTTTGTGGTCTTTGCATTGGTCATCATCCTGACACGGCCTGTCATCGGCCGCCTGTTCGATGAGAAGGGGCCGGACTGGACAGTCTGGCCGGGCTTCCTGTTCTTTGCCGTGGGCATGGTCATCTTCAGTCAGGTCCAGTCAGTCCCCGGCCTGCTGATCGCGGCAGCTGTGCTTGGCATCGGCTTTGGCGCGCTGAGCCCGGCGTTCCAGACACTTGCGGTCAAGAGTGCCGCGCCCGCCAGAGCCGGTGTGGCGACGGCCACGTATTTCTGGTCACTCGACATCAGCGTCGGACTGGCGGCAGCCATCATGAGCATCGTGGCGGCGAACTTCGGCTATCCGTTCATGTACGGTGTCGTCAATACGGCTATTGTCATCCTGACGGCTGTCTGCTATTATTTCTGGCGTCATCATCAGGGAAACGGAACAGCAGCGCATGACAGGCAGGAATGCCCGGCTCGCAAATAAGGCTTGCCATGTGTGCCATAATAGAGTGTAGAGAGCTATTTTCAGCAAAGTGTCAAAGGTCGTGGTCAGATTGATGAATCACAGAGAACGTAAAATCATATGTTTTGGCGTTGCCATCGGTATCCTTTGCGGTGTGATTGGCATGAAGCTCCTGGGGACGAGCGGGACGGTTGTCTTGGCGGCGCTCATTTTCCTGGTGCCGCTCGTGCCGGAAGTGCGGGCGCAGCTGTGTTCCTTGAAAACATCGCGAAGGGCAAGAGCAATGACAGAGCCCCCTCATGCGGCCCTGCCTCATCTCGAGATGCCGCATGTCAGAGTCCCGCATGTGGAGATGCCGGATTTCCATGTATCAGAGGAAACGAAAGAAGAACTGGCAGAGGATTGGCTCAGCAATCGGGCTATCGTCATCTATTCCATCCTTTTCCTCATCAGCTTCTTGATCGGCTATGTCGTCCTGAATTGATTTTTTTGCAAAAACGTCCCGTCCTGTAATTCCTTTATAATCCATTCCCCCTAAGATAGACATGATCTTATTTTATTTCTATAGCAGGGGGGAATTTTTGTGTCCTGGAAAAAAGCGATTTTATTGGCCGGTATTGCCACAGGCATGATCTTTCAGTTTCAGGGAAACTTGGGGGTTGAAGCCGCGGCAAAAGTGCCGGCTGTCACGAGCAGTGTGCAGGGAATCTCGCAGGTCACTGTTGTCACGAAGACGTATGGCGACGGCGAAGCTCCCGCGTATATCGTGCTCAAATACCCAGAATCCCTGGACAGCCGCACGCTTTCGACGGCAGACTTCGCGGTGGACGGTCGCACGATTGAGTGTGTCATGACGAATACAGAGCCGAATGACGCACAGGATGTGCCGGGATGCTACGTCATCCTCAAGCTCCAGCACACGAACACCGCTTCAGACGGCGACCTCGGGCAGCGCGGCAAGCAGGGCGATGCGAAAGAGAAACCGTCTGCTGACAAAAAAACGGATTCTGTTGGCAAGGAGGGCGGCGCTCCCATCATGATGACGCGCCAGCCGCCAGATCTTGGCGTCAAGGTGAGCCAGGTCAAGGATGTCAAGGCACAGAATGGCAAGCAGTACGCAGCTTCTTCGATGGCATACAGCGCTTCGGCAACGGTGGAAGATGATGTCGACCGCTTCACGCAGCATGTCTATAAAGACCCGTCGACTGGCTATGAGATGCCGTACAACCTCTATCTGCCGAAGGATTATGATCCGCAGAAGACCTACCCGCTCGTATTCTTTGTCGCGGACGCCAGTGCGAATATCAACAACGACAAGACGCCACTCTTCCAGGGGAACGGCGCGACCGTCTGGACGGAGCCGGAGGAGCAGGCCAAGCATCCCTGCATCGTGCTGGCGCCGCAGTATACGGATGACCTTGTCAAGAGCATCGGCATGATGACAACGGATGAGTACGTCTGGACGCCGGGGCTCACGCTCGTCACGGATCTTTTGCAGGATGTCATCAAGAATTACGCGGTCGATCCTGCCCGCATCTACGGAACGGGGCAGTCGCAGGGCGGCATGGCGAATATTGCCATCAGCGACCGCTATCCGGATCTCTTTGCCGCGCAGTGGCTTGTTGCCTGCCAGTGGAATGTGCAGGAGATGGCCGCGATGAAGGACAAGACGCTCTGGATCACGGTCTGTGAGGGCGACAACAAGGCATTCCCGAGCATGAATGAAGCAACTGCGTTCTGGGAATCTTTGGGCAGCCCTGTCGCGCGCAACGCCTCGCCGTGGTGGAACAGCAAGGTGCCGGTCCGTGAGCTCGATCGTCAGGTCAACGAACTCATCGCTCAGGGAAAGAACATCAACTACACGGTCTTAGCGGGCGGCAATCACATGTACACCTGGTCGGTTGCCTACGGCATCGACGCCATCCGCGACTGGCTCTTTGCCCAGAAAAAATAAATCGTATCTTTCGTGTGCAATCTCGTGTGCAATCAAAAATCCCGCAGGCCAATGCCAGCGGGATTTTTGGTGTCAATCGATGAAATTGGTCATGGTGACGGGTTCGTGTTCCGGGAACTCGATGCCCGCCTGTCTGCCTGCCTCAATGCATTTCAGCAGCCAAGCCATGTTGCGTGCGAGCGTGCGCATGGTCTGCAATCCTTCGAGATCCTTGCGCACGTCATCCGGCGTGAAGCCGTGGACCTGATTCCAGTACTGGGAGCCGACGACAGTCATGTTCGACATCTGGAAGTACTTGTTGAGGCGGTCGAAAGCAGCTGTCGCACCGCCGCGCCGGCAGGATACGACGGCTGCAGCGAGCTTGCCCTGGAGCGCCTTGTCCTTGGTGCAGCTGAAGGTCAGACGGTCGAGAAAGCTTGTGACAATGCCCGTGGGACCTGCATAGTACACGGGCGAGCCGACGATCAGCCCACCGCAGTCCGCCAGTTTCGCTGCAGCCTCGTTGACGATGTCATTGAAGACGCAGCGGCCGAGCTTCATGCAGGCACCGCAGGCCACGCAGTCCTGCAGCGGCTTCTTGCCGAGCCAGAGGATCTCGGCATCGACACCAAGGCTCTCGAGTGTATTCGCAGCCTCGTAAAGCGCGGTGTACGTGCAACCCTTTTCGTGCGGGCTGCCATTGATCAAGAGAATTTTGCTCATCCTAAGTCACCTCAGTCAAAATATGATGGAAGATATGCTCTTCTTTTATCTTCGCTCTTCGCGCCTGACATCCTTCTCGAACCTCATGAAGAATGGATGAGAATCAAAAACCTGCGGAATCCATCCGACAGCAGGATTCCGCAGGCAGGACATGTATGAAGATGTATGGAGGCTTCGAGGATGATCCGGATCAGGAATCGAGTGCCGAGTCCGTGATTTCTTCCAGCGTCTTCTGTTTGCTTTCCTTGCCGAGTGCCAGGACGACGGCGGAAATGATGACGAAGACGGAAGCGAACATCAGGAAGATCGTACTCATGCCAAAGGCATTGGCAAGCATGAGGCCGACGAGCATCGGGGCAATCATGCCGCCGATGCGCCCGAAGCCGGCAGCCCAGCCGGAGCCGAGTGCGCGGATGGTCGTCGGGTACTGTTCCGGCGTGTAGGTGTAGATGACACCCCAGGCACCGAGGTTGAAGAAGCTCATGGCAGCACCCCAGGCGAGCAGGGCAGACGCGGAGTCTGCATTGCCGAAGAAGAAGCTGCAGATGCCCGACATCAAGAGGAACAGCGAAAGCGTGTACTTGCGGCCGATGACATCGACGAGCCAGGCAGCTGCATAATAACCGGGCAGCTGGGCAAGCGTCATGATGAGGACATACTCAAAGGTCTTGACAACGGCAAAGCCCTGGGCAAAGACGATGGAGGGCAGCCACATGAAAATGCCATAATAGCTGAAGACAATGCCGAACCAGGCCAGCCAGAGCATGATGGTACGCGTGCGGAACGGTTTTGTCCAAAGCGTCGCGAAGCTCGTCGCGGCGGCTTTCGGCTGTTCGCGTTCAGCCGGGCTGAGTTCTTTAGCAAACGGGCGGCTTTCAACATGGAGTTTGCGTTCAAGCTTGAGGATGATTTCTTTTGCTTCTTCAACGCGCCCATGGGAGATCAGATAGCGCACGGATTCCGGCATGTGCAGGCGGATGAGGAAGACGTAGAGGGCCGGGATGGTGCCAATCACGAAAGCAATCTGCCAGCCGAAACGCGGGATCATCAGGTAGGCGATGCAGGCAGCGACAAGCCAGCCGACACCCCAGAAGCTCTCGAGCAGTACGATGAAGCGGCCGCGCAGATGGCTCGGTGCATATTCACTCATGAGCGTCGCTGCGACCGGCAATTCGCCACCAAGACCAAAGCCCACGAGGAAGCGGAAGACGAGCAGGGATTCATAGCTCCAAGCCAGTGCGCAGAGTCCCGTTGAGACGCTGTAGAGCAGCACGGTGATCGTGAAGACTTTCTTGCGGCCGATGCGGTCTGCGACTGTGCCTGCGAGGACAGCGCCGAGTGCCATGCCGATAAGACCGATGGAGCCAATCCAGCCGGCCTGGGCAGGAGAAAGCCCCCAGTCCTTCGTGAGTACGGGCAGGACAAAAGCGATGAGTCCCGTGTCCATGGAGTCAAACAGCCAGCCAAGGCCGGTGACCAGCAGCAGCTTGTATTGGAAGGAGCCGACAGGCAGCCCTTCCAGACGTTCCAGAATCATGAAAATAACCTCTTTCCCCTTATTGGATGGATGATGACATTACCAGCTGTCATGACAGCTGACCTATATAATGTATATTTTACGTACTTTTTCCTGAAAAGCAAGGGGGAGAGAGGAAATAAAAGCAATCCGTAATAAACAGGCAAAAATTCCTATCAAGAGATAACAAAATGTGGCAGGTTTATTCTTTCTTGCTGCTGTCAGCAGGAAAAAGCAGGGGAAACGGCTAATCTAGAATACATTGACAGGTTGTAAAGCGAAAAGGAGAACATAGGATGAAAAAAGTATTGACCATTGCCGGCAGTGACTCCAGCGGTGGCGCAGGAATCCAGGCGGATCTCAAGACCATGCTGGCTAACGGCGTTTACGGCATGAGTGCCATCACGGCACTCACGGCGCAGAATACGACGGGGGTGCGCATGGTGCAGGAAGCGACTCCCGGCTTCCTGGCTGCAGAACTCGATGCCATCTTCGAGGATATCCGGCCCGATGCCGTCAAGATCGGCATGGTTTCTTCCACGGATCTCATCCGGGTGATTGCCGGGAAGCTGCGCGCTTATCGGGCGGAACACATTGTCCTTGATCCCGTGATGGTAGCGACAAGTGGTGCCAGCCTGCTGGCAGCGTCTGCCAGCCAGGCACTCCTCACGGAACTCTTTCCCCTGGCGGAAGTCGTTACGCCCAACATCCCGGAACTTGCTGCGCTGACGGACATGACCATCGACAGCCGCGACGCCATGGTGCAGGCTGCGCGCAAGCTCTGTCAGACGAGCGGCGTCAGTGTGCTGGCCAAAGGTGGGCACTTTGGCGAGGATGCCAGCGACCTCCTTGTCATGGCGAGCGGCGGGGAAGAATGGTTTGCGGCATCGCGCATCGACAATCCCAATACGCATGGCACAGGCTGTACGCTCTCGAGCGCCATCGCCTCGAATCTGGCCAAAGGCTATGATTTGAAGACATCTGTCGGCCGTGCCAAGTCATATCTGACAGGCGCCCTGCTCACAGGACTCGACCTCGGCGCAGGCAGTGGCCCACTGTCTCACGGGTGGAATCTCCAGGGCGGTTTTTGCTCCGACTGATGCAGTCGAGGAGGCCTCTGTCTTTCCGGTGGGTAACTAAACTGTTGCCAGATATTTACTCAAACGGATAAATATCTGTAAAAATTTATCGACAGAATACCCTTCGTATCAAGAAAACTGGTGCGAACTCAGTGTTAAATGCTTTTAATCCCTAAGAGCCTCACACCGAAACAGCAGCTGGAAACGGCAAGCTGAGTGGTGCGAAAGCAGAAGTCAAAAAAGACAAAGAAACTGATTGAAGAGGTGAAACAAA
>JAQYBD010000023.1 GCA_029338835.1 Selenomonadaceae bacterium | reverse complement strand
AGGTGATGTATTCCTGACCTTGAATCCATGAGATAGAGCTCGGTCAGGAAGAAGAAAGGATGAGATGAGATGAAACGACAGCAGCAGTTGCTGCTCTTGATCCTGGCATTTGGTGTGTTCAGCATCCTCAATACGGAGATGGGCATCATTGGCATCCTGCCGATGGCTGCGGAGATGTACCAGGTGGATATCGTGCAGGCGGGGCTGCTCGTCAGCCTGTTTGCACTCGGTGTGGCCATAGCGGGGCCGACGATGCCGCTCTTGTTCTCGCGCTTCAACCGCAAGCGCGTGATGCTGCTTGTGCTGGGCGTGTTTACGCTCTGCAATGCACTGGCCGTCTTTGCGAGTGACTTCGAGGTCCTGCTGGTGCTGCGCGTCGTGCCGGCCTTCTTCCATCCGGTCTACTGCGCGCTCGCCTTCAGCGTGGCCGCGGCTTCGGTGGCTCCAGAGGATGCGCCACGGGCCGTGGCGCGCATCAACATGGGCGTTGCCGCTGGCATGGTTGTCGGCGTGCCTATCAGCAATGTCTTGGCCGCGACGTTTGACTTCTCGGTGGCGATGGCCTTCTTTGCAGGTGTGACGGGGCTCATGTTCCTGCTGACGATGGCCTTCGTGCCGGATTTGCCTGTGGCGCAGCCGATGCGCTACGGTGCGCAGCTTTCCGTCCTGAAGCGCCCGCCGGTCTGGCTGGCCATCGTGGCGGTCATCTGCCTCAACGGCTCGATCTTCGGCGTTTACAACTATCTCGCTGACTACCTGCAGCAGATTGCAGCGCTGCCGGGACAGTTCATCGCAGCTCTGCTTCTCGTCTACGGTCTCTTGAACATCTACGGAAGCTATCTGGGCGGGAATCTTCTCGCCAAGCGTCCTCGCGTGACCGTACGCCTTTTCCCACTGTGCACCATCGTGCTCTACTGCCTGCTCTTTGTGAGCGGTGGTCAACTGCTGCTGCTTCTCGCGGCACTGATCGTGGCCTGGGGCATCCTCGGCGGCATCAATGCGAACATCAATCAGTACCTGCTGGCCTGCGTGGCATCAGATGCACCGGATTTCAGCAACGGCCTGTTCCTGACAGCGGCCAATCTCGGCTGCATGGCGGGAACCATGCTCAGCGGCTTCTTCATCCGCAGCCTAGGCCTGCCCTTCGTCGTCTGTGGCGGACTGGTGATGGCAATAGCGGCCCTGCTGCTCACAAAGTTCGTGCACTGCCAGGCGGATGAGCGTATCGGTGATGAGCATCTGCTACTGCCGGACGGAACAGACCGGTAAAATGCGCCATAGCACTATCATGGAATAAGCATCGTTTTCGCTCTCTGCCATGCATTTATTCTATAACAGACGATTTTTGATAAGCATTTCACATGAAATGCTTATTTTGCTATCATAGAGAAAAAGCGAGAGAAATTAGATTGTAGTTTGGATAAAAAGGAGTAAAACACATGTTAGGAAATTTTTCTTATTGCAACCCGGCAAAGCTCTATTTCGGTGATCAGTCGCTGGACTACTTGAATGAGGAGCTGCCGAAGTACGGCAAGAACGTCGTCCTGATCTATGGCGGCGGCTCAATCAAGAAGAATGGCATCTACGATGATGTCGTCAAGATCCTGGAGGCACAGGGCAAGAATGTTGCGGAGATTTCGGGGATCATGCCGAATCCGACGCTCGCGAAGCTCTACGAGGGGATCGAGATCGCGCGCCAGCATCAGGCGGATTTTCTTCTGGCTGTCGGCGGTGGTTCGGTCTGCGACTATGCGAAAGCTGTCTCGGTCTCGGTCAACTGTGAGGAGGACCCTTGGCAGAAGTACTTCCTGCGCTTTGAGGAGCCGTCCTGCGAGACGCTGCCGGTCGGCTGCGTGCTGACGATGGTCGGCACGGGATCGGAGATGAATGCCGGTGCCGTCATCACCAATCAGGAGACGAAGCAGAAGATCGGCCATGTCTTCGCGGATGAGAAGATCATCCCGCGCTTTGCCATCTTGAACCCGCGGTACACGATGACGCTGCCGCATCGCCAGATGGTGGCCGGCATCTACGATATCTTCAACCACATTTGCGAGCAGTATTTCTCCGGCACAGACGATACGACGAGCGACTACATCAGCGAGGGTCTGATGCGCTCGGTGCTGCATGCCAGCCGCATTGCCAACAAGAATCCGCAGGACTACGAGGCGCGCAGCAACCTGATGTGGACGGCGACCTGGGCACTCAACACATTGATTGCCAAAGGCAAGAGCACGGACTGGATGGTCCACATGCTCGGACAGGCCGTCGGCGCTTACACGAACGCGACGCACGGCATGACGCTCGCCGCCGTCTCACTGCCGTACTACCGCCACATCCTGCCGTACGGCCTGCCGAAATTCAAGCGCTTCGCCATCGAGGTCTGGAAGGTCAATCCAGAGGGCAAGACGGATGAAGCGATTGCCGAGGAAGGCCTCAAGGCCATGGAAGCTTGGATGAAAGAGCTCGGCCTCGCCATGAACATCTCCGAGCTCGGCGCGACGGAAGACATGATTGACGGTATCGCTGATGGGACCTTTATCCTTGAGGGCGGCTACAAGGTACTGGATCACGAGGAGATCGTCAAGATCCTGAAGGAGAGCCTTTGAGGATGCGTTGCCATCATTGATTGATAAGAGTATCCGAGAGACAAAGAACTGGTAGATTAAGAATAGAAAGGTGAACTAGCATGAAGCAAAATATCGGTAAGGCATTGGCACTCTATCCCTCACCGCTCATCGTCGTCGGCAGCATGGTTGATGGCAAGCCGAACTGGACGCTCGTCGCCCATGCCGGCATAGTGGCGCATAGCCATCTGATGCTGTCGATGGTACAAAAACATCATACAAATAAGGGCATCAAAGAGACGAAGAAAGTTTCCGTTAATGTCGTCGATGAGAGCTGGCTCAAGGAAGCAGACTACATGGGGGTGGTTTCCGGCAATAAGACGGATAAATCCGCCGCTTTTGCCTACACCATCGGTGAAAACAGTGCACCGCTCATCGACGAGGCCAAGGTTTCCATCGAATGCACCTTGGTCAACACCCTCGAATTGGATGGTTTCGACAACTTCATTTGCCGCATTGAAGCGACCTATGCAAACGAAACCATCCTCAATGATGCTGGCAAGATTGACTACCACAAGTTCAAGCCTGTCCTGTTCGAGTTCCCAACTTATGAATATTTCGTCACAGGTGAGAAAGTCGGTGACTGTGCACGCATGAATCCCCGCCAGAAGTAAACATCCGTTTCACTTTCAGCGCATGTGCATTCCAATGTATTTTATCATTGGAATGGCAGGATGTACGGCTTACTTTGCCACGCGCTTTCGCAGTTCCTCGAGAAAGACGCTGCTGGATTTGGAGAGCAGACGGTATTTCACATAAGCAGGGGCCGCAGCGATGAGGACCGATACCATGGCCCATGCTTCCGGTCATTCCATACAAAAAATGTAGTGTTACCTTGCTGATTCCATACAAAAAGTGTAAAATAAAGGCATATATTCGTTACAAAAAATGTAAACTGGATGGAGGGAGTCGGATGGAACGCGCATTGATGAAGGAACTGCGCCGATGGAAGGCGTCTCCGCGGCGGAAGCCACTCGTTTTGAAAGGAGCCAGGCAGGTCGGCAAGACATGGCTTATGAAGGAATTAGGCAGGCAGTGCTACGCCAAGACAGCCTATGTCAACTTTGACAGGAATCCGCGGATGAAGCAGGTATTCGACCAGGACTTAGACATCGAGCGGATATTGATGGCCATCAATCTGGAGACGGGTGTACGGGTGACGCCGCATGATACCCTGATCATCTTCGACGAAGTACAGGAAGCACCGCGGGCAATTTCTGCGTTTAAGTATTTTTGCGAAGATGCTCCGGATTATCACATCATAGCGGCAGGCTCTCAGCTCGGAGTGGCGATACATGCAGGAATCTCATTTCCTGTCGGCAAGGTTAATGTGATGCAGCTTTATCCGCTTTCTTTCTATGAATTCCTGCATGCCGTAGGAGAAGAGGGACTCGTTCGCGTCTTGGACGACAAGAATACAGAGATGATGACGTTGTTCCATGACCGCTTCACGACATGGCTCAAGAATTATTATTTCATTGGCGGTATGCCCGAAGCTGTGCAGGCCTTTGCTGAACATCACGACTATACAGAGGTGCGCACAATCCAGCAGGATTTGCTGGCTATGTACGAGGCAGATTTCGGCAAGCACATCGAGCCGCGCGAACTGCCGCGCGTGCGGATGATCTGGAATGCGATCCCCGTGCAGCTGGCCAAAGAAAACAGAAAGTTCTTCTTCGGTCAGGTCAAGAAGGGCGGTCGTGCCAGGGATTTTGAGATGGCAGCGCAATGGTTGATTGACTGCGGCCTCATTGCCAGAGTATATCGTGTGGCGAAGCCGGCCATCCCGCTCAGGGCATATCTGGAAGAAAATGCCTATAAATTGTTTTTCCTGGATATCGGGCTGCTCGGCGCAATCAGTGAACTCGATGCGCGTTCACTCTTGGAAGGAAATCGCGTATTCATTGAGTTCAAGGGGGCGCTGACGGAACAGTATGTCTGCCAGCAGCTTCTCTCTGACTCATCCTGTGAACCGTATTATTACACCTCTGAGAGCGGCAGGTACGAGATCGACTTCATGATTCAGCAAAGTGGCAGCGTCGTGCCTGTTGAAGTGAAAGCAGAGCGCAACGTCCATGCCAAGAGCCTTCGTGCATACTACGACAAATACCATCCCGAGGAGACCATCCGGCTGTCCATGAACGATTACCGCCAAGAAGAGTGGGTCGAGAACATCCCACTTTTCGCCATGCACGCATTCTTCTGAGTCATTCACGAGAAGCATCGCTTCTATATCGTCGCGCATTTGAAGTTCGGCGACATGACGGAGCAGATAGGCGCAACCCTGTAAGAAAGCCGTACATCCCGCACCGGATTGTTGTGGTGCGGGATGTACGGCTCATTTCGCCACGCGCTTTCGTAGCTCCTCAAGAAAGACGCTGCTCGATTTTGAGAGCAGGCGGTATTTCTTCCAGACGATGACGGAAGTGAGCGTCAGGGCTGGCTTGAGCGGGATGAATTTGAGGTGGCCGGTATCGAGCTGCAGGAGTTTGTCGATGCCGAGGGCGTTGGCGACGCCTGTTCGAACAAAATGTGAGGCATTGCCAAAAAGGTCGAACCGTCCGACAATGTGCAAGGTCTCAGCGGAAACCTTGCCGCCAGACCATTGACTGTAATCGATGCGGTTGGTGGGCTGGCGCGAGGAGCTGAGCAAGGGCATCTCATTGAGATCATCTGGCGTAATGCCGTCTTTTTGAGCCCACTCACTATCGTCGCGCGTAACGATGCCGACGCGTATCGGTTCGGGCAAGCGGACGAAGTGGTAGTGCTCGGTGTTGAATGGCTCGATCATCAGCGCGAAGTCGATGAGGCCGTGCGCGAGCTTTTCCTCGACGGTGTCGGCATTGCCCGTGAAGAGCTCGACCGTCAGGCGCGGGTAGCGGCTGTGCAGCTCTGCAAAGAGATCGGCGAGGAGGTGCATGGCATGTGTCTCGCCTGCGCCGATGCGGATGCAGCCCGCAAGGTCGATCGTGTCGCTCTTGAGTTCGTCCTTCGTCTGGTTGACGAGCGAGAGAATCTCCTCGGCCCGCTGGCGCAGGTGCATGCCGTCCTCTGTCAGGACGGTGCTGCGGCTCGTGCGCGTGAAGAGCTTCTTGCCGAGCTCGTCTTCAAGGTCGGCAATCTGCCGCGAAAGCGTCGGCTGCGTCACATGCAGCACATTGGCGGCCTCGGTCATATTCTGTTCCCTGGCCACGGCCAGGAAGTACGA
Organism: Selenomonadaceae bacterium; assembly: GCA_029338835.1. Classification (GTDB taxonomy): domain Bacteria; phylum Bacillota; class Negativicutes; order Selenomonadales; family Selenomonadaceae; genus Mitsuokella. Next base: position 639 of record JAQYBD010000023.1, on the reverse strand, counting down.
TAAGGTGCGCAGTTCCATCAAAGATTCTCCTTTCGGCCGTATGCGATAAAAGTACCTGCTTCTATTTTAGGGAGCAGGTACTTTTTTGACAAGCATTTTATAAGAAAAATGTATGACGAAAACTGAGATATAAGTATTTCACATTTCAATATAGAGCAGGTAAGATAAGAGTAGCAAGAGACGAAGATAAGAACTTGGAGGAAAATAGAAATGAAGAAAAATGCTGGCAAAGCCTTGACCCTGTATCCAGCACCGCTCATCGTTGCCGGCAGCATGGTCGACGGCAAGCCGAATGATCCTTTCCTCCTTTATCTCGGTGGTACAAGATAAAGGATAGTAGGTAATGAGGAGCGGGTCAAGGTGCCCCGCTTTTTATAGGGAAATCCCCCCGACGAGATGGGGAATTCTGGACGATGACGGTGGGTACTTTTACTGTATCACATACACAAAACCATCCACGTAGACACAGGCACTCGTCGTGCTCTTGCGCCGCTCGGTCTTCACTTTTGTAGCATTTTCTTCATCGAGAATCACACCGATCTGCGTCGCCTTGTACCGCCCGGACTCGAAATCCTCCAGCGACATGCTCAGGAAGGCGTGATAGGGATAGACTCCGCGGATCCCCCTGCTGCGCAATTC
>JAQYBD010000022.1 GCA_029338835.1 Selenomonadaceae bacterium | reverse complement strand
CTGTGCGACGTCGACGAGACGACGCGTGAGGTAACCCGAGTCAGCCGTACGCAGTGCCGTATCGGCCAGACCTTTGCGGGCGCCATGAGACGAGATGAAGTAATCGGATACCGACAGGCCTTCGCGGAAGTTTGCCGTGATCGGCAAGTCGATGATCTTACCGGACGGGTCAGCCATGAGGCCGCGCATGCCGGCCAGCTGACGCATCTGCTGTTTGTTACCGCGGGCACCGGAGTCCGCCATCATGAAGATCGGGTTGAAAGCATCCATGTTCTCCATCATGGCATCGGCGACATCATCCGTAGCTTTCGACCAGAGGTCGACGACCTTGTGATAACGCTCGTCTTCCGTGATGAGACCGCGGTCATACTGACGCTCGACTTTATTGACGATCTTCTGCGTATCGCCAATGATGACTTTCTTCTTCGGCGGCACGATGACATCGGAGATGGCAACCGTCATGCCGGCGATGCAGGCGTAATGGTAGCCGAGGTTCTTGACGCCATCGATGACTTCTGCCGTCTTCGTGGCACCAAAGTGGTTATAGCAGTTGGCAACAAGCTTGCCAAGCTCTTTCTTGTTCATGAGGATGCCGAGTCTCCACTCGCCAGTCTCTTTGTCCTGATGATAATAACGCAGTTCCTGCGGCAGGATCTCGTTGAAGATCATGCGGCCGAGAGACGTGCGGACGAGCCCGTAGCCTTCAATGCGGCACTGGATCTCAGCCTGGAGTTCAAGGTCATGCTGCTGATAGGCAAGCAGAGCTTCTGCAATGCCCGTGACGACCTTGCCCTCGCCTTTTGCACCCGGCTTCAGGATGGTCAAGTAATAGGAACCGAGAACCATATCCTGCGTCGGCACGATGATTGGCTTGCCATCTTTCGGTGCGAGGATGTGGTTGGCTGCCAGCATAAGGATGCGGGCCTCCGTCTGAGCCTCAGCAGAAAGCGGCAGATGGATAGCCATCTGGTCACCATCGAAGTCGGCATTGTACGCCGTGCAGGCCAGCGGATGCAGTTTCAGGGCATGGCCCTCTGTGAGGACCGGCTCAAAGGCCTGGATGCCGAGGCGATGCAGCGTCGGGGCACGGTTCAGGAGAACCGGATGCTCCTTGATGACATCTTCGAGGACATCCCACACCTCAGGACGTGCGCGCTCTACCATGCGCTTGGCGCTCTTGATGTTGTGGGCCGCACCCGAAGAAACGAGTTTCTTCATGACGAACGGCTTGAAGAGTTCGAGAGCCATGGCTTTTGGCAGGCCGCACTGATGCAGCTTGAGTTCCGGACCGACAACGATAACGGAACGGCCGGAATAGTCAACGCGCTTGCCGAGCAGGTTCTGACGGAAACGGCCCTGTTTGCCCTTCAGCATGTCGGAGAGGGATTTCAGCGGGCGGTTGCCCGGGCCCGTGACCGGACGGCCGCGGCGGCCGTTATCGATCAGGGCATCAACGGCTTCCTGGAGCATGCGCTTCTCGTTGCGGACAATGATGTCCGGCGCACCGAGATCGAGCAGGCGCTTGAGGCGGTTGTTGCGGTTGATGACACGACGGTAGAGGTCGTTGAGGTCAGACGTCGCAAAACGGCCACCATCGAGCTGAACCATCGGGCGCAGCTCCGGCGGAATGACCGGTACGACATCGAGGATCATCCAGGACGGCTTGTTGCCGGACTTGCGGAAAGCCTCGACGACTTCCAGGCGACGGATGGCACGAACCTTCTTCTGGCCGGAAGCCGTGCGGACTTCCTTGCGCAGCGTCTCGCTCATGCGGTCGAGATCGAGTTCTTCGAGGAGTTCCTTGATGGCCTCGGCACCCATGCCGACGCGGAACGTATTGCCGTACTTCTCGAGAGCTTCATGATAATCCTTCTCGGAAAGCAGGCTCTTCTTGGCAAGATCCGTCTCACCCGCATCGAGGACAATGTAGTAAGCAAAGTACAGGACTTTTTCGAGTGCGCGCGGGGAGATATCGAGGATCAGGCCCATGCGGCTCGGGATGCCCTTGAAATACCAGATATGAGAAACCGGAGCAGCGAGTTCAATGTGGCCCATGCGCTCACGGCGGACCTTGGCCCGCGTCACCTCGACGCCGCAGCGGTCGCAGATGATGCCTTTATAACGGATGCGCTTGTACTTGCCGCAGTGACATTCCCAGTCACGAGTCGGTCCGAAGATACGCTCGCAGAACAGGCCGTCACGCTCCGGCTTGAGCGTACGGTAGTTGATGGTTTCTGGCTTCTTGACTTCGCCATAGGACCACTCGCGAATCTTCTCCAGCGAGGCAAGACCGATGCGCATCGAATCAAAATTGTTTACATCCAGCAAAGAGATGACACTCCCTTCTTATTCCTCATCTTTACCATCCGGCTCTACAATGGAACCGAGGCTGCCGATATCGGCAATGATGTCGTCCGGCTGCTCGTCATCGGACGAAGCGCCTTCGTCGTAATGGTCAACATCTTCCGGTTTCGGTTCTGCTGCACCATCTTTATTCGGGTCAACGCCTGCGACATCGAGATCGAGCTTCTTGGCCGTCTCATTGATGTTGATGTCGTCATCGTCATCATCCTGAATCATGATTTCCTTGGCATCCTCATTGAGTACCTTGATATCAAGGCCAATGGACTGAAGTTCCTTGATGAGAACCTTGAAGGATTCCGGCACACCCGGTTCCGGGATATTCTCGCCCTTGACAATGGCTTCATATGCTTTCACGCGGCCGACAACATCATCGGATTTGACCGTGAGGATTTCCTGCAGCGTGTAAGCGGCACCATAAGCCTCAAGAGCCCAGACCTCCATCTCGCCGAAGCGCTGGCCGCCGAACTGGGCCTTACCGCCGAGCGGCTGCTGCGTAACGAGGGAGTACGGGCCCGTGGAACGGGCATGGATCTTATCATCAACGAGGTGATGCAATTTGAGGAAGTACGTGCAGCCAACCGTTACGCGGTTCTCGAACGGTTCACCCGTACGGCCATCGTAAAGGACGGTCTTGCCGTCAACCGGCAAGCCGGCGGCCTTGATCGTACCGAATACTTCATCATCGCCAGCACCATCAAAGACTGGCGTTGCGATATGCAGGCCGGCAACATCCGGCTTCGGCATGCCGTAACGATCCACGTCATAGCCAAGATCGCGCAGGCGTTGTTCGATCGTCGGGTCGTTCTCCTTGATCTGCTTGCCGATTTCCAGTACGGCGCGGCCGAGATGGGCCTCGAGGATCTGTCCGATATTCATACGGGACGGGACGCCCAACGGGTTCAGGACGATATCGACCGGCGTGCCATCCGGCAGGAACGGCATATCTTCCTGGCGCATGATGCGCGAAACGACACCCTTGTTGCCGTGACGGCCTGCCATCTTATCGCCGACGGAAATCTTGCGTTTCTGAGCGATGTAGACGCGCACAAGGCGGTTGACGCCTGGCGGAAGCTCATCGTTGTTCTCGCGGCTGAAGATCTTGACATCGACGATCTTGCCCTGTTCGCCGTGCGGGACGCGCAGCGACGTATCGCGGACCTCGCGAGCCTTCTCACCAAAGATGGCACGCAGCAGGCGTTCCTCTGCCGTCAGCTCCGTCTCGCCTTTCGGTGTGACCTTGCCGACGAGAATATCGCCAGGACGCACATCAGCGCCGATGGAGATGATACCTTCATCGTCGAGATCCTTGAGGGCTTCTTCTGCCACATTCGGGATATCACGCGTGATTTCCTCTGGTCCAAGCTTCGTATCACGAGCATCGCATTCATATTCTTCGATATGGATGGAGGTATAGATATCGCGCTTGACAAGGTTCTCGGAGAGCAGGACAGCATCCTCGTAGTTGTAACCTTCCCACGGCATGTAAGCAACGATGATGTTGTAGCCGAGAGCAAGTTCCCCGTGATCCGTGGCCGGGCCGTCGGCAATCGGCTGCTTCTCCTCTACGCGGTCGCCCTTGAAGACGATTGGCACCTGGTTGATGCAGGTACCCTGGTTGGAACGCAGGAACTTCTGCAGTTTATAGTGATCGAGTTCGCCCTTATCCGTGCGGACATCGATGTGATCTGCCGTGACTTCTTCGATGACGCCAGCATGCTTGGCAAGGACCATGACACCGGAGTCGCAGGCAGCCTTATACTCCATGCCGGTACCGACGAGCGGCGCCTGCGTGCGCAGCAAAGGCAC
>JAQYBD010000021.1 GCA_029338835.1 Selenomonadaceae bacterium | reverse complement strand
TTCTTCTTTGATTTTATCCAGGACAGCCGGGATGCCGACATCGGCGGAAAGGGTCCGAACCGCACGGATTGCTGCCGTACGATATTCTTCCTGACTCATCGCATCGACGCCTTTGACGCCCATGGCCCTTGCGACCTCGCGCAGCCGCTCTCCGGTGTATTCCTGATTGAACTCCATGGAGATCGGCAGCAGCATGGCACAGGCGACGCCGTGCGGCGTATCATAGTGTGCGGACAGGGTATGCGCCATCGCATGGTCGATTCCAAGACCTACGTTGGAAAAGCCCATGCCGGCGATATACTGCCCCAGCGCCATACCGGCGCGCCCCTTCGGATCATTTGCCGTGGCCTGACGCAGGTTTTCGGCAATCAGGCGGATGGCTTCAAGGTGCATCATGTCGGTCATTTCCCATGCGCCCTTCGTCGTATAGCCCTCAATGGCGTGCGTCAGAGCGTCCATGCCGGTGGAAGCGGTCAGCCCCTTTGGCATCGAGGACATCATATCGGGATCGATCACGGCATAAGCCGGAATGTCATGCTCGTCGACGCAGACGAACTTGCGCACCTTCTCCGGGTCGGTAATCACATAATTGATCGTGACTTCGGCAGCTGTGCCGGCTGTCGTCGGCACAGCGATGGTTTTCACGGCATGATGTTTCGTCGGCGCTACGCCTTCCAAAGACCGCACATCAGCAAATTCGGGGTTGGTGATGATAATGCCAATCGCTTTTGCCGTATCCATCGAAGAACCGCCGCCGATGGCGATGATGGAATCCGCCCCGGCCTCCTGATATGCCTTGACGCCATCCTGTACGTTCTGAATGGTCGGATTCGGTTTGATTTCCGAGTAAAGCGCGTAATCGATACCTGCCTGTTTCAAAAGGGCGGTAACCTTCGCGGTGACGCCGAACTTCACCAGATCCGGATCGGAACAGACGAAGACCTTATGAAAGCCTTCACGCTGTGCAATTCCTGGGATTTCTTCAATGGCGCCCTTGCCATGATACGAAATCGTGTTCAAGACAATACGATTAACCATGCTAAAACCTCCCGAATTTTATTAAGTGTGAAATTTCTAACTTCTATAGCTCATTATACGCCGAAACAAAAAAAATTGCCACAAAAAACAAGAAAGATTGCTGCCAAACAAAAAAAGACAGCATGAAAAAAATCTTCAGCAAAAACAGACGCACCAAAAAACCGCAGCCCGATAGGACTGCGGTTTTCCTGCCCGATGACAGCGCTTGGCCGGTCATCGTCTGTCAGCAATCATTTATTTGTTCATGGCTTCCTGCACGGCAACCGCGACAGCGACCGTCATGCCGACCATCGGGTTGTTGCCGGCGCCGATGAGGCCCATCATGTCGACGTGTGCCGGCACGGAGGAGGAGCCTGCGAACTGCGCATCGCTGTGCATGCGGCCCATCGTATCCGTCATGCCGTAGGAAGCAGGGCCTGCGGCCATGTTGTCCGGATGGAGCGTACGGCCCGTGCCGCCGCCGGAAGCAACCGAGAAATACTTCTTGCCCTTCTCGATGCACTCCTTCTTGTAGCAGCCGGCAACCGGATGCTGGAAGCGCGTCGGGTTCGTGGAGTTGCCCGTGATGGAGATATCGACGTCCTCCATGTGCATGATGGCAACGCCTTCCTGCACGGAGTCAGCGCCGTAGCACTTGACCTGGGAACGCTCGGGATCCTTGCCGTAGACGATCTTGTCGACGACGTTGACCTTGTTGGCCTTGTAGTCGTATTCCGTCACGACATAGGTGAAGCCGTTGATGCGGCTGATGATCTGCGCAGCATCCTTGCCAAGACCGTTGAGGATGACGCGCAGTTTGTTCTTGCGCACCTTGTTCGCCGTCTTGGCGATGCCGATGGCGCCCTCAGCAGCCGCGAAGGACTCGTGGCCAGCGAGGAAGCAGAAGCAGCCGGCCTCCTCAGAGAGGAGCATCGCGCCGAGGTTGCCGTGGCCGAGGCCGACCTTGCGGTGGTCAGCAACGGAGCCCGGCACGCAGAAAGCCTGCAGGCCTTCGCCGATGGCCTTTGCGGCCTCGACTGCGGACTTGACGTTCTTCTTGATGGCGATGGCAGCACCGAGCGTGTAAGCCCACTTCGCGTTCTCGAACGCGATTGGCTGGAGATCCTCTACGATCTGATACGGGTTGATGCCCTTGTCGGCGCAAATCGTCTTTGCGTCCTCGATGGAAGCAATCCCATACTGTTTGCAGACTTCGTTGATTTTGTCAATACGGCGCTCATAGCCTTCGAATAATGACATTCTATTCATTCCTTTCGATATGCGTACCAATATCTCGTGAGAGGCTTCTTACTCTTCGCGCGGGTCGATGAACTTGACACCATCGGCGAAACGGCCCTTCGTGCTCGTGTTCGCCTTGATCGCCTCGTTGGCATCCTTGCCCTGACGGACAGCCTCGAGGACTTTGCCGACCTGCACGACTTCGTAACCAACAATGCGGTTCTCTTCATCGAGCGCGAGTTTCGTGACGTAGCCTTCTGCGAGTTCGAGGTAACGCGGGCCCTTCTTGAGCGTGCCGTAGAGCGTGCCGACCTGGCTGCGGAGGCCCTTGCCGAGGTCATCGAGGCCAGCGCCGATGGGCAGGCCGTCATCGGAGAACGCCGTCTGGCTGCGGCCGTAAGCGATCTGGAGGAAGAGCTCACGCATCGCCGTGTTGATGGCATCGCAGACGAGGTCGGTGTTGAGCGCCTCGAGCACCGTGAGACCCGGGAGGATCTCAGCCGCCATCGCCGCGGAGTGCGTCATGCCAGAGCAGCCGATCGTCTCGACGAGGGCTTCCTGGATGATGCCGTCCTTGACGTTGAGCGTCAGCTTGCAGGCACCCTGCTGCGGAGCGCACCAGCCGACACCGTGCGTGAGGCCGCTGATGTCCTGAACGTTCTTGGATTTGACCCATTTGCCTTCTTCAGGGATGGGAGCAGCGCCATGATGAACTTCCTGCGCTACACATGCCATGTCTTCCACTTTCTGTGAATAAGCAATCATTGTTCATATTCCTCTCTTTACTAATAGAATACAGAGCTTCGACCCTACCGGGCGTTACGCAAATCCGAACCTCAAAGCTCGACGAGGTTCTTGCCCGTCATTTCCTCCGGGATGTCGACGCCGGCGAGCGTGAGGAGCGTCGGCGCGATGTCAGAGAGCGCGCCGTCCTTGACGGACTTCACGCGGTCAGAGACGACGATGAAGGGAACGGCGTTCGTCGTATGCTTCGTGAACGGCTGGTTGTTGACGTAGTCCATCATCTTGTCCGCGTTGCCGTGGTCCGCCGTGATGCAGACCTCGCCGCCGACTTCCTTGATGGCCGCGACAAAGCGGCCCACGCAGCTGTCGACCGTCTCGACGGCCTTGACAACTGCCGGGAACACGCCCGTATGACCGACCATGTCGCAGTTCGCGTAGTTGAGGATGATGAAGTCGTACTTCTCGGAGCGGATGGCTTCGCAGACCTTGTCCGTAACTTCAACCGCACTCATCTCCGGTTTGAGGTCGTAGGTAGCGACCTTCGGGCTCGGGACGAGGATGCGGTCCTCGCCCTTGTACGGCTCCTCGACACCGCCGTTGAAGAAGAACGTGACGTGCGCGTACTTCTCCGTCTCGGCGATGCGGAGCTGCGTGAGGCCG
>JAQYBD010000020.1 GCA_029338835.1 Selenomonadaceae bacterium | reverse complement strand
CGTGAAGCGCTCTTCTGCCACTTGGTGCCATCTGCCCCGGTTGTCGCGATAGCTGAGTACACTCGGCCAGCGCGCAGGCTCCGCGGCAAATGGGTGGTGTTTTTCCATAAAGGCGCTGTAGTCACAGAAAAGCCGCTGGTGTAGTTCCGCTTCGAGTGCCTTGAGCATCAGAATGCAGACACCGGAGTAATCCATCTGATCTGGCACAGCCTCCATCTGCGCAAACAGGACGCGTGCCGTAATGAGGAAGCGCCTTGACGTGGGACGCAGCCTGCCCCAGTCCTTGCCAAAGCGCTCCTGCAGGATTTCCTGCGCTCGCTCGCAGAGATCGTGGCTACGCAACAGGGATGAGTCAAGCAGCCGCGCTGTCAGCTTGTCCGAAAACGATTCGAGTATCTTCTCCTGCGCCTCTGCATCATCTGCCCCGACAGCCAGATACGATTCCGTCTCCTTCTGCAGGCGGCTGATGTCTCCTGTCAGATTCTCGAGCACGCCCTGCACATCCGTCAGAGCATCATCGACCGCATCGAAGCGCTCGGTCATATCATCGTGCAGATCATCGACTTTCTGATTCACCTCATGGAGCCCCTGCTCAAAGAGAGTACGCAGCTCCGCGATGGCATCCGCCAGACGATTGGCATCTGCCAGCGAATCGCGCTCGCGTGCCTGCTCCAGCAGTGCCTGTTTCGAGAGTTCCAACGAGCCATAATAGCGGTAGAATTCCGCCTTGCAGCGATGTTCCACCTCGTGTAGCTTGTCCCGCTTTGTCTCAACATCCTGCAGCGTCTCATGATTCTGTTCTGCCGGTGCGGCCGCCAGCTGACTGTAGGCAATCAATGTCGTCGCCGCATCATTGAGCAATGGCATATAATCATCGGCCTCATCGCAGGCTGCCGCACCGAGGCCTGCATTGAGCATGTCCTGAAAGAAGAGCCCGAAGGCATACATGTCCTGGCTCAATGCGCGCAAGGCCTGACGCCGCTGGTTATTCCTGCGGCAGGCGTCCTGCACCTCCTCGCTGTAGCGGATGACATCCGCCTGCCAGCGCATGGCCTCATCGTAATCGCTGCGGATCTTGCGGTCGGCCGCAAAGGAAGCCACGGCCAGCATCGGCGCTGCGACGACAGCGCCGAGCACGGCTGCACCTCCCGCCATGCCGAGGCCTCCCGTTGCCAAGGAGCCGCCGCCTAATGCCGCCAGCGTCGCATGGACATAGGCAGGCCCCGAGAGCGTCGCCAGTGCCGTTCCCGTGCTGGCCGTGCCGAACGCCGTCACGAGCCCGAGCGTCGCTGCTCCTGTCGCCGTACCTGCCGCCACAGCTCCGGCCGCATAGCCAGCTCCCTGCCAGAGATGCATCTCTTCGGGGAAGTCCACGCCAGCCGTCTGGCGCTTCTGCAGTCCCTGATGGTAATCCTGCTGCATGTACTCACAGAAGCGCAGGTAGACATAGAGCTGCTTCCGCTCCAGCTTCTCGATAGCCGCATTGAAGGCAGCGGCTTCCTCTTCCAGCATCTTCTGCGAGACCGCCAGTTTGAGTCGATACTCTGTCAGCAGCTTCTCGCCGTCCTCCTGGATGCGCTTCGTCTGCTTGCGCCGCATGACATCTTCTTGGATATTCTCTTTAATCGCCTCTGCGCCCTGCGCCGCTTTCTGCCCGACAAACTTTCCGCCAGCGATGCCCTGCTTCGCCGCCTTTCCGGCTACATCTGAGAAATTTTTCCAGCCTGTCGCCAAGTTATCTTTGTTGAGATAATCCGTTATCTTCATCGCGTCATCCCCATTCCATCGCCTTATCTATCCTCCGGCCTCAGACAATCAGACAGGAAGGATTGCTCTCTTCCATCGGCTTGCCCGCCATCCAGGTCTTCGCCTCACAGACCGCGCACATCGGCACGATGAGCAGCAGGCGCCTCTCTGAATCCGCCGTGATCTCTAAGAGCTGCTCCCGTAATGCCTTGTATTCGTACTCCTTGAAATCTCCGACGAAGACGCTGTACTGCAGGCGATGCGCGCGGCGCTCCAGCAGCTTGCCGACGCGCTGCCGGATGCGCTGTTCCGCGATGTCATAGCAGATCAGGTACTTCATACGGCAGAAGCGGCATTACGGAAGAGTTCATCGGCAAACTGGCGGACCCAGCTGCGGATCCACTCGCGTGGTGCGAGTCCCTGATACTCACTGCAGGAGCGCTGCATATATGTCTCATAATAGGAGATCCAGCCTTCTCGAGCCTTCTCCGACAGGCGGCAGCCCAGCACATCATCGTACGAGAAATCCTCCGGATGGAACTGCCCGCGGTTGACCGCCTTCAGGACAAGCCGGTCGATGACGAGCTGGCGGAACGGCTCCATGAGGTCATAGACGAGACTGTCCTTGCGGCCGTTGTTGCTGTGCAGGAATCCCATGCGCACATCGAGTCGTGCTCCAAGGATGGCCAGACGCACCTCGCGCTCCAGGAATGCATAGCCATAGCTCAACAGCGCATTGACCGGGTCTTCCGGCGGCCGGCGATTGCGCCCATTCCAGTCCCACGACTTGCTGTCGAGGATCATCGGGAAGGCTTCGAAGTAGCGGCGCGACGCCATGCCCTCCAAGCCGCGCAGTTCCTCGATAGCAGAAGTCACGGCCAACTTCTTGCGGTACTTGCGCACCTCATCAGCCAGATAAGCGAGCTCGAGGTCCTTCTTACTCTTGGCATATGAGCGCAGAAGCTCAATCTGGCCATTCATCTTTAGGCGCACAATCTCGCGCGTGAGCTCGACCTGGCGCTGCTCGTCGCGAACCGTATCGTACTGGATGCGGCTGCGCTCCCACGAGAGATTCGAGCTGGCAAACTGCCCAAGCTGGCCGAGCAGACGGCCGCGCCCATCCACATAGAAGATGCAGACGCCACGCGCCAAGAGCTCATAGATGGCGGGCGTCGTGATTTCCGCCGCCTTGCCCTGGATGACACACTCCACCTCATCCATTGGGATGCTCGCCTGCCGTTTCCCCTTCTTCTCCAGCAGGAATCGCCCGCCGACCTGGCGCAGCTTCGTCTGTTCCGATAGCAAATAGACCACACACATAGAAAGCCCTTCTTTCTGCCTGTCAAAATCCATCTCTGTCATCATTCTAGCAGAAAGAGGGGCTTCCCTCGTATCAAAAAAGCTGTGAACTCAGCGCCATTCCATGCGCGTCTGGCCAAACCCCTGCGCCGTCAGGCGGCCCGTGCCGGAAAAGACGGCGAACTGGGCGAGCATCAGGAAGACACGCTTCATGTCGTCCGGCAGCTCGCGCAAGGAGTAGGCAAAGATGCCAGCAAAGGCCAGCGTCCCGCGGTCATGGCCGAAGTAGACCTTGCGGCTCGTGCCCTGCCACTCGAGCGGCGCGATGGCCATAGCTGCCTCGCGAACCCCCTTGCGGTCCAGCTCCAACGGCATCTCCATCTGCACCCATTTGTCGGCCAGCGAGCCGAAGACGAGGTCTGGAAGCGGCAGCGGATAGTCGCGGTCATAGTTGCGGAACGCCACCGGCGAGCGGAAGCGGAAGGCGATGCGCTGCACATCCGGCACCGACAGTGCCCCGGCCACCAACTCATTCTCATCCACGACGCCTGTATCATAGCGGCCATCCGCGATGATCTCCTCCAGCCGCAGAGCGGCATCGCCGACATGCAGGCAGGTGCCGACCGACAGCGACAGCAAGAGCTGCAGCAGGCCTTCATGAAGCGCCGTCACACGCCAGTAATACGTCCTGCCTTCTTTGACGCAGAACGACAGCTCCCTGTGGTCACGCCCACGGCGCACCTCCATGCCATACGCCTGTCCCGGCGACTCCTGCAGCAACGACACCGTGAATGGCTTGTAGTCCAGCTCATCGTGAAGGAACGTCGCCAGCTCGGCCGAATGCTCCTGAAGCAAGTGAAACATCAGCCCATGCATGAGACGCCCGTGAAAACTCGGCAGACGGGCAGGCGTCTCTGCCCGCAGCCGATACAGGATTGCACCGATCATCCGTTATACACCTCATCAATACCAGGCAGGATGTCGCGGTTGATGAATCGCTTATCAACGTTTTTCTTGTTATTAGCATCTTTCTTGACATTGCCGCTCATCGATTTCACACGCTCTGCCCAGTCATCAACAGTATCAGCTTGATTCCAGTCGAGCATCTCTGCCAGCTCACGCATTGTCTGTTCCCAGCAACGTTTCAAGCCGTTCTTGCTGATGTATGCCTCAAATGCCCTGAGGTATTCACTTCCATCTGATTCTGATGCCTGCTCAGCAAGAGCACCATCCGTGAACAGCGTCGTATAGAGATCTGCCGCATCGAGATGGAGCGTTGCCTTCATCTTGACGCTGCCAAGGCCGAGCGATTTTCCCTGGCCGAACTTATAGGCCGCCGTCTCACCCACACCTGCCAGATCAAAGACCGTCAGCAGTGCACCGAGTTCCAGTTCGCTTAGATTCTGGAAGCGCACCTTTGCGTGAAAATGGCTGCCGCGCTTGATTGGTGTGATTTTGCGCACGACGTTTTCGGACTTTGTTTCATCCTCTGTTGCCTTCCAGTCCGACACCTTGTTGTGCCAGTACATCTTATAGCCGCGAATCTTGACGCCTTCAGGAGCATCCCAATGCTTGAGCTTGCGGCCATCCTGCTCCAGGTAGAGCTGATAGGAAGTCGGGTTCGGCTGCAGCAGCGGATGCGCTGTCGCCGTCTCCAGTTTCTCGATATTGCCTTCCGACTCGCCATCCTCAAAGAACACGCGGCTTGCCCAGCGCTCCTTGTTGCCAAAGATTGCCGTCGCAAAGTCAATCGTATCCTGCTGCAGATTCGCAGGGATAGCATCCATGATGCCGTTCTCATACGGAATACGGAAAGAAAGACCGTGGCCGAATGCCGTAACCTCGCCATCACGTTCCAGATAACCACAGGGAACAACGGAAACGATGTCGTCATTGAGCTTTGCACCGAGTTTTCTTGCCTTATCTGCAGGCAATTGCTCTTTATCCTCCAGCAAGTTCACACCGCGCCGGTTTGTATCTTCAACATAGTCATTGATAACTGACTCCGGCACTGTGAGCCGATGGTTCGTACTCCAATCTGCGTCGTGCAAGCTGTAGTAGCGGATGAACTGCTTTCCGAGTTTCTTGCGTTCAGAGGGAGGAACAGCATTGTATGCGGCTTTCGTACGCTTTAATTTCTTGTAGTCTTGATTGCCTGTGATGATATAGGCAGTATCATCACGCCAAACGACAGATGAAACGGGGGCTTTCGTCGGGACCCTTACACCAAAGGTGTCCTCATACTCTCCAATCAGAATGCGTTTTCCAGAATGATAAGGTAAGAGGGGATATACAAAATATTCTCCACGTTTATTCTTGACAAGAAATCCTGTCTTAGCATTCTTGGATGGCTTTTTATTGTGCACGCTTGTCATACGGTCACTATAAAGCTTATGAAGATTTTTTTGCCAAGCAGGTGACTTCTTAGTTGCCATCAGGCAGCGAAAGTACACATGGCGGTCATTGACATCTTCATCGCCACGCCAGCTGCCACAGCTGACGATCTTCAGGATGTTCTTGACCATGCCGCGGATCGTACTGCCCGGCAGGATGACACGTCCTGCCGGTGAGAATGGCTGTTCGCCATTGCCGCCAATGAACAGCGGTGTCAGTGTCTCCATGTCCAGATCGATATGGCCAGAGAGCTTCCCCTTCTTGTTCAAGAACGCGCGAAATGCCTTATGGCGGCGCGCTTCATCATCTGACAGCAGGTCCTTGCGGTACGCATCGAGGTCAGCCGGCAGGATCTTGTCGGGCAGTGGGATGAAATTATAAGCTGCAGTTGCGTCCATATCATGCATCTCCCTTCACATCTTGATCCGCCGAAGCAATCTGCACATAGCGGTAATCCGTATAGCCGGCCTGTGCCGTCTTCTCGTGGATGCCGATGTAGTTGCGTGTCACCAGCCCGTAAAAGCGGGCAGTTCCTTCAGCTTCTGGCACCGTCAGCGAGAGCTTGCGGTCATCGTCGCGAAGCGTCATCCAGCCAGCTTCCCGCGCCTTGCACTCACCCCAAAAACGCGAGCAGGCATCGACATATTCCGTCGCTTCACCAGCGCCATCTTCCACCAGGCGGCCTGTGAGCTGATCTTTCTGACGCGTCAGATGCAGCTCTTTCTCCTCATTGAAGATGCGGCATTCCAGCCAGAGCGCTGTCTTTGCTTCCTGACCGTCGGCAAAGGCCAGCGTACCCTGTTCCCATTTGCCCCAGCGGATTGTATTGACCTGCCAGACCACGACGTTGGCATGCGAGACTCCCGCTTTTTGCAGATAGTCCATGACTGCTGCATCCTGCCGCGCGATGGAGACAGGCGTCACGCGGCTTGTACCAGATTGTATCGTGAGCAATGTCTTCATTCTGCTGCCTCCTCTGCATTCTTCACTTTCTTCGCAAGAGCTGTCACGAGCGCCTGCAGTGCTTCAGCGTTCGCTGCGTCCATACTCTTGTCATTGCTGATTTCCCATTTCTTGCCCTGATAGGATATCGTCGCGCGTACGCCCTTGAGCGTACCGCGGCCGATGCTCTTCTCACCGCCGACAGCCGTACGGCCCAGCCAGAGATCTTTGAGGAGCAGCAGGGCAAGCCCCGCCTCCCAATCTTTTGCCCCCTTCACACCGAAGTGCAGGCGGACGACAGGCTCTTCGCGCTTCTTCTGCCAGATGGGCTTTGTCGTGAAGAGCGCCGTATCGATGGTGCCCCCCGTGAAACGGTCGATGCGGTTGCGCGACTGTTCCTTAGCGATGACGCCCTGCGTGATGACCGCCTCATCGACGAGGAAGCGGCTGCGGCGCTTCGCTTCGTTCGGATGGAGCTTCATCGTCTCAGGCGACGGGCCCATCGTATACTCAACGAGTGGCTCCTCCTTGCCGAAAGACCATGCCTCATCGGGAAGGATTGCCTTGCCGAGCTGCTGCAGGATATACGCAGAGCGATGGCGCAGGACGCCCTTGAGGCTCGTGCCGGGGATGATGTAGCGCCCCTTGCTGTCCGTCTTCATGACAGCGCTGATCGTGGTATCACCGGAAGACTGTGCATCGCGCGTTTCCTTATCGTAGTCGCGAATGATCAGCGAGTGCGCCAAAGCAAAGTCCGCATCGACGACAAAGTCCTCTGCCGCATAGACGCGCTGTTCGGTGTTGCCCTCGTACTGCTCATGGCAGGATGCCTCTTTGCGCTCCGGATAGAGCCAGGCCAGGACATCCTTGGGTTGCTGGAAATCGTACAAATCCACCGTCAGACTGTTCATGTGCGCCTTGCCGAAGCCCTTCGTCGTATGCGCCCCGAGGTAGAAGCCGCCGAGCAAGCGGTCGCGCAACCGCTCCAATACAGCAGTCAGATGCTCCTGCTCATCCGCATGGATGCCGCGCAGTGTAATCTCTATCTGAAGGATGCCGTGCGCCCTGCTGTCGATTGCCTCGTAATCAAACTTATGGTGCTCCACGGCGACGCCCGTCGCCCCGTCAATGCTAACGCCATCGCGCACGATGGTCTTGGCATTGCTGAGCTTGACATCATAGATGGAAATGGCACTCTGCAGTTCAAACGCTGCCTTGCTATGACTGTCCTGCGGCGTGCCAAAGATCAGCGCGCCGGCCTTCGGATCGTCGGCTTCAATGAAGGCGCGCAGGACACCGGCGAGCGATGTCCCCGGAATATAAGGGATCCCTTCTTTATTGCGCAGGACATGGATATCCTTGTCATCCTCGCCCTCTGTTCCGCCACCAGAGCCGATGAGCAGCGGTGCATCGAGGACGAGCTCACCTTCCGCGACGATTTTCGCCGCTATGCTTTCCTGTTTCATTCTACATCTGCTCCTTTCCCTGCTCCGGCAGCAGCCTTGCGGCCATAACGGAAGAATGCGTGCCAATAGGCATAGAAGAGTGCTTCCGAGGACTGGATATTGCCAAGCTTCGACTTGCCCCAGATTGTCTGCATCGCGCTTTTCAGCTGCAGTTCCTCGACGAGAGACTGCCAGTCGCGCTGATTGTAGGGCATATCCGAGAGATTGGCTTCCGTCAGATACCACTTGAGCTTGCGGTCACAGGCGGACACCTTCTGCAAGCCCTTGGCAAATGGCGTTGAAGCATTGCCGAGCTCATACCCGATGGCCGTCGCCAGATGGCTCTGTGAGCTCTTTTCACTCGAGCCGAGCAGCGCATCGAGTCGCGCAAAGAAATGCGTGCTGTTCTCTGGGAAATAGCCCTTCGATACCTGCACATCTTCCGCAGCCCAGACCTGCACCTGCGCGATGAAATGCTTGCGGATGATGGCCTCAGCATGCTGACAGACCGTCGGATGTATCCCGTTTCGCTTTGCTGCAGGAGCTGACGCAGTGAATCTTGCCAGCTTGCGTTCCACGACAGGCCAGATGCGCATCTGGCCAAAACCCTCTTCTGTGCGGCTGCCGACGCCCTCGTAAAGGAGCTCCTGCAAGGCCGTTTTATCCGCATCGGTCCAGCTGCCGTCTTTCTTGAGGCAGAAGACCGATCCAGCAGCCAGTGCCTGTACGCGCGGGCGTTTCATGCCCCAGACGCCTACAAAGTTCTCCACCGGCTCCGACTTCGCCACAAGTTTCTGCGGACCAATTTCGACCGAAAAGCCCCCCTGCGTCCGCTCATTCAGCGTCTCTGCTACAGCACCGAGTGCAGCAGCGGCATCGTCGGCAACACTGCCCGCCGGGATGAGCGGCGTCTCGAGGCGCAGGCAGACCGTATCGCCTGCAGCATCGACCGCTTCCTGCGGGATATCCTCGATGTCGCTGATGCTCACGGCGCATTGGCCGTACTGCGTGAAGCGCGAGCGGCCTGCATAGCCATTCCACTCCGATGCACCAAGGCCATCGCGAAGCGCCTGCAGGTCTCTCTCCTCACCGTAAATGAAACCGGCAAAGGACTGCCCTGCATCAACAGCCTCATAGTTGTAGATGCCACCTGCCATCGAGCGGCCGGACAGACGCTCTTTGCCATCGTGGTTCTTGATATCACTACGGCTCATATGCAGATTGATCGTCTTGCGGACCTCTAGCGGAGCGAGCTCCGCTCCACGTGCCACACCAAAGCCCTTCATGGACTTGAATCCTGCCTGTCCCGTCTGCTGCATCAGGTCGAGCAATTCCTTGCCGTCCTTGCTCTTCTGCATCGAGAACGGCAGGATAAACGCTCGTGTTCCATCTGCCGTCAGCGGGTAGGCTGCCACGAAGCGCAGCTTGTCAAAGAACAGCGAGAGGAAGGCTTCATCCTCCTCCGCATGCGCACCGAGCTCCTGCTGCTGGATGTAGCGGCTGGCGAGGATGCCGCGCACGATCGGGCCGCTGAAATACGAATGAGATGCCGTCATTACCGTCGCATTGCTCATGGCCGAAAGGACGACAGGTGACAGCGTGCGAATGGTCATCGTGATCTGTTTCATTCTTACAAGCTCCTTTCTGCCGCAGTGAGCGTCTCATGCAGGATGGGCCTCAGGATGTCCTTGCCATCCTGTTCCATCGTGCAGGCAATGCGTCCAAAGCCGCGCGTGCGCTTGAGCCCCGACTGGCTCAGATTGCGCAGGGCCAGCGCAAGGATCTCTAGGGCGCGGCGATTACCATTCTGTACACAGCACTGGCCCTCAAAGCAGAGGCCTTCATCCACGACGCGCATATTGTGCAGCGACGTATCAGCAGCCGTCCCTGTCTTCCTATCGATTTTCGTCTGGTAGCGCAGGCTCGTGTACTGCTCAAGCACATCCGTTGCCTGAAATAAAGCAGGGAATGCATCCTGAAGATGCTTCCAGTCCTCATGCAGCTGCTCGTAGTCTTCCAGATAGAGATTGGAGACGATGAGCTGTGTCTCACCGAGGCAGCCATGCTGGAACAGGGCATCAATCTCCTTTTTGTCCAGCAGATTGAGCCCTGCCAGCTCTGACATCTCGGCAACCTCCAGGGCGCTCTCATAGAGCAGACCCTTGAAGCGCTTGGCCGGGAAATACGGCAGGCCCGTATCATCGTGAATGACCTCTGCATCGACATTGACATCCGCCTGACCAGAGCCGAGATGCAATGGCGACAAGGACTGTACGCGGATCGTGATAGGTGCATGGACTTTGATATGGTTGAGTTTTGCCGATGGCTTATAGGCAAGCGACAACGGCGCGATATTCTCTTCATGCTTCCAGACTGGCGCAGCCAGTGCAGGTGTGCCAGTCGTCTTCTTGGCTGGATCTTGTACATGCTGTTTTCTTTTCTCCAGATCCGCTTGGCATCTCATGGCGTCTGTGTTCTTTTTCTTCTTTGCCATGCTCATTCCACTCCTTTCTCGGCGGGGATATAATCGAGGAGTTCAATGACGTCGATGTACGGCGTGCGGCCCTGCTGCCAGAGCGATTCCTCATACGGCTTCCAGGCTGCGACCTGCGGCAGGCGCATGGCTTCACCCGACTGTCCCAGATAGTGCAGCTGTGCGAGGAATTCCCGCTGCTCGTGCGCGCCTCTTGCCAGTACGCGGCGCAGTTCCTTGATCTTGTTGCGCGGCATGCGGTGGCTGCCCGAGCGCATCTCGCGGACACCGCAGAGCAAAGCATCCAAGCTGTCAGCCTGATGCTCATCCGTATCGACGCGATAGGGGCCGAAATGAAGGTCGCCGAGTACGCCGCTGTATTCCTGTGCGCGGATCTGCTCCAGTGTCGGAGCCTGTTCGCCATGCAGCATGGCAAAATCGAGCCAGCAGGAATCGCAGCCCTTCTTCGCCTGCAGCGCACGCATGCGCTTCTTGGCTACATCACAGAGCTGTTCTGCCATCTCATAGCCGCGGAAGAACGGATACGAAGACGGCAGGATTGCGATACCGCCGCAACTTGCAATGCCCTTTGCCATAAGATTCTCCATGAGGAACTTCGCATAGTCAACAGCCACCTTCGCCGTGCAGACAAAGGTCATATCATCGCCACCGAGCACGAGCGGACGCACCGGCAGGAATCGCTTTCCGTCTTTCGTGTGCAGCGTCAGATAGCTGCTGTACGTATCGTATTCCTGCTCGACCTTCTCAAGTAGCTCTGTAAAGGCTGTGATTGTCGCCTGACGGATGGCCCGCGACATGTTCTTGCGCTTTGTCAAAGTGTCACAGTCCGCAAACTTTTGGCCCATGTTGTTGCCATCGATGTGGACAATTGCGATATAGTCCTCTGTCTCGCGCTGGCCAAGTTCACCAATCTCCATCGGGAAGGTAAAGCCATCCAGGAACGAGCTCGCCTTCTCTGCCGGCAGGACACTCTTGAGCTTGCGCCAGAGCTCCGCTTCCGCAGGGGCTTCCTGCTCGTTCGACTTGCGGTCTGCGAGCAACTTCGCCTCGACCTCTGCCGAGAAAAAGCGCTTCTCATCGCGGTCATAGGCCGTTGCCGCCTCACCATTGACCTCACAGCTCAATGTCAGGCCCGTGTACGGCACATTGACTACAGGGAACACCGTGTTCTGGCCATCCTTGAGCACATGGACAAGTGCCATCAGATCATGCGGCTTCGCCATCTTGCCTGCCGCATCAAGAGAAAGCGTCCCGCTGACCGCTCCCGTCTTCAGGCCCGGATATGCGACGAGCAAGTGCTTCGTAAAACGTGCGACCACTTCGCGCAGGATATCTTCCTCTGTATCCGGCTGGAACAGAACCAGCGCATTGCCGCCGCCGATATAGCCGACACGTGCCTTGGTCTCCATCTTCGTCCAGTCCGGATTCTCCTCCGCCAGCCACGTCGTATCGTCCAACTCATCTTCGCCAAGGACCTCACGGATCACTGGCAGAAGTGCATCCGAAAAAACGCGGTCTACCAGATACGAAGCTCCGATATTCGTCTTGAGACGATTGCCAGAGAAGATATATCTCTGGATCGATCGCGTATCAAAGAGTATGGCTCGAAATTTCATGAAAAAGCTCCTTTCTCTTGCTTCAATCGTTGTGCTCTAGCAGCCATAGCAGCGGAAGCGCGTAAAACGGAACTGTGAGATCCGCCGCGTTGAACCATCTGGCTCATGGTGTTCCTCTACCATGCGTTCACTGCAAGCCGCTACGACGCAGATTCCTTTTTCCAAAAGACGCTTTACCAGCGCATATGTATACGTATACTCCCCTTGACAGAGCACGACCGCTGGCTTCTGCGCAATGATGCGCGCCGCATTCGCCTCTGCCAGCTCATACACCTCCAGCTCCGTCGCCGACGGAGGAACCGCCGGAAACGTCATATCGACAATCCGGCCATACTCCTCCGCCGCACTCCTTTCCTCTATCGACCAGAACGCCGAAGGATGGTTGCTGTGGTTGATGAATATATCCCCCATGACCTCATCTCTCTTCCACTGCATCAATTATCACAGAATGCAATCATAATCAAATATATCATTCAATATCTTTTAAGAAAATTCCTGCCAGACCAGACAAAAGAAATCCCCGCCTGCCACCTGAATCATCATTGGATTCAGTATAGCAGACGGGGACTTTTCACGTACGTCAAAAAAACTGTGAAGTTACAAAAACAGAAAAGACAATTGTCTTTTTTATGCATACACCGATGACGGTATTAGGAGGGCTACAACGTAACAAAACGGAGCTCCTTAATCACAAGGGGCGCTGGTTTCAATACCGATGACGGTATTAGGAGGGCTACCACCTTGTCCTTTTTGTAGGGGTTTCACTGCCGAGCGCCACGTTTCAATACCGATGACGGTATTAGGAGGGCTACAACATACCCAGTCGGAGAAATCCGGTAAGGTCACTGCTCAGTTTCAATACCGATGACGGTATTAGGAGGGCTACAACGCCCTCGAAGATGCCTCCCGTGAGGGTTCTTCCGTGTTTCAATACCGATGACGGTATTAGGAGGGCTACAACGGGCGGATTCGCCGGGCTGCAGAGGAATATATGGATCGTGTTTCAATACCGATGACGGTATTAGGAGGGCTACAACCGTACGGTATATTCCACATATCAGCATTACGCACGCTTGTTTCAATACCGATGACGGTATTAGGAGGGCTACAACTCTGTGCCCCTGAGCCCTTGGGGTTACTGGCCCCAGATGAGTAAAATGGAAAACCTCCTCGATTTTCCGGCTTTTCAGGTCTCCGGCAACAAGCTCTGTTCGCTTTTTGCGCGGTGGAATTCTCCGAAACGCTTGTCCTGTAAGTGCTCGCAGTGTTCGGTAAAAAATCGGAAAACCTCCGGCCTTTTTGGCCGTCAAAAAGGTTTTCTACTTTTTGAAGTATACCATCATATGAAGATTTTGTCAAATTCAGTCAAAAAATGAGCAGCAAACGTCATGCGCTTGCTGCTCATCACTTACATCATGTCAATCGTACATATAGCAGAGTCGCTCTACGATTTCTTCATTGCTGAGCTCACTGCCGGACTGGCAGAAGTTCTTCACCATATCGTCTTCTGCCTGAGACGCTGCTTCCTTATCACCTGTCAGCTCTAGGAACTCTCGTTTTCCATTCGCAACGATAGCCGCGATGATGGGGCCGCCATCCTTGATGATGGAAGCCGATTTTTCCATGTACGCCTTTGCGATATCTTCCTTCCTCTGCTGATGTGCGAGAATCGCCAGATACTTGTAAAGGATATCCCACGGATGGCCGTTGATCTGGTCTTCAGCATGATACCGGCGGAACGTCTTCTCGATATCGAGCAGGTCGGTACGCAGGCTTCCTTTGATCCTGTCGCGATGCAGTTTGCAGAGACCCTTGAGGAATACAAAGAAGGCAAACTTTAACGTGAAGCGCGGCTTATCGCCCTGCCCCGCTTTCATCAGGAAATCGAACTGCTTTTGTGCATCTTTTTCTCCGCCAAAGTAAATGGCAGCATATTCATCGTATTTCTCCGCGTTTCCTTGCTCGATATAATAATGAAGCAGATAGGACAGTGTAATGAAATAATCTGCAGACGACTTGTCAAAATGACCAAGCGCCTCAACAAAGGATTCCTCTGCCTGTGTATCTTTGAGAAAGGCATATGCCTGTCCGCACTGGCTCAGTGCGCGGCCATATGTCACAGAGCCAGCGGCCTCATTGCCGAACAGCCTGCCGCGCATCTGGCGAAGTTCATCCGCATAGATGACGATGATTTCCGCAACTTCTTTCGCCGCCTCAAAGTCCAGCACATCGTTACGCCAGACTGCGTATTTATTGAGCGTCCGCAGATACATCTCGATATCGACCGCCGGAGCAAACTCCTTGCACTTCTTGAAGCACTTACCCGCAGTCTCGCTATGCCCTGTATGATTGCAGGCTGAGAAGCCAGCATCGTAGAACTCGAAGGCGGCCGCTTTGTCTAGCTGGCCTTCTGACAGCCTGCTCTCTACGATGTCGCGCAA
The DNA here is from genome assembly GCA_029338835.1 of Selenomonadaceae bacterium. Classification (GTDB taxonomy): domain Bacteria; phylum Bacillota; class Negativicutes; order Selenomonadales; family Selenomonadaceae; genus Mitsuokella. The sequence continues at coordinate 606 of JAQYBD010000020.1, read as the reverse complement.
CTTCTCGAAGATGTAGATGAGGCAGTCCTGCTGGAGGTTCTCGCTGTAGGAATACTTCTGGAATTTGCTGAGGGATGATACCAGAGCACCTTTCTCTGCATGGCGGCAGAGCGCGTTCTCGAGGAGCGGGAACCAGTACTTCTGATAGAACACTGCGAATCTGCTCGGGGACTTCTTCGCTTCAAAGGATAGCTGCAGTGCAGTGAAGTAGTCACCATGCTCATAGGCACGCCATGCCTGGTCGAAGAGCACATCTATGTCGTCGTACGCAAAGAAAAGATTCTGCGAGGAGCCGTTCAGTTCATGTGCCTGTTCTACAAAGCAATTGAGCCAATCCACAGGACTGTTGCCCGTCCGGTTCCAGTTGAGAATTGAGCAGATGGAGTCTGCCAAATAGAGGAATACCATGCTCTTGATTTTCTTTTCGTTGGCTGGCCCATAGTAGATGGAATTGACCTTCATGCTGTCCACTTCAATATCGGTTCGGCCTTCTGCAATGATTTCACGGCTGATTGCCGCACGGTAGTTATTGTCATTGGCAATCTGCAGATATTTCTTTTTATCGTTGTCGCGCGGCTCCTCTTTGTCAAACTTATAGTCCTTATA
>JAQYBD010000019.1 GCA_029338835.1 Selenomonadaceae bacterium | reverse complement strand
TCTGCTGTCACGCTGGCAGAGAAGCAAAGAAGCAAGGCCGCCCGCCTGATGCAGGAAGTCCTCAGGATGCGGCGGGAGCTTGCTTTCTTGGACACGCTGGAGTGTTGGGACTGGTGCAACGTTGTCCGGTTGCACTACTTCTATGGTCTGCGCTGGCCTGAGATTGCACGGCGCGTTCATCGCTGTGAGTCTACTTGCAGGCGGTACGAGCAGGAACAGCTGGAAATGTTGTGTGATGAATGGAACGTAGCAGTGCAGAAACAGTCTGGCATTGCGCGGGCGGCTGTGGTACAATGATGGTGAGAGGATCGCTTGATTTATCGGATGTAGGGCGAACACCCTTTGTAGCTCCAACGTTTTCGCTACGGGGGCGGGAAACCGCGCTGCTGTTGGAAGTAGTGGCAACACCTAATCCCGAGTTGCTATAAATCAGGCGGGAAGCTTCTTCGCTGAGTCGTTTCGGACGTTTGGTTCGGGGCTCGTGACATCGAACATCGGCGAGGTTCTCTTTAGAGGTCGTTGAACCTTCTACCCTCCATGGGCAATTGCAGCCCGGCGGACTGGTAGAAGTCAGCGGCCTGTTTTCATATCTGTGGTTGTTGGTGCTGGGCGTGGTGCTGCAACGGGCTTCTGCATGGTAACAGCGGTAACACGACGGAGATGGTTCAGCGGTAACGAATTGGTAACAAAAAGGAGAAAAAAGGCTCTGAAATGGCATTTTTGAAGCATATAGAGTACGAAAAATCAAGGATTGACAGGTTTTTTTGTTTGGCTTAGAATAGTAAGGTATAGTTCTGTCACGTCTGTCAAAAACGTACAACAACCAATACACAAATAAAAGCATGAAAGCAAAAAAAGAAAAGGGGGGTGAATATTATCGTTACAATAATATTAGCGGTAATAGTAGCAGTATTTGTCGGTTCCGGCATCGGCTACGTGATGCGCAAGCGCACGGCAGAAGCACAGATCGGTTCTGCCGAGGCCGAGGCAAAACGAATTGTAGAAGACGCTGAGAAGAGGGGCGAAACGAAGAAGAAAGAGGCCCTGCTCGAAGCGAAGGAAGATATCCACCGTCTGCGTCAGGAACTCGATCGTGATACGAAGGAACGCCGTTCTGAGATCCAGCGCCAAGAACGCCGTGTCGTCCAGAAGGAAGAGAATCTCGATCGCAAGCTCGAATCCGTGGAGAAGAAGGAAGAGGCCCTGAACCGCAAGGAGGCCCGTCTCGACCGGAGCCAGGCAGCCATCGACGAGATGCACGAGCAGCAGAAGGCTGAACTCGAGCGAATCTCCAGCCTGACGGCGGAAGAAGCCCGTACGATGCTCATGGCGGAAGCAGAGGAAGAACTCAAGCATGAGAAGGCCATGAAGATCAAGGAGTACGAGCAACAGACGAAGGAAGAGGCCGACAAGAAAGCACGCGAGATCCTGTCGATTGCCATCCAGCGCTGTGCAGCCGACCATGTCGCCGAGACAACGGTCTCGGTGGTCGCGTTGCCCAATGACGAGATGAAGGGCCGCATCATCGGCCGTGAAGGACGCAATATCCGCACGCTGGAGACGCTGACGGGCATCGACCTCATCATCGATGATACGCCGGAAGCTGTCATCTTATCCGGTTTTGACCCGGTACGCCGCGAGATTGCGCGCATTGCTCTTGAGAAGCTGATCCAGGATGGCCGCATCCATCCGGCCCGCATCGAGGAGATGGTCGAGAAGGCCAAGCGCGAAGTCGATCAGCGCATCAAAGAGGCTGGCGAGCAGGCGACGTTCGAGACGGGCGTCCATGGCCTGCATCCGGAACTCATCAAGCTGCTCGGCCGCCTGCGCTACCGCACGAGCTATGGCCAGAACGTACTCAATCATTCCGTTGAGGTCTCGCACCTCGCCGGGGTCATGGCAGCAGAACTCGGCTGCGATGTCATGCTCGCCAAGCGTGCCGGCCTGCTCCACGATATCGGCAAGGCCATCGACCATGAGGTCGAGGGTTCCCATACGTCGATCGGTGGCGATATCGCACGCAAGTACCGTGAGTCGAAAGATGTCATCAATGCCATCGTCGCCCATCACGGTGACGTGGAGCCGAGCTGCGTGGAGTCCGTGCTGGTCTCGGCAGCAGATGCTGTATCGGCGGCTCGTCCCGGCGCACGCCGTGAAAGTCTCGAATCGTATCTCAAGCGCCTCAAGAGCCTTGAAGAGATTGCAGAGTCTTTCGATGGCGTTGAACGCTGCTTTGCCATCCAGGCTGGCCGCGAGATCCGCGTCATGGTCAAGCCGGACAAAGTGGACGATGCGGAAGCCGCTGCACTGGCTCACAATATCGTCAAGAAGATCGAGGACGAACTCGAGTATCCTGGCCAGATCAAGGCCACGATCATCCGCGAGACGCGCGTCGTCGATTATGCAAAATAAGGAAAAACAAGAATTACCATGTACTGAGGGTGCGGGCGTCTGTCCCGGACCCTCAGTTGCTTAGAGGGGATAACTATGTTTGGTTTCAATTGGCTGCGCTCGCCGGGCGCGTACCGCAAGGCGCAGGATAAGGCCGGCATCCAGTTCCTGGCATCGCTTCTCGTCTGCTATCCGGAAGTCAGTACCGTGCAGTATGATCCGAAGATGGGAGACCTCGTTCTCGATTTCATCCTGCGGGGCAAGATTGACTGGGACAAGCTCAAGCCGTTCACGAGTCTCCTGAAGGAGAGCCTGGATACGTATCATGCCCTGGAAGACGGAGAGGAGCCCTACCTGGCCATTGCGGGCGAGGCCGTCGGGGAGCAGACGGTGCTTTTGCACATCACGCGGGAAGTGGCGACCCTGCAGCGCGGCGAACTCACGCTTATCGCACGCCTGCTCCATGACACGTTTGGTTCCCTGCTTGCCGTGGACAATCATTCTCTCGATAATCTGGAGGATGGTTTTGCCACCGCCCAGAGCGACCTGCTCGACCAGATGCTCGGACAGGCACAGGAAATGCGCTTCAAGAGTCGCATGATCGGCATCCGCGAAGGGGATCGGGTCGTCGTCTACAATCGCTGAATACAAACTGCCTGGGAGACTGGTAGGATTTTGCTATCGGCAGCTCCGGGCAAAGGAAAGAGGAGATCACATTGCGAATCATGCTGGTAGGGGATGTCGTCGGCCGTCCGGGCCGCCGCGCATTCCAGGATCATACCCCGAAACTCCGCGCGGAGAAAGGGATCGATGTCGTCATCGTCAATGGCGAGAATTCTGCTGGTGGCAAGGGCTTTACGCGCAAGGCGCTCGATGAGCTCTACCGCGGCGGTGCCGATATCGTCACTTCGGGCAACCACGTCTGGGACAAGAAGGACGTACTCTCGTTCATCGACGATGAGCCTTTCCTCATCCGTCCGGCCAATTATCCCGAAGGCACGCCCGGCAAGGGCTGGTGTTCCTATCCGTTCAAGGCGAAGAACATCGGCGTCATGAATCTCTCGGGACGTGCTTTCATGCCGCCCTTGGACTGCCCATTCCAGAAGGTCGAGGAACTCCTGCGCGAGATGAAGCGGGAATGCGACCTCATTTTCTTGGATTTCCATGCTGAGACGACTTCGGAGAAGATGGCCATGGGCTTCTATCTCGATGGCCGCGTCAATGGGGTGGTCGGCACGCATACGCATGTCCAGACGGCCGATGAACGCCTGTTGCCGAAAGGGACTGCCTATATCACGGATCTTGGCATGGTTGGTCCGCGCGACTCGGTTCTTGGCGTCAAGACCGACATCATCCTGCGCAAATTCACGACGGCGATGCCGGTGCGCTTCGATCTGGCGGAAGGACCCTGCACGTATTGTGCCGTCATCGTCGAGGTTGACGATGCTACGAACAAGACGCGCTCCATTGAGCGCATCCGCATTGAGGAGTGAGGAGGGATCCGGCGGTCTTCAGACAGAAAATCATAGAAAAAAGAAGGATTTGCGAGGTCTGCGACGAATTATAGACCAGTAGTAGGAAATACTGGCTGTAACTGTGACAAACATTCATCGTGCAAGAACAAGTATTAGCTGTACAAGGAGGTCGTGCTCATATGGAAATCTTGAAAGTTTCTGCAAAATCCAATCCCAATTCTGTAGCAGGTGCGCTGGCGGGCGTCATTCGCGAGAATGGCAGCGCGGAGATGCAGGCCATCGGCGCGGGAGCCTTGAACCAGGCTGTCAAAGCAGTGGCTATTGCACGCGGTTTTGTGGCACCTCATGGCGTAGACCTCATCTGTATCCCGGCTTTCACCGATATCGAGATTGATGGGGAAGAACGCACGGCCATCAAGCTCATCGTCGAGCCGCGGTGAACCATAATATAGGAGTTGACTTCAGGATGCCAAGTGATCTGCATATGCATACGACCTTCTCGGATGGCAAGCTGACGCCCGAGGAACTCGTAGCCGCAGCAAAAGAAGCAGGGCTGACTTATATGGCCATCACGGATCATGACACCGTGGAGGGAATCAGCCATCTCTATGAGAACGGCCTGTATCCGGCTCGGGGAATCAAATTGATCCCTGGGATCGAATTCAGTGCCCACGATCCCCTGCATGAGATTCATATTCTCGGCTACAATATCGATATCTATTACGCCAGGCTGGCCGACAAGCTCAACGAGGTCACCGAAGCCCGCTGGACGCGTTTCAGCGAGATGGTCGAGAAGCTCCGGCAGCTCGGCTACGACATCAGTGAGACGGAAGTCCTGACGATTGCCGGCGACAGCCGTTCCATCAGCCGTTCCCATATTGGCCGCGTACTCGTGGAGAAAGGCTATTTCCCCACGGTGCAGGATGCCTTTGAAGCTGTCCTGCAGAAAGGAAAGCCAGCTTACGTGCCGCATTACCACCTTGAGGTGGAGGAAATCATCAGCCTCATCCGGGAGGCCGGTGGCACCTCGGTGCTGGCTCACCCGAAACTCGTCGGCGATGATGACCTGGTGCGCAGCATCTGCCAGTGCGGCATCGATGGCATCGAGGCTTTCTATCCGCGCCATGATGAGGATGATACGGCACGTTATCTGGCGATGGCGCAGGAATACCATTTGCTGGTGTCGGGCGGTTCCGATTATCACGGCTTCCCGACGCGTTATCCCGACAGGCTTGGCGTCTTCACCATCGAAGATTCGTATGCGGAGAAGTTTTATCGTCCGGCCAAGAAGCTTTAAGCATAGGTAAGGAGCATTTCAGATGGACGTGATTGCATTAGTGGGCCCGAGCGGAACTGGCAAGAGTCACCGGGCGCTTATCGTTGCACATAAACATCACGCCGATGCGATCATCGATGATGGCATCCTCATCAAGGATGGCAAGATCATCGCCGGTCATTCGGCCAAGAAAGAAAAGAGTAAGATCATGGCCGTGCGGCGTGCGATTTTCGTCCTGCCCGGCCATGCGGAAGAAGTCCGCAAAGCCATTGAGACGGTCAAGCCGCACCGCATCCTGATCCTGGGGACCTCGGAGAACATGGTGCATAAGATCACGAAGACGCTGCGCCTGCCGGCCATCGCGAGCATCATCCACATCGAGGACATCGCGACGCGCTCCGAGATGGAGAAAGCACGGTTCTACCGCCTGAAACAGGGCAAGCATATCATCCCTGTGCCGACGATCGAGCTCAAGCCTCATTTTTCGGGCTACCTCATAGATCCCTTGCAGTCGTTCTTCAAACGCTCGTCAACGAGACGGCGCCGCCTTGGTGAAAAATCCATCGTGCGGCCGGTCTTCAGCTATTACGGCAAGCTCAGCATCGAAGATACGGCCATCAAATCCATCGTGCGCAATGTCATCATGGAGAAGGGACCGTTCAGCAAGGTCAGCAGCATCCATGTCCGTCATCTGCTTGCCGGTGAGGAAGATCAGGGAATCCGTATTTCCTGTGAGGTCGTGCTGACTTACGGGAACCATATCCCGACGCTCATCCAGCAGGCACAGCAGCAAGTGCGTGAAGCTGTGGAATTCATGACCGGCATGGTGGTGCATGAGGTGGATATCGTCGTCAAGGCGCTTTATATCAAGGCGTGAGTCCTGCCCCTGTAGCCATCGGCGCAGGGGCATTTTTGATACAGGAGGAGATGTCGATGAAAGAAGTAAAATCGCCGAAGAAACCCATGGCGTTCTACTACATACTGGTCCTGCTTGTCATCCTGATGTTCAATGAGATGGCCAAACCTTATTTTGAGGAAGCACAGATCCAGCCGGTAGATTACAGCACGTTCATGGAGTGCATCGATGACAAGAAGATCGACCATGTAGAGATCCAGTCCAATCAGATCCTTTACACGGTCAAGGATGACAGCAAGAAGTATAAGACGGGTATCATGAATGACCCGAATCTTGCCGAGCGCCTGCAGGCGTCCGGAGCTACCTTCACGCAGGACATCAAGGAGGAAACTTCGCCGCTCTTGAGCTTCTTCCTGGCTTGGATCCTGCCGCTCCTGATCTTTTTTGCCATCGGGCAGTATATGAGCCGCAAGCTCATGGATCGTGCGGGCGGCAATTCCATGATGTTTGGCGGTTCGGGCAATCAGGCAAAGATCTATGTGCCGTCGTCGGAGGGCATCCATTTCAAGGATGTTGCCGGCGAGGATGAGGCCAAGGAAAATCTTTCAGAGATTGTCGATTATCTGCACAATCCGGAAAAGTACTCGAGCATCGGTGCTTCGATGCCGAAGGGCGTCCTGCTCGTGGGGCCTCCGGGTACAGGCAAGACAATGCTGGCAAAAGCCGTCGCCGGCGAAGCCAATGTGCCATTCTTCTCGATTGCCGGCTCGGAATTCGTCGAGATGTTCGTCGGCATGGGTGCTTCGAAGGTCCGCGACCTCTTCAAGCAGGCCAAGGAGAAAGCACCGTGCATCGTCTTCATCGATGAGATCGATGCCATCGGCCAGAAGCGTACTGGCGCGGCCATGGGCAACGATGAGCGTGAGCAGACGCTCAACCAGCTGCTGACGGAGATGGATGGCTTTGAAGGCAATACTGGCGTCATCATCCTGGCGGCGACAAACCGTCCGGAATCGCTGGATCCGGCACTCTTGCGTCCTGGCCGTTTCGATCGCCGCGTGCCGGTCGAACTGCCGGATCTCAAGGGCCGTGAAGATATCCTCAAGGTCCATGCCCGCAAAGTCCGCATGGCAGCGGATGTCAATTTCCATACGATCGCGCGCATGGCGGCCGGTGCCTCTGGTGCCGAGCTGGCCAATATCATCAACGAAGGCGCGCTGCGTGCCGTTCGCGATGGGCGCCATGAGGTGACGGAAGCCGACCTTGAGGAAAGCGTCGAAGTCGTCATTGCCGGGTATCAGAAGAAGAACGCCATCCTTTCCGACAAGGAGAAGCGCACTGTCGCTTATCACGAGATCGGCCATGCACTCGTCGCGGCCCTGCAGTCGCATTCGGCCCCTGTCCAGAAAATCACGATCATCCCGCGCACGTCGGGTGCGCTCGGTTACACGATGCAGGTCGAGCAGCAGGATAAATACATCCTTTCACGGGAAGAACTCGAGAATAAGATCGCAACTTTCACGGCTGGCCGTGCTGCAGAAGAAGTCAAATTCGGACTGGTCAGCACGGGGGCTTCGAACGACATCGAGCAGGCGACGAAGCTGGCTCGCGCGATGATCACGCGCTACGGCATGAGTGAAGAATTCGATATGGTCGCGATGGAGACGGTCAATAACCGCTATCTCGGCGGCGATACGAGCCTGGCCTGCTCAGCAGCCACGCAGGAGCAGATTGATAAGAAGGTCGTCGAACTCGTGCGTACACAGCATGAAAAAGCCATCCATCTGCTCAAGGAACATATGGACAAACTCGATGAACTCGCTGCTTTCCTCTATGAGAAGGAAACCATCACGGGCGAAGAATTCATGAAGATCCTCAAGGGGGACGAAGTGGAGGAGGCTCAGGCCGAAGAAGCCGAGCAGCGCCTCCTGGCTGACGAGCAGAAGGACGAAGCCGCGGAAGAAAAGAAAGCGGCAGAACTCAAGGCCCTGGAAGAGGAGCATGCCTCCGGCAAGCCGACTGGCTCGGGATCGGAGCAAAAGGAATAAAGAAGCTCGCAGGCATAGGCGAAGCAGGCATAAAAAAGCTGCGGCATCAAGATCCAGGATCTTGGTGTCGCAGCTTTTTGCCATAGGCCCGATGACGGATCAGGCTGTCATCGAGCCGCCTATGTTGCGGAGTCTCTGGAAGCCTCTGGACAGGTTCAGGCTCTTTGTGGCTGGGAATTCTTTTCTTTGCTATTGGTATGGATGGCACACTCTTTGTCCGGTGCATCTTGCTGCTCCTCCGGATTTTCTTCACGTGTCACGAGAATCTTGTCGATGCGGGCGCGATCCATATCGACGACCTCAAAGGTAAAGCCGTTCCAATGGCATTTCTCGGCGACTTTCGGGATATAGCCGAAGGCTGAGGTCAAAAAACCACCCATCGTCTGGTAATGGTCATGATCTTCGTCCGGGAGTTCCGCGATGTCGAAGCGTTCCTTGAATTCATCGATGGAGCAGAGCCCGTCAACGTACCACGAATTCTCGTCGCGCGGCGTGAACTGCACGGGATCCGGCTCGACATTCGACATGGAATCGCCGATGATTTCCTGCATGATGTCGTTGAGCGTGATGAAGCCCACAACACCGCCGTATTCGTCGAGTACCATGGCTTCGTGGATGCCCGTATCGCGGAATTTCTCGAGAACGCGGAACGTCTCCATGGAGCGCGGCACACACATGGGCTTGCGGATATATTGGGCAAGATCCAGGGATTTGCGTTCGAGCGAGGCATTGAGCAGATCCTTGGCATAGAGAACCCCGCAGAAATCATCGAGGTTCTCACGGCCAACGGGGAAGACGTTCTGCGGATGCTCACGGATGACGCGCAAATTGTGCTTGAGGGAATCCGTGAGATCCAGCCAGAGCATCTGCGTGCGCGGCGTCATCAGGGCATATGCCGTCTGGTCGCTCATGTGGAAAATGCGATCCACCATGGCCTGCTCGGATTTCTCAAAGGTGCCGTCCTCCGTACCCTGCTCGATGAGATCCTTGACCTCATCTTCCGTGACGGTATCCTCGATGTGCGGGTTGATGCCGAGCAGCAGGAGTACACCGTTGGCTGAAGCCGAAAGTACGGATATGAGCGGGCGTGCTAGACGGATCATGCGGCGCAGGATCCGGTGATATTTGATCAGGACCTGCTCGGGATCCTGGAGAGCCGTTTTCTTCGGCAAGAATTCAGAAAAGAGCAGGGTGATGTAGGTGATGACGACGATACTCACGATGAGCGAGATGCCCCAGGCATGCGGCACGAAAGCAATGAGCCCGGCGAGCAGCGGCGCAGCCAGCACACCCGTCGTGATACCCGTGAGGATACCGGTCAGCGTGATGCCGACCTGCATGAGCGACAGGGCTTCTTCGGGAGATTCCAGGAGCTCCAGGGCGGCTTCTGCATCGGCATCGCCATCTTCCGCCAGTTTCTCGAGACGTCCGCGCCGACTTTCTGTCACCGCTGTCTCAAGCAGGGAGAAAAAGCCGTCTGCAGCAACGAAGAATAAGAGTAAGACGAGCAAAAGGCCCGCGTCAGTACTGTCCAAGAATTATGCACATCCTTTTTGGTCTGTTTTGTTTCCATCAATGGTTATCAGGTAAATTTCTTTCTATTATAGCACGATTCGCCGTCGGCGTCAGTCCTGTCTTCAGTCATCGTACCAGGGGCCGTTGCCGATGATGATGCCGCCGTGCAGCGTCACCGGCGTCGAACTGCCCACTTTGGTCGGCATGCGCGTCGTGAGCTTGTACGGCGTATCGACGAGCCAGGCCGTCACGAGTACGGCATCCTCCTTGAGTTCCCGGTATTTCTTGCGATCGAGTTCGGCCGTATAGACTTCGCTCTTGTGCGCATCTACACTGGAGCTGGTCAATGCCTGCGTAAAAGCCATGCCATCCGACCAGCGGTAGAGCGTCTTGCCGTTCTTGTCGAGGATGGCGAAATCGTAGACCTGGCCATCGCGATGTGAGACGGAATACGGAACATCGCCATCGTTCGTCACCTTGAGTTCCATGATGAGGCGCCCGTGTTTTTCTTCCACCGTCAGTTCTTCGACCACCTGGTCAAAACTGAAAGCAGCATAGGAAGGCACAATCTCGCTGCTGTGCCCGCCCGAAGCTGGGAACGAAACGCCAATGCCCGTCCCGAATGAAGCCGAGGCCGTCGGCAGCGAAACCGTGCTGAGGCAGAGCGCCAGCGCGGGGATAAACGCATATGCTGTATGGTGCAGTTTCATCGCAATCACTCCTTGAAAAGCAGATCCTGGTGCGGTTGCTTTTATTTTACCATGTTTCCCCGAGGATTTCGAATTTTCCTTGTTTGCCATCTTGCATCTGTTTGTATTTCTCTTGTGTTTACGCATGGACCCTGTCAATTGCCGCATAGACGGCTCAGGAAGATTTCTTTTGCTTCGGTGCGGCAGGTTTTTTGACATCTGTGCCATAGATATTTATAATAGAAGGACTAAGGAAATGATATGTGAATAAATGAGGATAAGGCAGGAAGACGATGGATAGACCGTTGCCGCAGAATGGCGAAATATGGACGCATTTCAAACAACATGATTATAGGATCATCACCGTTGCAGAGCATACTGAAACCCGGGAACGTCTGGTGATATATCAAGCTTTGTACGGTGAGTATGGTATTTTTGCCAGACCGCTTGATATGTTCATGAGTGAAGTGGATCATGTGAAGTATCCAGATGTGAAGCAAGTATATCGTTTCGAGAAAAAGACAGGATTTTGATGCAATGTGATTGCATAGGACAACAGTGTGTACTTTATGGAAGCGCTCTTGGTTGTTTTGCTGCCTGTATCCAGGGTATGAAGAGCAAAATCCAGTTGCGGCGAGGTTTTGGAGGGATAAAGATACAGATGGATAAAGAAACAAGAAACGACCTGCCAGGGATCCAATGGTTCCCTGGGCATATGAAGAAAGCGCAGCGGCTTATCGAGGAGAATCTGAAGCTTGTTGACGTGGTCATTGAACTTTTGGATGCCCGCATCCCGGCAAGCAGTGCCAATCCCATGCTGGCAGATATCATCCGGCACAAGCCGCGGCTCATCGCACTCAACAAGTCGGATCTGGCAGACCCTCTGAGTACGAAGCGCTGGCTGGCTTATTTCCGTGCGCAGGGCATTCCTGCGGTGGCCATCGATTCGATGAAAGGCCGCGGCATGAAGCAGCTGGTGGCGAAGGCGGAGGAGCTTGCGCGGCCGAAGACGGATCGCCTCGTGGCGAAGGGAGGACGGCCGCGGGCAGCACGTTGCATGATCCTCGGCATCCCAAATGTCGGCAAGTCGTCGCTCATCAATCGTTTGGCCGGGGCTGTCAAAGCCAAGGCTGCAGATAAGCCGGGCGTGACGCGGGCAAAGCAGTGGATCAAGATCGGTGCGGCACTCGACCTGCTCGATACCCCGGGCATCCTCTGGCCAAAATTCGAAGATCAGATGGTGGGGCTCAAGCTGGCTTTCACGGGAGCAATCAACGATGAGATTTACGATCGGGAACAGGTGACGGCACTGCTGCTCTCCGTCATGCGCCGCGACTATCCGGAGCGGCTCGTAGAACGCTTCAAGTTTAAGGGTGAGCTGCCGCAGACGGGACTGGAGATTCTCGAGGCCATCGGTCGCAAGCGTGGCTGTCTCGTCAAGGGGGGACTGGTGGATCTCGAGAAGGCCCAGCAGATTGTCCTCAATGAGTTCCGCGCAGGAAAACTCGGGCTCGTGACGCTCGATGAGGTGCCTGTGGGCAGCGGCAAAGAGGCAGACGGAGAAGGGACAAAGGAATGAAAGACGTCAAGGATTCCACGATCAAAGAACTCACGGCTGTCTTTGCGGCAGGCGAGATCACGGATGATTTTCTCGCGGCCTGCCGTGCTGATACGCGCAAGGCTGTGGGGACGCTTGTGCGCCGCTATGAGCGGGCGCAGAAGGAACGCGAACGCCTGCTTGCCATGTACCGGTATGAGCATCTGGCCTGGGCGGAAGGCCGCGAGATCGTAGCCGGCGTCGATGAGGCGGGGCGCGGCCCGCTCGCAGGCCCCGTCTCGGTGGCTGCCGTCATATTGCCGCATGACCTCTGCCTGCCGAAGCTCAACGATTCGAAGAAACTTTCGGCCAAGGTCCGGGAAGAACTCTTTGATGAGATTCAGGCCAAGGCCATAGCCGTGAGTTCGACGCTGGTGGATGCGGCGACGATTGACCGTGTCAATATCTACCAGGCGACGATTAACGGCATGTATGAGGCTATCTTTGCCCTAAAGCCCCAGCCGCAGGAAGTCCTCATCGATGCGGTGCCGCTGGAGAATCTGCCGATGCCATCGGAGTCCATCGTCAAGGGTGATGCGAAATCGGCTTCGATTGCGGCCGCGTCCATCATCGCCAAGGTCACGCGTGACCGCCTGATGGATGAATACGACAAGCTTTATCCGGAATACGGTTTTGCGCAGCACAAGGGGTACGGTACGGCGCAGCATATCGAGGCGCTCCGGAAGTACGGACCCTGTCCCATCCACCGCGTTTCCTTTGAACCTGTGCGTTCCCTGGTGCAGCGGGCACGAGGTTGACGCTGTCACCGGGATATCCTATAATAAAAATAAGAATAATAAGAAAATAATCGTGTGCATTCGTGTGAGGATCGTCTGCTGAAGCAGCATCCGGTGGAGGGCTTGACATGGACAAAGACGAACTGGGCCGTCAGGGCGAAGCGCTGGCAGCCGCTTTCTTGACAGAGCGGGGCTATCGCATCCTGGCACGCAATTTCCGCGTGCAGGGGGCAGAGATCGATATTGTGGCGGAGCAGAGCGGTACCATTGTCTTTGTGGAGGTCAAGACGCGCCGCACAGGCCGCTACGGTTCACCGGCGCAGGCCGTCGGGATCCGGAAGCAGCGGAAGATCATCTTTGCAGCACGCTGCTTCTTGCGGCAGAACAATCGGGAAGATTGCTTCTGCCGCTTTGATGTCATTGAAGTCTACGCTGCGTCAGGCTGGCAGCTTCGCCATCTGCCCGGCGCGTTTGAAACGTGATGGTGGAAGGAGGCGCGCGGATTGTTTGCAAAATCTTTTGGCGGGGCGACGCTCGGGGTCGATGGACTCATCATTGATGTGGAGGTTGATGCGGCTGCCGGGCTGCCCGCTTTCGATATCGTCGGTCTGCCGGATACGGCTGTGCGCGAAGCGAAGGAGCGGGTGCGCCGTGCCATCCGCAATTCTGGCCTGCAGCTGCGGCAGGAGAATGTGACGATCAATCTGGCTCCTGCGGCCATCCGCAAGGATAGTCCGGGACTCGACCTGCCCATCGCCATGGGGCTGCTGGCCGCGTATGGGCTCATCCCTGCCGAGCGCCTGGCTGCGAGCCTCTTCATGGCGGAACTCTCGCTCGAAGGGGAATGCCGCGGTGTACACGGCGTGCTGCCGATGACGATTGCGGCAAGGGACTGCGGTCTGCGTGCTGTCTTTGTGGCAGCTGAGAATGCCAATGAGGCATTGCTCGTGGAAGGTATAGAGGTCTACGCGCTACATAATTTGCGTGAAGCCGTGGATTTTTTCCTGGGGGAGAAGGAGCTGGTGCCGGCTGTGCCGGATACACAAATGGTTCCTGCGCAAGGCTTGGAAGATTTTGCCGATGTACAGGGGCAGTTCCAGGCTAAGCGGGCTCTTGAGATTGCTGCAGCCGGCGGACACAATGTCCTGATGGTCGGCGTGCCGGGCTCGGGCAAGACGATGCTGGCGCGCCGCATGAGTTCCATCCTGCCGCAGCTCACGCGGGAAGAAGCCCTGGAAGTCACGAAGATCTACAGCATTGCCGGCCTGCTGCCGCCAGGCGGTGGCCTCATCACCGAGCGGCCGTTCCGCAGTCCGCATCACACTACGTCGACGGTGGCGATGATTGGCGGCGGCAGTGTACCGCGTCCCGGTGAAGTCACGCTTTCGCATCACGGCGTGCTGTTCCTTGATGAATTGCCGGAGTTCTCGAAGCACACCCTCGAGGTGCTGCGGCAGCCGCTCGAGGACAGGGCGGTGACCATCGCGCGGATCCATGCGACGCTGACATTCCCCTCGAGCATGATCCTCGTCTGTGCGATGAATCCGTGTCCTTGCGGCTATTACGGGGATGAGGCGGGCGGTCATGTCTGCGACTGCACGCCGACGGAGATCAAGCGCTATACCCGCAAGATCTCAGGGCCGCTGCTTGATCGCATCGACATCCATATCCGCGTGCCGCGCGTCCGCTATGAAGAACTGGCTGCCACCAAACGTGCGGAATCTTCTGCTGCCATCCGCACCCGTGTGGAAGCCGCGCGCGCACGTCAGCGCGAACGCCTTGCGCCCTATCATCTCTTCCACAATGCCCAGATGAATCATGCCGTCATCCGCGCAACCTGCCCGCTTACGCCGACCGTACAGGGCTTGCTGGAGCGGGCTTTCCGCAAATTTGACCTGTCGGCACGCTCGTATGACCGCATCATCAAGGTGGCTCGTACGATTGCAGACCTTGCAGGTACGGAAGATATCGCCCCGGAGCATCTGGCGGAAGCCATCCAGCTGCGCAGTGATGCACAGCTGGAGCTGGGCACTTGAACGATGAGAGCGATAGAGGAGCTTGGCAGCATCATGGCAGGCACTGTGGCAGCCCAAGAAGAAAAAGACAGGGAAGGGATCAACGCTTATGAAAACGGCTGATGTTTTCGTGAATATACCCGTCAAGAGTATCGCCAAAGCCTATACGTACCGTGTGCCAGCTGAACTCGCTTATCTTGGAGTCGGCTGGCGCGTTTTTGTGCCGTTCGGCGGACGCAAGGTCGAAGGCTTCGTGCTGCGCACCGCGGAGCTTGACCAGGAGCCGGAACGGCCGCTCAAGGATATCCTGGCGGCCGTCGATGAGGAATGCTGGTTCACGCCGCAGATGATCGAGATTGCCCGCTGGCTTTCTGAATTCTACCTTTGCTCGCTGGCCGAGATCATGCGCCTCTTCATGCCGGGCAAGAGCGGCCTGCGCATCACGGCCGTTTACGAAGCCGTGGAGGAGGCCGAAGGCCATGTGATGCTCTCGATGCCGGCCTGCCGCGCCATCTACGATTACCTGCTGCGCGAAGGCCCCAAGAAAAAGGGAGCCATCGCCAAGGCTCTGCCGGAGTGGAGGGACGATCTGGAGGACTGGCTCAGCAAGATGCTGCGTTACCATCTGCTCCGCAAGGGATACGAAGCTGTAAAACGCGATGTGGCACAATATGAGAAACTCGTCTGCCTCAAGACAGAGGTGACACCGGAACTCCTCCAGGACTACGAACGCCGCAAGGCGCAACGTCATCTGCTCAAGCTTCTCGCCGAACAGGGCGAGCAGACCACGACGGCTCTGAAGGAAGCAAAGGTCTCAGCGCAGACCATCCGTCATCTGGAGGAGGCGGGCCTCGTCGCCATCCGCAAGCGCCGCGTACTTCGCGACAGCTATCGCGAGGCCCGTGGCAAGCGGCGCCATATCGAACTCACGGATGATCAGGAAGGGGCACTCCGTGCGATGATGCCATTCCTGGTGCAGCAGCAGTATCACGGTTTCCTGCTCAAGGGCGTCACGGGCAGCGGCAAGACCCAGGTCTACATCGAGATGGCTCGGCGCGTGCGTGCCGCGGGGCGCAGCGTCATCGTACTCGTGCCGGAAATCGCCTTGACGGGACAGGTCGTACTGGCGTTCAAGGCGTATTTCCCCGATGACCTTGTCGTCATGCACAGCCGCCTGAGCCTCGCGGAACGCAACGACGCCATCATCCGCGTGCGCCGTCGGCAGGCGGGCATCATCATCGGCGCGCGTTCGGCACTCTTTACGCCGGCCAATGATATCGGGCTCATCATTCTCGATGAGGAACAGGATATGAGCTACAAGCAGGATGAATCGCCGCGCTATCACGCCCGCGTCGTGGCGGAACAGATAGCCAGGCTCCATGAGGCCATCCTGCTGCTCGGCAGTGCGACGCCCTCGATGGAGTCGTATTACCGCGCGAAAGCTGGAGACCTCACCCTGATCACGATGCCCAAGCGCATCGGCGACATGCCGCTGCCTGTCGTCCATTGCGTCGACATGCGGCAGGAACTGCGCATGGGCAATCGCCATATCATATCGGGAGCCCTGCGCCAGCTCATCGAACGGACCATCTCCCGGCATCAGCAGGTCATCATCATGCTGAACCGCCGCGGCTTCTCGACTTTTGTCATGTGCCGTTCCTGCGGAGAAGTCATACGCTGCCGCTATTGCGGACTGCCGCTCGTCTACCATCGCAGCGGCAGGCTCCTATGCCATCACTGCGATGTGCAGGAGCCTGTCCCTGACGTCTGTCCCAAGTGCGGCAGCCGTTACATCAAGTATTTCGGCTCCGGCACGGAAAAACTCGAGCAGGAACTGCGTGAACTCGTGCCGACGGCTCGCGTCATCCGCATGGATCGCGATACGACGACCTCGAAATTCGCCCATCAGGATATCCTCGCGAGCTTCCGCCGCCAGGAATACGATATCCTGCTCGGCACGCAGATGGTCGCCAAAGGGCATGATATCCCAAACGTCACGGCCGTCGGTGTCATCAGTGCGGATTCGAGCCTCAATATGCCGGATTTCCGTGCGGCCGAACGCTGTTTCATGCTCATCACGCAGACTGCAGGACGGGCCGGACGCCGCGGACTGCGCGGCGAAGTCGTCATCCAGACCTACAATCCCGACCACTATGCCGTCACCTGCGGCATCCGGCAGGATTACGAAGGGTTCTTCGCCAAAGAACTGACCCTGCGCCGAGAACTCTTTTATCCGCCTTTCAGCCGGCTCATCAAGCTGCTCTACCAGTCGGAGGATGAGGCTAAGGCCAGGGCGGAGGCGGAGGTACTCATCGAACACTTTGCACAGGCGTTTGCCGGGCAGGACAACCAGAAGATCCTTGGACCTTCGCCGGCCATGATTGCTTGCTTCCGCGGCATCTACCGCTTCGTCGTACTCATCAAGACAGGGGATCTTCCCGCCACGCAGGAGTTCCTGCGTGCCGAAGGATTGCATCTGCGCACCGATGTTGCCATCGACATCGACCCGTTGACGATGCTCTGACGCATTTCCTGGCGTTTGCAGGCAGCAGGCTGCACAAATTTCTCTCCCGCAGCAAAAGCGGACCGCCCTCGGTTCTCATTCCCGGGGGTTTTGTGTTATAATGAAGGATGTATTTCCTAACAAGTTGATTTGGATGGTGAAAACATGAAAGTTACGAAAGAAGACCTGGAGAACGTGGCAGTCCTTTCCCGCCTTTCCGTACCGGAGGGCAAGGCTGAGACGTACATCCAGCAGATGGACTCGATCCTGACGTATATGGACAATCTTTCCCAGGTAAACACGGAGAATGTCAAGCCGACGACCTACGCGCTGCCGATGCAGAACGTGTTCCGCGAGGATGTCGTCAAACCGTCGCTGCCACGCGAAGAGGCGCTTGCGAATGCGCCGCTGCAGGAAGATGGCTATTTCAAGGTACCGAAGGTACTTGAGGATTGACGGGAGGAACGATTGTGAGATTATATGAGAAACCGGCGCATGTCCTCCATGACATGCTCGTCAACAAAGAAATCACCTCGGTGGAACTGACCCAGGACGTCCTGAAACGCATCGACGAAGTCGAAGGCAAGGTCGAAGCTTACTTGACGATCACGCGCGAAGAAGCGCTCCAGCAGGCTGAAGCCGTGGATAAGAAGATTGCAGCCGGGGAGGAGATCTCCTTCCTCGAAGGCATCCCCGGAGCCATCAAGGACAACATCTGCACGAAGGGCGTCAAGACGACGTGTGCCTCGAAGATCCTCGAACACTTCGTGCCGCCGTACGATGCGACGGTCATGACGAAGATCAAGGAAGAGAACCCGGTCCTGCTCGGCAAGGTCAACATGGATGAGTTTGCCATGGGCGGCTCGACGGAGAATTCTGCTTACCATGTGACGCACAACCCCTGGGATCTCGACTGCGTGCCGGGCGGCTCCTCGGGCGGCAGTGCTGCGGCCGTCGCCGCGGGCACGGCTATCTGGGCACTCGGTTCTGATACGGGCGGATCCATCCGTCAGCCGGCTTCTTTCTGCGGCGTCGTCGGCATGAAACCGACGTATGGCCGCGTTTCGCGTTACGGCCTTGTCGCCTACGCCTCCTCGCTCGACCAGATTGGTCCGCTGACGCGCGATGTCACGGATTGTGCCAACATCCTCAACATCATTGCCGGCCATGACGACATGGATTCCACGTCAAGTACGGCAGCCGTCCCCGATTACACGAAAGCTCTCGTTGAAGATGTCAAGGGACTCAAGATTGGCCTGCCGAAAGAGTATTTTGTCAAGGGCATGGATCCGGAGGTCGAGCAGGCTGTCCGCGCTGCCATCGAGAAATATAAGGAACTCGGTGCCGAAGTCGTCGAGATTTCCCTGCCGCATACGGAATATGCCATCTCCACGTACTATCTCATCGCGCCGGCCGAAGCTGCGACGAACCTCGAACGCTATGACGGTGTCAGCTACGGTGAACGCGTCGACGGCGAAGATCTCGTCCAGATGATGACGAACACGCGCGATGAGAAATTCGGCGAAGAAGTCAAGCGCCGCATCATGATCGGCAACTACGCACTTTCCGCCGGCTACTACGATGCGTATTATCTCAAGGCCCTCAAGGTTCGCACGCTCGTCCAGCAGGACTACATGGAAGCTTTCAAGCAGGTTGATGTCATCATGGCTCCGACTGCACCGACGCCGGCCTTCAAGATCGGCGAGATGATCGCGGATCCCTTGCAGATGTACCTGCAGGATGTCTGCACGGTTCCCTTGAACCTTGCCGGCCTGCCGGGCATTTCCATCCCCTGCGGCAAGAGCAGCAAGGGCTTGCCCATCGGCCTGCAGATCATCGGCCAACCGCTCGCAGAGGAGACGCTCATCCGCACGGCTTACACGTACGAGCAGAGCCAGGACTACCATAAGGAAATGGCCGATCTGGGAGGGAACAACTGATGAAATACGAAGCAGTCATTGGCCTTGAGATCCACTGCGAACTCAAGACAAAAACAAAGATTTTCTGCGGCTGTGCCACGGGCTTCGGCGCCGAGCAGAACACGCATGTCTGCCCTGTCTGTCTGGGCTTGCCGGGCGTGCTGCCATCCGTCAACAAGCGCGTCGTCGAGTTCGGCATCAAGGCCGGCCTCGCCACGAACTGCACGATCAACAAGTACAGCAAGTTCGACCGCAAGAACTACTACTATCCGGATCTGCCGAAGAACTGGCAGACGTCGCAGTACGACCTGCCGATTGCTGAGCATGGCTGGGTCGATATCGATGTTGACGGTGAGAAGAAACGCATCCGCCTAACGCGTATCCACATGGAGGAGGATGCCGGCAAGCTCGTTCATTCCGGCACGACCATCAAGGACTCCGCAACGAGTAACGTCGACTACAACCGCACGGGTGTGCCGCTTTTAGAGATCGTCTCCGAGCCGGATCTGCGCTCCGCAGAGGAAGCTCGTGCCTACATGGAGAAAATCAAGGCCATCATGGAGTACATTGATGTCTCGAACTGCCGCATGGAAGAGGGCAACCTGCGCGCCGACATCAATGTTTCCCTGCGCCCGGTCGGCACGCAGGAACTCGGCACGCGCACGGAGATGAAGAACATCAACTCCTTCAAGAATCTCGAAGATGCCATCAACTACGAGATCGAGCGTCAGGAAGAAGTCCTCGAGGACGGCGGCCACATCATCCAGGAGACGCGCACGTTCGACCCGGCCCGCGGTATCACGCTTTCCATGCGCAGCAAGGAGAACGCGCATGATTACCGCTACATGCCGGAGCCGGATCTGCCGCCCATCGTCACGAGCGAAGAGACCATCGAGAAGTACCGCAGTGAGCTGCCGGAACTGCCGGATGCGCGCCGCGCCCGCCTGGAGCAGGAATACGGCCTCTCGGACTACGATGCCGGTATCATCACGAGTTCGCGTGCCATGGCCGAATACTTCGACGCCGTTGTCGCGACGGGTGCTGACCCGAAACTCGCCGCCAACTGGATCATGGGCGACCTGGCGAAGAACCTCAATGAGGATGGCATTGACATCAAGCAGTCGCCGGTCAGCGCCGAACGCCTCGGCAAGATGATTGGCCTCATCATGAAAGACACGATTTCCGGCAAGATTGCCAAGAAAGTCTTCAAAGAGATGTGGACGAACGAGGATGATCCGGAGAAGATCGTCAAGGACAAGGGACTCGTCCAGATCACGGATACGGGTGCCATCGAAGCAGCTGTTGATGCTGCCATCGCCGCAAACCCGAAGGCTGTCGCAGAGTACAAGGGCGGCAAGAAGAAAGCCATCGGCGCACTCGTCGGCCAGGTCATGAAAGCCACGCGCGGCAAAGCCAATCCGCAGATGGTCAACAAGATGCTCGCCGAAAAGCTTGCTGACTAAAATAAGATATGTGCAATCAAAAGCCTTCCCCTCTGGGGAAGGTGCCCTGCAGGGGCGGATGAGGTTGAAGCATCAGTCCGCAATCTCTTCGCCGGCAGAGCGCCTTCTCTCAAACTGGGAAGGCTTTTGATAAAAAGAAAGGAGACGTATCATGCAATACAAAGCAGTCATCTTCGACCTCGACGGCACGCTCGTCGACACACTCGAAGACCTGGCCATCAGCGTCAACGAGATGCTCGAGTCCTACGGCTTCCCGACGCATCCCCTCGACGCCTATCGTTACTACCTCGGCAATGGCTCCAAAAAGCTCATCGAACGCACCCTGCCGAAAGAGAAAGCCGCCGATGAAGCTTTCGTCCTCGAAGCCATGAAACGCTACCAGGCTATTTACGAACATCACCGTGACCATACGGACCCGTTCCCGGGCATTCAGGCGATGCTCGATAGGCTCAAGGCTCAGGGCATCCCGCTGGGTGTCTGTACCAACAAGCACCAGCAGGCGGCCGACGAGATTATCGCTGGCATGTTCCCTGCAGGCACGTTCACGACCGTCATGGGCGACCGCCCGGGCCTTCCCATCAAGCCGGACCCGACGAAAGTCCTCATGATGGCCAAAGAGTACGGCGTAAGGCCCGAAGAAGTCGCTTATTTCGGCGACACGAGTGTCGACATGGACACGGCGGTCAACGCCGGCTTCCTTCCGGTCGGTGTCCTCTGGGGCTTCCGCCCGGAGGAAGAACTCCTCGCGCATGGTGCCAAAGTCATCCTCTCCAAGCCGGAGGAGCTCTTCGATAAAGTAGAGTTTGCTGATATTGCGAAGGAGTAACGGATGGATCTGAATGAAGTGAAAGATGCGTCTCTGTCCATTCGCAGACAGTATCGCATGTTGGAAGAGCAATTGCACGGCAAGCCCTGGACAACAGAGGAAGATGCCCTGGCCTTTTTGACAGATGCAGGACTAGTCGGCCGTTTGACCATGGCCAAAGAAGGACGCTGGCTGAGCGGCGATGAAGCCATGCTCCCTTCTAAGATCGGGGAATGTGTCTGGTGGCTGGCCGTCCTTGCCGAGCGCAATGGGGTGGATTTCGCTGCGGCCGTCGAGGATTTCCTGCAGACGCGTGCCGCACAACTGCAGGATAGCTGAAACAAAGTGGAGTGAAAGAACAATATGAAACATCAAGTTCCCGTCGAAAAAGGAAAATCATATGAGATTGCGATCCGCACGCTCGGCACGAGCGGCGAAGGGGTAGGGCGCTACGAAGACTTTACGGTCTTTGTGCCGGGAGCCCTTCCAGGAGAATCTGTGCAGGCCGCTATTGATGAGGTCAAGAAGACGTATGCCAAGGCCCACCTCATCAAGGTCCTGCGCGCAAGCCGTGACCGTGTCGTGCCAGCTTGCCCAATCTACGAGCAGTGCGGTGGCTGCCAGCTCCAGCACCTCGACTACATGGCACAGCTCAAAGCCAAGCGCCAGCAGGTCATCGACGCCGTCACGCGCATCGGCGGCCAGAAAGACCTCTTTGTCGAACCGACCATCGGCGCAGAGAGTCCCTGGAACTACCGCAATAAGATGCAGTTCCCGATCGGGCGCGTCAAGGGGAAGATCGTCATCGGCTGCTTTGCGCAGGGCTCGCATGCGATCATCGACACGCACGACTGCCGCATCCAGAAGGAGGGCAACAATGAGATCGTCAACGCTGTGCGCGAGATCATCACGGAATTGCGCATCCCCGTTTACAATGAAGACCGCCACACCGGCGTCCTGCGCCATGTTGTCGGCCGCGTCGGCGAGAACGGAGAACTCATGGTTGTCATCGTCACGGCCACGAAACAGCTGCCGCGCGAAAAAGAATTTGTCAAGGCCTTGCGCAAACGCCTGCCGCATGTCGTCAGCATCCACCAGAACATCCAGACGTACCGCAACAACGTCATCATGGGCCGTGAGACGAACCTGCTCTGGGGCAAGCCGACCATCCTCGACCGCATCGGCCGCTTGACTTTCCATATCTCGCCGCGCTCCTTCTTCCAGGTCAACACAAAGCAGGCGGAAGTCCTCTACAACAAGGCCCTGGAGTTCGCCAACCTCAAGGGAGAAGAGACCGTCATCGATGCCTACTGCGGCACTGGCACGATCACCCTGTTCCTCGCGCAGAAGGCC
>JAQYBD010000018.1 GCA_029338835.1 Selenomonadaceae bacterium | reverse complement strand
CTAACGATTTAGCAAACCGTCCTCTTCAGCCTCTTGAGTACCACTCCATATGGCGGAGAGGGTGGGATTCGAACCCACGGTGCATTGCTGCATCACCGGTTTTCAAGACCGGCTCCTTAAACCACTCGGACACCTCTCCATATGAAGCCATTATAGCAAAGATAGAATTGTTCTGTCAAATGCAAAATTCTTGGGCTGCAGGCAAAAAATCCGATACGTTTGCTTTTCGCATGCAGTATTTTTTTCGCTTTTCGCGGATAAGATGCTGCATGTTCAGACAAACGTGTACAAAAGGGACAAAGAAATACGTATATTCCTTTGCATTTCCAGCAAAAAAACTGAATTGTTGCCAGATGGTTGACGGATATGCACAAAGAAACTATACTGAATGCATCAAAAGAAAAACCATTGGACAAAGATGTTCCGCCTGGCTGCCTGAGGCAGCAGGCGGATTTTTTTTGAGGAGGATGCAATATGCGGAAACTCTATCGGAACGCACGCTTACAGGACTCGGAAACCCTTCAGGATATCCTGGTGGAAGATGGCCGGTTTGCCGGGATTGGCCCTGACTTGAAGGCAGAGGGGGCGCAGGTCATTGATCTTGCGGGCAAACTGGTGACTCCGCCGTACGTGGATCCGCATATCCATCTGGATTATGTCTACACGGCCCGTCAGGAAGGTGCAACCAATCAGACCGGAACGCTCTTTGAGGGGATCCAGCGCTGGAGTGAGACCAAAGCGGGAGCTTCGCTTGACGAGATCAAAGCACGGGCGCGCAGAGCCGTGCGGGAAGAAATGGCAGCCGGCGTACAGTACATCCGCACGCATGCTGACGTGACGGATCCTGCCATGACTTCCCTCAAAGCCCTGCTGGAACTCCGGGACGAACTGAAGGATATCGTGACCATCCAGATCGTTGCTTTCCCTCAGGAAGGCATGTATGCGTATAAAGGCGGGGATGAACTGGTAGAAGAAGGCCTGCGCATGGGAGCTGATTGTGTTGGTGCCATCCCGCATTTTGAACTGGCGCGGGAATTCGGGGAGAAATCGGTTCATAAGGCCGTTGAACTTGCTTTGAAATACGATAAGCTCATCGACCTGCATTGTGATGAGACCGATGATGACCAGTCGAGGTTCCTGGAACTCTTGACCGCCTTGACGTATCAGGCGGGCATTGGCGACCGGACAACGGCAAGCCATACTTGTTCGTTTGGCTCGGCCAACAATGCTTATGCATTCCGCTTGATGAAGACCCTGGTACGTGCCAAGCTCAATTTCATTTCTTGTCCGACAGAAAATATTTACCTGGAAGGAAGGCAGGATTCTTATCCGAAGCGTCGTGGTTTGACACGGGTCAAGGAATTGCATGATGCGGGCATCAATGTCTGTTTTGCGCAGGATTCCATCTTAGATCCCTGGTATCCGTTGGGGAATGGCAATCTCATGAATATCCTCGATCATGGTATCCATATCTGCCAGATGATGTCATTTGAGGAAATCGACCACGCTCTGGATCTGATCACGGTCAATGGGGCGCGCACGATGCATCTGCTGGATCAGTATGGGATAGAAGTCGGAAAACCGGCCAATTTTGTTGTTATCGATGCACCATCGCCTTTTGAGGCCATCCGCCAGCGTGCCGGCATCCTCCGTTCGGTACGCGACGGGCGCGAACTCTTCGTCCGGATCCCGTCGTCGCTTCAGAGTGATGTGCCTTTGTTTGCCTGAGGACGGAGGACAGAGAAAGGGGGAACGGAGGATGCTTCGCTGCAAGGATCTGCCATATCTGACATCGCTGCAAAGGCTTTCCTATCTGACGGGCAAAAGTGGCTGGGAACGGGTCATACGCTGGATTTATACGGCGGAAAGCATAGATTTTTCCCGCTGGATACGCGGCGGTGAACTCTTGTTTATCAGCGGGCCGGTGTCGCAGCAGCGGGATTTTGATATGATGCACCTGGTGCGCATGGCGATACGCCTCAATATGGCAGGTGTTGTCTTTCTCTCCGGAGAGGGCTATTTCAGCGATATTTCTGCTGAGGCTATCCGTTATGCCAAGGAACACGATTTTGCGTTGATGACGATTCCCTGGGATGTACCCTTGGTCGACATTACTGAGGAGATTGGCAGGGCAATCCTCATGCCGGGAGAATCGCGTCAGATGAATCTGGTGCAGGCCGTGCTTTTTGGCGGGTTTTCCTATGCCGATAAAGGCACGTTCCTGCAGAATGCCAGTTATCCGTTTGGTTCGCCGCAATGCCTGGCCATCATCGGCTTCCAGCAGGTTCCTTTGGCACAAGGCGCGAGGAGAGATGCCCCGGCTGAGGCGGAAAGAACCTGTGATGACTGGTTCCAGGCGCAGCACGTACCATTCAGTACGCTTGTACGGTATGAGCAGCTCATCCTGCTTTTCCCGGGCAAAGGGACACAGGCGCAGTCGCTGCTGGCTGGCGTCTATGAGGAACTGAAGCAGAAAGCGGGCATATTTCCCTTTCATATTGGTGCGGCGCAGGCCGAGGATGCCCTTTTCCTGGAAAAAACGTATCAGACTGCGCAGGTTGCTTTACAGATTGCACGCCAGCGCAATCTGGAGTATCCTTATTTTTTCAATCCCTGCGGATTGTCGGAGTTCATCCTGACCCTGCCGGAATCCAAGGGGTCAAAACATGTATTGGCGTTTGCCCATCGTGTCTTGCTGCCGTTGGAGGTTTACGATAAGAAGAACAAATCGCTGCTGATCGAGACACTGGGCGTATATCTGCAGGAGAATGGCAATCTGCTCCATACAGCGAACCGCCTGTTCATTCATCGCAATACGTTGAAATATCGCCTGCACCGCATCGAGGAAATCTGTGACTGCAGTCTGGAGGATGCAGAAGTGAGGTTTGTCCTGTATTTTGCGCTGACCGTGCGTCAGTATATCTGACTGCATCTTCGTATCCTTTGTACATGACGGCAGGAAAGCACAAAAATTTTAGTTGCATGTACAGGATACTGACCGTTTCTTACAATAATGGAACAGGCGATTGACGCAGGTCCTGATGGATGGTATAGTACAGACATGAAGTTCAAATTGTAGTGGACAAAGGCGTCCCGGTCATGCGAAGCCATGGCCGGGACCTTTTTTATTCCTGATTCCTTGAGTTTTGTCTTTTATCGAGAAAGGGGAGCTTATCATGGCTACGTGGGAAATGATGTTGGGATTTGAAGCGATCAGTGCAGGGATTTCTTTGGCAGCAATCCTCTATTCGATGTTCAAGAAAGATGACGTGGAGGTTGCAGACAAGACTGTAGCGGTAAAACCGGAAGTGCCGTCTGTTATGACAGGGCTTTCCGGTATCCATGCAGCCAAGGGATGAGGTGGTCTGATATGGCAGACTGGGAACTCTTGCTGGGATATGAAGCAATCGTTTTTTGCTTCGTTATGCTTTATGAGAAATTTTCCCGGGATCCTTCGTATGATCCCGGACACCATCATACGTAAAGGAGAGAGCGCGTATGTCATTGCAATCATTATCGGTCACATTCTTTGTGGCTTATCTGATACTGGTAACCTTCGTAGCCTGGTGGTCAAGCCGTGGCACTGGTGGCGGGGATGCTGACGTGGAATATTACCTTGGCGGGCACAGCACGCCAACCGTCGTCCTGGCGTTCTCTTACGTCACTTCGTCCGTCAGTGCCGCCGCTTTTATGGGTGATCCTGGCGTCATGTCGACAATCGGCTGGCCGTATTACTGGGTCGTCATCGGCGTCATCCCGGGACTCATCCTGCCGGCCGTACTCCTGATGCGCCGCCTGCGCATGCAGGCGGATAAGCTCGGCTCGCTGACCATCCCGGAATATCTGGGACAGCGATATAACAGCAAAGCGTTGCAGCTCATCATCGCTGGCGTCATCTCTGTTTTTTACATTTTCCCTTTGGTGGCACAATTCAAAGGCGGTGCAATCCTTTTGGAGAGTTTTACTGGCATTTCCTTTGATATGGGGCTGTTCATCATCACGGCAATCATTATTTTCTATGTCATCGCAGGCGGGCTGCGTTCCGTTGCCTGGACGGATTTTGTGCA
Organism: Selenomonadaceae bacterium; assembly: GCA_029338835.1. Classification (GTDB taxonomy): domain Bacteria; phylum Bacillota; class Negativicutes; order Selenomonadales; family Selenomonadaceae; genus Mitsuokella. The sequence continues at coordinate 10,010 of JAQYBD010000018.1, read as the reverse complement.
GGGCTTTCCCATGCTCATCATCAGCATTGCGCTCTTGGTCGTTTCCCTGCAGGCAGTGGGCGGTTTCTCCGGACTGGAAGATAAGTTGTCCGCCATCAATCCGGATATGCTGCGTGTCGTGGAGGCCGATAAGCTCGATGCCCAGATGACACTCAGCGGCATCGTTGGCAATTTCGTATTCTGGTGCGTGATCTTCATCAGCCAGCCGTATCTTTGTTCACGTTTCCTGGCAATCCCGAATGTCAGCCGCAAGACCATCGGCATCTTTTTGATCACGGCACTCTTCTTGACGGTCATTTACAACAGCTTTTATATTGCCGGCCTGACGGGACGTGTCTTGTTCCCCGATGCCGATCCGGATCACCTGACAGTCATCATGGCCATCAATCTTTTGCCGAAGGCCATGGCAGCCCTCATGATGATCGGTATCTTTGCCGCCATGATATCTACAGCCACGTCTATCCTTTTGGTCGTGGGGCAGGCAATCGGACGTGACTTTTATGCCAAGACGATAAACAAGGAAGCTACGCCGGAAAAGGAAGTCTTTGTGACGCGTGTTGCCGTCACTGTCGTCGCTTTGGCCTGCATGCTGTTCAACTATACGAATCCGCCGCATTTCCTGTCCATTTTCCTTTATCTTGGACTCAGTGGCATCGGCTCCTGCATCGGCGTGCCGCTTTTCACTGGGATTGTCAGTGACCGCGGTACGAAAGAGGGCGCGATTGCTTCTTCCATTATGGGCCCCACCGCATATATGGTATTCACGTATGCCCTGGGCGTTAATTTCTGGGTTTCCTGCCTGCTGGCCGTATTGGTCGCGGCACTCATGATGATTGGTGTTTCTGCCCTGGTCCATCGTAAGGCAGCGATGACAGGAGAAATGATCTCGTAAGGCAATGGAGAATCTAAGGGGTTACCGAGTCTATGATTTTTGGAAAGGAAGCAGTTTGATGACGTATTATATGAGCGAGATGAGATGGCCGGAGTTCGCCTCTCATAAAGACGATATCATTATCCTGCCCGTAGGGTCTACCGAACAGCATGCGCAGCATCTGCCGCTTTGTACAGACGCCGTGATTGCGGAAAAATTTGCATATTATCTGGCCAGGCAGGTACATGGTGTGGTGATGCCGACCTTCACGTATGGGTATAAATCCAAGCCGTTGTCAGGCGGCGGTCCGCTTTTCCCGGGTACCATCGATCTGAATGGGGAAACCGTGATTCGTCTGGCACATGATGTACTCATGGAACTCATCCGGGATGGTTTCCATAAGATCGTCATCATGAACGCGCATTTTGAGAATGAGGCGTTCCTGGTGGAAGCCATGGATCTTGTCAATCGGGAAACGAACGGAGCGGCTACCATCGTGGAAACGAACTGGTGGGATCCCATGCCTGAAGATATTATCGGCAAGGTCTTTGACGAGGTGCCTTTCCCGGGATGGGCGCTGGAGCATGCCGCGGTGACAGAAACCTCGCTGATGCTTTATTTTGCACCGGAACTCTGCCATATGGAGGATATGGCGGATATAAAGAATGTCGAGCCCCTGCCGTACTTCCGCTACCCGCTTTATAAAACGGACGTGCCTGCTTGTGGCGGGCTGGCTAGTGCAAAATCTTCTACGGCAGCACGGGGAAAGCTGATCGTGGACAGTGTCATACCGGAACTGGTCAAGATCTGTAATTCTGAATTTGCCTGAATCCCCTCCCTTTGCTGCCTGCAGCCCGTTCTCTTGCGGAACGGGCTTTTTGCTTGCCGCATTGCCAGGAAAAAGCATAGCTGATATAATAACTATCAGATAGGGCACCGTTTGGCGGCGTTGCTGTCCTCCCTGCTGAGGACAGCCGTCAGGCGGTGCCGCCTGTGTTTCGCCGAATATCGTAATCTTGGGAATGTTGGAGATGTTTTTTCATGAAAATCGCGTTTTTTGATTCAGGCATTGGCGGGCTGTCGGTCCTGCACCATGCCATGCGCGTCCTGCCGCATGAGCAGTTCGTGTTTTATGCAGATGAGGATCATGTCCCTTATGGGGTCAAGACGCAGGAAGAAGTGCGCGGCTTCGTGCAGGAAGCGTTCGATTTCCTGCTGACCCGTGAGGTCAAGGCCATTGTCGTGGCCTGCAATACGGCGACTTCGGTAGCAGTCAAGGAGATGCGCCGCCGCTATGATATCCCCATCATTGGCATGGAACCGGCGGCAAAGAAGGCTCTCGATCTCGATGGGGAGCATCGTGTCCTCGTGACGGCCACACCAATCACCGTCAAGGGTCGGAAGATGAAGGTCCTCATTGATCGTGTGGATAAGGAACATCTGGTGGATCTCTTGCCCCTGCCGCGTCTCGTGGAATTTGCCGAGCGGGAGGAATTTGAATCGCAGGCTGTGACGGATTATCTGCAGCAGGAGTTCTCGGCCTTTGACCTGACGGAGTATTCGGCCCTGGTCCTGGGCTGCACGCATTTCAATTATTTCAAGGATACGATGCGCCGTCTCATGCCTCCAGCCATGCATTTCGTGGACGGCAATGCTGGTACGGTGCGGGAGCTGGTGCGCCGTCTCGGCGAACGTCATGCCCTTGAGGATCTGCCGCCGTCTGTTGAGTATTATTATTCCGGGCGCCTCGTGAAAGACGAGCGGGAACTGCAGCGCATTGGCCGCTACCTGAAACGTCTGGATAAGGTCTATGACCTCGACTGAGCCTGGACGCGTGGAATTTCTGGTAAATCTTGACTTTCCCTGGCTTTTGTTCTACCCTATACATTGTATTTCTGATCAAGAAAATTGCCTGAGGAGGAATGGCCGTGTCAGTGATTACGGAACATCATGTCAACTTCTACGATACGGACGCCATGGCAGTCGTGCATCATGCCAATTATATCCGTTGGTTTGAGACAGGACGTGTCGAGTATCTGCGCAAGTATGGGATTACTCTGGGGGAGATGATGGAAGATGGTTACGTTTTCCCCATCACCGAAGTGCGGGCGAAATATGTTTCGCCGGGGCGTTTCGATGATACCGTCCAGATTGAGACGACAGCCAAAGCCCTGACGCGTGCCAAGATGGCATTCAATTACCGTGTCTTCAATAAAAAGACGGGGGTCCTCATGGTGACAGGATTTACGCAGAATGTCTTTACCCATAGCGATACGGGCAAGATCACGCGCCTGCCGGAGAAGTATTACCGCAAGCTCCAGCAGGCCATGGCGGAAGAACAGCAGGCTGCTGCAGAAGCAGAAAAACAGGAATGAGGAGGAAGTAACGTGACGGTATTATATGTAATCATCGGCCTCATCGTGGCCGCAGTCATCGTGGCAAAGCTTTATCTTTGCGCGGTTGGCAAGGAAAAGGTAGTCGTTAAGACGGATGCTCCGTTTGTCGTGGAATCCCAGACGGATGACAGCATCGTCATCTCCAAGAAATTGACGTTTGTCAATGAGGGCAAGCAGTGTGCGACCATCATGGATGCCATGGTCCGTCCGCAGCTGCCGTATGAGCAGTACGATGGCGTCGAGGCGCGCGGCAAGGCGGAGCGCGAGGGCGAGCCCCGTGAGGACGATTATTTTGAGGCTGTACTCATCCAGAAGCTCGGTGACCGCAATCACGAGGATAAGCTCAATATCTTTGCCAAAGTCAAGTTGATGCCGCGCAAGGGGATGAGCCTCAAGGAAGCCCTTTCCCATATGGTCGATCTGCCGCTGGATGTCATCTGGATGGAAACGGGCCGTACGCCGTGGCATTACACGAAAGTCCGCTTGACGCTCCCCGCTGAGGAGATTGCCAAGCTCGCCGGCGTGGAACTTGTGAAGGACTGAGGGAGGAATTATCATGGCAGAAGCAAAACTTGATCTAATCCCGGTCCCGACGCGCATCCTGACCGAGAAAGACGATATCGTCGACAGCATTGAACGTTATACGAAGGGGAAGATCGGCCCCGACGATCTGCTCTGCACGGCTGAGAGTGTCGTCGCCATCACGCAGGGACGTTTTGTGCGTCCGGAAGAACTCAAGATCACGCGTGTTGCGCAGTTCTGTTGCCGCTTCATCCCGGACTACGGCAGCCTGGCTTCGCCGCATGGCATGCAGTCTTTGATGGATGTCGAAGGCAAATGGCGTGTGGCCTTTGCCTTGTTTGCCGGTTTCCTCGGCAAACTCGTCGGCCAGAGCGGTCTCTTCTACAAATGGGGCGGTGAACAGACGGCGCTCATCGATGATGTCACGGGGACGATGCCGCCTTTTGATAAATGCATCGTTTACGGCCCGAAGGATCCGAATGAAGTGGTCAAGAAAATCCAGCAGCGTCTTGGCTGTTTTGGTGCGATGATTGCTGATGTCAACGACCTCAAGCGTTCGCGCGTGGTCGGCGTGACGGATAAGGTGGATGGCCAGATGGCAGCTCAACTGCTCATCGATAACCCGTTCGGCAATGCCAGCCAGAAGACGCCAATCTGCATCATCAAGAATTATCGGCAGTATCAGGAGAGCAAATCCGGGAAATAAGCACGATTGACGGTATGGAAGCCCTCCCCTTTGCGGGGAAGGCTCTTTTCTTTGGAGGGGTGAATCATGGCAAGAATTGACAGGCGGCAGGCAGACGCTCTGCGGCCGTATGAGATCCATCGCCATTTCCAGAAGTATCCGGCGGGGTCCGTACTCATTGAGATGGGGAATACCAAGGTTATCTGTGCAGCATCCATCGAAGAACGCGTCCCGTTCTTCCTGCGCGGCACGGGGGAAGGCTGGATCGCAGCAGAATATTCGCTGCTGCCGAGTGCGACGAGTACGCGCACACAGCGTGAAGCGGTGCGAGGACGCCAATCCGGCAGGACGCAGGAGATTGAGCGGCTGATTGGCCGCAGCCTGCGTTCCGTGGTCGATACGAAAGCTCTCGGTGAGCGCACTATACAGATTGACTGTGATGTCATCCAGGCCGATGGCGGCACGCGCACCGCTTCTATCACGGGGGCATTTGTGGCTTTGGTTGAAGCCTGTGCTTCTTTTTATGAAAAAGGCAAGGTATTCCCCGTGAAGGATTTCCTGGCAGCTATCAGTGTGGGCATCAGTCATGAAGGAGAGCCCATCCTTGATCTTTGCTATGAGGAAGATTCCCAGGCCATCGTCGATATGAATGTCGTCATGACCGGGGATGGCCGCTTTGTCGAAGTCCAGGGGACGGGCGAGGGACGCCCGTTCAGCCATGAGGAACTCCATGATTTGCTGGCTCTTGGTGAACGTGGCTGTCGTGAACTCATTTCGTATCAGAAAGATGTCCTGGGTGGTGAACTTGTCTGGCTGGTAGGCCGGGAGGGATGAAGATCATGAAAAAGATTGTCTTGGCAACCAAGAATCAGGGCAAGGTCCGTGAATTGCGCAAGGCCTTGTCCCATCTGCCGGTGGAAGTCCTTTCTTTGGCTGACTTCGGTGATTTGCCGGATGCAGTGGAAGATGGCCGGACTTTTGCCGAAAACGCGCGGATCAAAGCGAATTTCTACCGGGATCAGACGGGCTTTGACTGCCTGGCGGATGATTCCGGCCTCGAAGTCGAGGCATTTGACGGCGCACCGGGTGTTTATTCTGCCCGTTTTGCCGGGTTCCATGCCGACGATGCGACGAACAATGAAAAGCTTTGTACAGAACTCAAGAAGCGTCAGCTCACGTCTTCGCCGGCAGCGTATGCCTGTGTCCTGGCTTTTGCTGCGGCAGACGGCAGCGAGTGCTGGACGGAAGGTCGCTGTGACGGGACGGTGCGCCTGACTCCGCATGGCGAAAATGGCTTCGGCTACGACCCGTATTTCTACACGGCGGATTATCCAGGCCGGACGATGGCCGACCTGACATTGGAAGAAAAGGAACGCATCAGTCATCGTGGCAAGGCCATGCGTGCCATGGTACAGAAGCTGGAGGAATATCTGAAATGAAAGTCGGCATTTTGAGTGACAGCCATGGCAATACGCGTGCCATCGATGCGATGCTTGCCCATCCGGAGACCCGGGACATCGGGCTCTGGTTCCATGCGGGAGACGTCGTACCCGATGCGGAGTACCTGGCGATGATGGCGGATACGGAGGTCGTGCGGGTGGCAGGCAATTGCGACTGGCCTGATGCGCGCATCCAAGACGATGAAGTGCGTGATGTGGCGGGACACCGGATTTTCCTGACGCATGGGCATATCTACGGAGTGCGCTATACGACCGGGATGCTGCGCGAACAGGCAGAAGCTTGTGGAGCGGATATTGCCATTTACGGGCATACGCATGTGGCGGAGATTTCCCCGGGGAATCTTACGGTATTGAATCCCGGCAGCATTGCACGGCCGCGTGATGCCCAGCGCGGTTCGTTCATGGTCATGGAACTTTCGCCTGCCCAGCCTCCCGTTGTCCGCCTGATCCGCTTTTCTGCAGATCCTGCCATAAATAGCAGATATGGAGTCTTGCACGAATAAGAAGGATCACGAGAATTTTCATGGGAATCTACTGGAAAACCGAAAAAAGTCCTGCATACAAGCAGGATTTTTTTTTGCGGATAGCCAATATATGTAAACATATATAGTGGTAATTTTTGTGTCCCGGACAGGGATGAAAAAGTGAACGGAGTTCACTATTTTCAAGGGCTCGCGGGCATTCGATTATGCTTGAAAGCCGTCATAAAATGTGTTATCATGAATCACAGATGTGTGATAAGTCGTATTTATGGGAGGGATTACTTTGCGAGAACTCGACGCAAAACAGATCACGGAAACCGTTGCACAGATGTGCAAGGAAGCTGCCTATTATCTTCCGAAAGATGTCTATGAAGGCCTGAAAAAGGGCCGCGAGACGGAGAAATCTCCAGTAGGCCAGGCCGTGCTCGACCAGATCATCAGGAACGCAGAAATCGCACGCGATGAAGATCGTCCGTACTGCCAGGATACCGGCATGACGATCGTCTTCCTCGAAGTCGGCCAGGATCTCCATATTGTCGGCGGCGACCTGGAAACGGCTGTCAATGACGGTATCGCCAAAGGGTACACGGAAGGTTACCTGAGAAAGTCCGTCGTGGCAGAACCGATTTTCAACCGCGTCAATACGAAGAACAACACGCCGGGTGTCATCTACACGAAGATCGTTCCGGGCGACAAGCTCAAGATCACGGTGGAGCCCAAAGGCTTTGGTTCTGAGAACAAGGGTGGCATCAAGATGCTCGTTCCGGCTGATGGCGTCGAAGGTGTCAAGAAGGCCGTCATGGAGATCATCCTCCATGCCAGCATGAATCCGTGCCCGCCGATGGTTGTCGGTATCGGTATCGGCGGTACGATGGATCGCGCTGCCGTCATGAGCAAGATCGCTCTGACGCGCTCGATTGATTCGCACAACCCGATGCCTGAGTATGCAAAACTCGAAGACGAACTCCTCGAACTCATCAATGAAACGGGTATTGGACCGCAGCTCGGCGGTACGACGTCCTGCATCGGCGTCAACATCGAGTGGGGTCCGACGCATATTGCCGGCCTGCCGGTGGCTGTGACCATCTGCTGCCATGCATGCCGCCATGCACAGCGCGTACTTTGATTCGTTCCATAAGCTGAGCAGAAATCATCAGGAGGAGAGATAATCATGGCAGAACCTATTCGTATCCATACCCCATTTACGGAAGAAGATTCCCGTAAGCTCAAGATCGGCGACAGCGTACTCATCACGGGTGAGATTTATGCTGCTCGCGATGCCGCACACAAGAAGATGTGTGAAGCGCTGGCCAATGGCGAGAAGCTGCCAATCGACTGGCACGACAAGATGGTTTATTATCTCGGACCTACGCCGGCAAAACCGGGTGATCCGATTGGCTCCTGCGGTCCGACGACTTCCGGCCGTATGGATGCCTACACGCCGACGATGCTCGACCAGGGCATCAAGGGCATGATCGGCAAAGGCTCCCGTTCCAAGGAAGTTGTTGAATCCATGAAGAAGAATGGTGTCACGTACTTTGCTGCTGTTGGTGGTGCTGCGGCACTCATTGCGAAATCCGTCAAGAAATACGAAGTCCTCGCTTATCCGGAACTCGGCCCTGAGGCTCTGGCTCGCCTGACGGTTGAGGATTTCCCGGCCATCGTTGTCATTGACTGCGAGGGGAACAACCTCTACGATGTCAACCAGGAGAAGTATCGTACCCTGAAGGGTTACTGATAAAGTTGGGAGGAAGGAAGTTCTTGAGAGGCTCGCTCGAGGCTTCTTTCCTTTTTTCCACGAATCAACAGGAGGTATAGAATGTTTCACACGACTTTTTATCTGCGCCGTCTGCATTCCTTAGTCGGCTTGCTGGCAATCGGCCTTTTCCTCTTCGAGCATATCATCACGAATGCTCGTGCACTCGGTGGTGCAGAATCCTTGAATGGCGCTCTGGCCATGATGGAACTCATCCCGCATCCGATTTTCCTCGGCCTGGAGATCTTTGGCGTTGCTCTGCCAATCCTCTTCCATGCTATCTATGGTATCTATATCGCCATGCAGGCTAAGAACAACCCGCGCAATTATGGCTATGTCCGCAACTGGCAGTTCGCTCTTCAGCGCTGGACGGCCTGGTTCCTCGTTGCTTTCCTGATCTGGCATGTATTCTATCTGCGTATCTTCACGAAAGCCATCTCCGGTACGCCGATTTCCTATGAGCTCCTGCAGTCCTACTTCACCAGCAGCCCGCTCGTCACGGTCCTCTATACGATCGGCATGTTCGCTGCAATCTTCCATTTCTGCAATGGTATCACGACCTTCTGCATGACTTGGGGTATTGCCAAAGGCCCGCGCATCCAGTTCGTCATCAACGTTCTGAGCATGTGCCTCTGCGCACTTCTCTGCCTGGTAACGGTCGCTTTCATGGCCAGCTACTTTGTCATGTAAGACCACGATACGCTGTGTAAGAAAAGGAGAATATCAATGGCTAAGAAACCAGAAAATAAGATTATCGTCGTAGGCGGCGGCCTCTCGGGCCTCATGGCTACGCTGAAGATCTGCGAGGGCGGCGGAAAAGTAGACCTCTTTTCCTATTGCCCGGTAAAGCGTTCCCATTCTCTCTGTGCCCAGGGCGGCATCAATGCCTGCATGGATACGAAGGGTGAGCATGATTCCATCTATGAGCATTTCGATGATACGGTTTACGGCGGCGACTTCCTCGCTGACCAGCTCGCAGTCAAAGGCATGGTCGAGGCAGCTCCGAAGCTCATCAAGATGTTCGACCGCATGGGTGTGCCGTTCACGCGCACGGCTGAAGGTGTCCTCGACCTCCGCAACTTCGGTGGTCAGAAGAACAAGCGCACGGTATTTGCCGGCTCCACGACGGGCCAGCAGCTCCTCTACGCTCTCGACGAGCAGGTTCGCCGTTGGGAAGTAAAGGGCGGCGTCAAGAAGTATGAGTTCTGGGAATTCATCAAGATCATCAAGAACAAAGAGGGTGTCTGCCGCGGTATCGTCGCACAGAACATGAACTCCAACGAGATCGTCTCGTTCCCGGCGGATGTCGTCATCCTCGCAACGGGCGGCCCGGGCCAGGTTTACGGCCGCTGCACGGCTTCGACGATCTGCAACGGCTCGGCTGTCTCCGCTGTCTACCAGCAGGGTGCTGAGCTCGGCAATCCGGAATTCCTCCAGATCCATCCGACGGCCATCCCGGGTTCCGATAAGAACCGCCTGATGTCCGAGGCTTGCCGCGGTGAAGGCGGCCGCGTCTGGGTTTACCGCAAGAACCCGCAGACGGGCGAGAAAGAGCGCTGGTACTTCCTCGAGGATATGTACCCGGCATACGGCAACCTCGTTCCGCGTGACGTCGCATCGCGCGCCATCTACAAGGTCGTCGTCCACATGGGTCTCGGCATGCACAACCCGAACCGCGTCTACCTCGACCTCTCGCACATCCCGGCTGACTACCTCGAGCGCAAGCTCGGCGGCATCCTCGAGATGTACAGCGACTTCATGGGTCAGGATCCGCGCAAGGTCCCGATGGAGATCTTCCCGTCGATCCACTACTCGATGGGCGGCATCTGGGTCGATCG
>JAQYBD010000017.1 GCA_029338835.1 Selenomonadaceae bacterium | reverse complement strand
TCCCCTAGACAGCAAAAGAACGGCGTAGCGCAATCGTATCGCGCCTACGCCGTTCTTTTTGTGTCTGGGAAAGCTCGCACCGGCAGTTCCCTCAGCCCGCAAGACCAGTTCAGGGAACCGGGTAGAAAGGCCGGATAACGTCCTCATGCTGCGGGAATACCTGGAGCATCTCTGCAAGCGGCACGAGACGCCAGCCCGTATAGCGGAATTTCGGTGCCGTCATGCAGCTCATCAGCGTGTAGCCATCCGGCTTGAGATTCCGTGCTGCAAAGATCGTGCCGGCCGGCACCGTGAAAGATGGACGCTCTCCTGCTGCGGCATTGAGTCCCAGACGCAGCGTCTCGAACTGGCCATCGGGATAAAAGAGGAACGCCTTGACGCCGCAGCCCGCATGATAATACCAGAGTTCATCGCAGTCGATCTCATGATACGCCGAAAGGGCACCGGCATCGAGCAGATAATAGATGCTGCCCGCCAGCGGCCGCGAGGCAAGGCCCGTGAGCTGCTGTTCATGCGACGTGTAGATCTCGGCGAAATATCCGCCCTCTGGATGCGGCACAAGCTGCAGCGTCTCGATATAGCGGCGGCACTCCGCCGCTGCGATGCCCTTGCGGACTTTCGCCCGCTCCAGCAGCTCCCCTGCTTCCTGCAGCGCAGAGGGCAAATAGGCTTCTTCCCATTCCCGGCCATCCTTCTCCTGCGCCTTGATTTCCTGCCAGTCGGTCAGCTTCTTGCCGTCCGCCGTCACCACGGGCTTGCCGAACACATGCGGATGACGCCGCACCATCTTGTCACAGGCAGCGCGTGCCACCTCATCAAGCGTAAAACGCCCAGCTTCTGCCGCCAGCTGTGCGTGGAACACGACCTGCAGCAAAAGGTCGCCAAGCTCCTCGCGCAGGTTCTCGGCCTTACCGGTCTGCTGCAGGATATCGATGCCTGCCAGCACTTCCGCCGCCTCCTCGATGCAAGCCGGCTTGAGACTCTCATGCGTCTGCTGCCTGTCCCAGGGACAGCCCTCGTCTCCGCGCAGCACCGCCACAATGCGTTTGAGTTCCTCTATATGATCCATGATTGTATCCCCCTGCATATTCTTCCAATATATCATTATACGTCATCTTGTCGCATTCCACCAGCAAAAATCTGTCATTGCCGACAAGCGGCGCACACAAAAAGGCCGCACCGAAAGAAGTTCGATGCGGTCTTCTATGTCTGCCGTTTGAGTGACGCCGTGAAGTTGTGAGAGCTAGATACGGTTTATGCTTCTGCCCTCGCCTCGCCAAGGGCATCCTCTGCGGCGTCCGCCTCGCCGATGATGCGCTGCGTGAGCAGAGCCGTCACCATGGCATCGCTGACGTTGAGTGCCGTGCGGCCCATGTCGATCAAAGGCTCAATGGCAATCAGGAGGCCGACGAGCCCGACAGGCAGCCCCATCGTCGAAAGCACGACGAGTGCCGCGAACGTCGCACCGCCGCCGACACCGGCAATGCCGAAGGAACCGATAGCCGTGATGACCACGAGCTTCAGCAGGAACGGCAGCGTAAACGGATCGATGCCGACCGTCGGCGCGATCATGACAGCCAGCATGGCCGGATAGACACCAGCGCAGCCATTCTGCCCGATGCTGATGCCAAAGGAAGCCGAGAGATTGGCAATGCCCTTGGAAATCCCGAAATCATGCTCCAGCGCGTGCGTCGTCAGCGGCAGCGTACCGGCGCTCGTGCGGGAAGTGAATGCGAAGGAAAGTACCGGAAAGGCTTTCCTGATGTAATCCAGCGGATTGTATTTGCCGATGGCCACGAGCAGCAGATGCACGAGGAACATCGCGAGGATGGCCGTGTACGATGCGGCCACGAAAGAAATGAGCTTCATGATGCTTTCGACATTGCTTGTGGCGATGAATTTCGCGATGAGCGCCAGCACGCTGTACGGCGTGATGCGCAGGATGAATTCCACGACCTCCATGACGATATCCTGGCCATAGACAACGATCTTCTGCAGGAACTCTGCACTTTCCGGACGATACTGACGGATATGCAGGATGCTGAGGCCAATGACCGCCGCGAGGAATACGACAGACAGCGTATCCGCCTGCCCCTGTCCGGTCAGTGCATGGAACACATTTGTCGGGATGATATTGATCAGCTGTTCCTGGATGCTGGCTGCCTGGAAGCCCTGCAGCTTCGTCTCGATCTTCTGAGCAGCGCCGAGTTCCGCATCCCCGGCCGGCATGCCGACGGCCGAAAGGCCGTAGCCCAGTGCCGAAGCCGCGCCAATACCGGCAGCGATCAGCGTCGTGAAAAGCAAGATGCCGATAATCGTGAGTCCCGTCGTGCGGAACGTCCGGATATCCTTGAGCTGCAGGATGGACGTGATGATTGACACCAAGATCAGCGGCGTGACGATGAGCTTCAAGAGATGGATGTAGCCATTCGCCACCACATTCAGCCACGACACCGTCTCCTTGATGACATCTGCGCCCAAGCCATAAACGGCCTGCAGGCCCGCACCGTACAGGATACCGGCAAAAAGGCCAAACAGGATGCGCTTGCCGAATGACACTTCCTTGCGCTTCATGATATGCAGCCCTGCAAACAAGAGCAGGACAATGATGAGATTCAAGATCAACATATACGATTCTCCCCTTCCATGTTCTATATTCATTTTCTGACATTCATATCTTGCATGCCTATGAGATGTTTATTATCATACACATATTTATCCTATATGTCAAGAAAAACATATATGATAAATATGATATAACTTCATAGAAAAACCGCAACCGGATGACTGAACATCATGGGGTTGCGGTTTGTTGAGTCATGCAGGCTGCCGCACTCTTCGGCAGACGGCGTCTTCAGTCCGCGATGCGATGGCTCGAAATATCGAAATCGGCAGCATTGACATCCATCAGGCCAGCTGGATTCACATTGGAATAGATGCCGGGACGGACCTCGAACTGTTTCAGATTATCTGCATTTTCTTCTAAGATATCCTGCGTATAGCTTTTTACATGATTCAACCAGAGATCCATCATATCTATCGCTCCTTCGATTTGTATTATTTATCATTACGTTAGCCCTTCATTTACGTATATTATGACACGAATTGCGAGTCATGTAAAATAGTTTCTTTTTTACCTATAATAATTTTAGTTTATATATTACTGCTTAATTGATACATTTTGTTCATATAAAGCAATAGGCTGCGTACTGACCATCAATACAGTCAGAAAACAGCCTATTGCCGAAATACATTTCCCGATGCCTTTTGCCTTAAAGGATCACTGCCATGATAAAAGAAACCACCAGTGCCACCCCCATGGGGATAGCAGTACGTTTCACCAGGTCAACAGGGGACACATCCGCAACACCGGCCACAGCGACTACAGCTGCCGCAATCGGCGATGCACTGCGAGCAATGCTGGCAGCCATCTGCATGGGAGTAATCATCGTGGACGGCAGCATAGAGAGCCCCTTGGCAACATCAGGAACTAATGCGCCGAAGGAATAGAACGAAGCATTGCCAGAACCCATGATAACGGCAGAAACAGCAACAATCACCGTCATGACCAGTGTGATGCCAATAATACCAAAGCCAGAACTCTGAGCCCCTTGTATGATCAAGTCAATCGCACCGATCTTCGTCAAGCCGAATGCAAACGTTTCACCGGCAACAATCAAAGTGACAACCGTTGCGAAAAGATGCCCCATGCCGTCAAAGAATACCTGGATGCTCTTGCACACCGCTTTCGGCTGGCGTGTCCTTATCAATTCCATCATCATAGCCAAAAATATACTGATGATCATGGCTGTCACGACTGGCATCTTGATGCTGGAAATGCAGAGTTTGCTGAACACCAGGACTAAAATGATTGGCACTAATGGCAAGAGTGCATAGATGGTAGGGGGAAGTTCCTGCTCATCATGATCTGAGGCCGTTTGCAATACTTTGGCCTCCAGACCCTCTTTCCGGTCAAAATACCGTTGTACAAAATAATGAGAAATCGAAATAGCCGCCATGGTCACGACAGCGATAGGGAGCTGCTCCCCAACGAAATAATCCGCCACATCCATTTCTGCTGTTTTTGCCGCAAAGACAGCAGTACCAGAAGCCGGGCCAAGATCCAGGCATGGCGTTGTAGCCACTACGGCAGCTGCTGACAACCGGCTGACCCCCAGATTGACCAGGACAGGATACATCGTGGCCATCAGCAGGACGCAAAGCCCTGCTGCACTAGGAATGACAATATTCAGCAGCTGGCCAATGATGTAACTGACAGCCAGCAAGAGATATGGCGAGCGAATCACGCTCAGTGGCTTGGAAGCAAGATGTACCAGGCTGCGACTGGCACCAATATAATCCATGTATTTAGCAAACCCGCCTACAGTCATGATCATCAAGCCGATGCCTGCCGCACGTGTGCTGAAAGTATCTTCCATGAACTTAAAGATATCAAACCATACAAATCCGGTAGATTTTTTTGCATCCAATAGTGGAACCCCCATCAAGATTGCCACTACTAGAAGAAAAATACCTCCAGCAAAAAGTACGGCCTGCGGTTTCATACGCTTGATGATCAGCCAAGCAACGACAATGGTTGTCAGCAAGGCGATTCCTAAAGACAACATTTCATTCCCTCCCATCTGCATATAGAAACAAGTTCTCAATCGATATCCCGCTGCTTACTCCACAGGCTGTTGCAAAACAGCTTCCATTACAGCAGCCAGCAGACGTGCCCTTGGTATGACAGAATCGATTTCCATATATTCACGTTCTGTATGAGCGCCACCGCCCACAGGGCCCAGGCCATCAATCGTCGGTGTTCCTGCATCGGCTGCAAAACTCCCATCAGAACCCCCACCGCTGGCCGTCCAGCCGAAAGCAACTCCCATGCGCTTCCCCTGTGCCTCGATGAGCTGCATCAGCTGGCGCGTCTTATCGGTAGGCAGCATGGGTGGCCGGGTAATCCCGCCATCAATCTCTACCTGCGTATCCGGTACATGCGGATGCTGCTGAAGTCCCTGCATCAACTGCTCGATGCGAAGGATTTCCTGCCGATCATAATACCGTACATCCACAGCTGCTTTTGCTTCACCAGGCACAGCATTGATGGCCGTACCGCCCTCGACCAGGCCCACATTCACAGTAGTTTCTTTGGCGAAGTCAGTCGCTCCCTGCAAAGCAATGATCCAATATGCCAATTCTTCAATGGCATTGCGTCCGCTCTTGTAGTCAACACCTGCGTGCGCACTGCGTCCGGTAACCTTCAGTTGGTAACGTGCAATCCCCTTTCTCTGATAAACCAGATTTCCATTGGCACGTCCACATTCCAGAACCAAGGCACATGCACTTTTCCTAGCCAGGGCCTGATTGACCGACTTGGAATAGCGGGAACTGATGCCCTCATGGTCCGAATTCAGAAAGACGCAGATATGTTTGCCCTGAAGCACGCCTTTTTCCTGCAGCGCACGTAAAACATAGAGTCCGGATAAAGCGCCGCCCTTACAGTCAACAACGCCAGGCCCCATGGCCCGGTTGCCATGACAGCTAAAGGGACGTTTGGCTGCCGTCCCCAAAGGAAAAACCGTATCCAGATGTGCCAGCAATAAAATGTCATAATGCTCTGCCGGAGTATTTGTGATCTTCAAGCATGGGCCTATAGCAGGAGCAAACTGCAACGCCTCGACTTGCCACCCCATCCGCTCATACTGATCTTGAAAAAAAGCAGCTACTTTCCCAGAACCGACAGGCTCGGAAGAAGAACTGTCGATATTGACCAGATAAGCCAACTCTTTTTGATAACGATCCAGATCGATAATGGGTTCATTCCAATCACTCATGATGTCCACCCTTTCCTGCAGTATCCCATGAACAAGGTACTGCTTCTCGAATATCTGCCTATAGTCTAAGATATTTTCATAGTAAAGTACAATTCGCTGTTCTACTGAAATCATTAGTAAAATGAATTGCTGTGATGATGATATAATGATAATATAAATTTATATACACGATTAATTTTATCTATAAAGGAATGGATTATCATGCTCCTGAAACAAATACAATATTTCCTGGCAGTCGCAGAATGCCGTCATTTCACACGTGCTGCCGAACGCCTCTTTGTATCTCAGTCCGCGCTTTCCCAACAAATCACGAAACTGGAAAACGATCTGAATACCAAGCTCATCAATCGCGACTCGCATCCAATCGAACTGACACCGGCGGGAGAAGATTTCCGTCATTATGCGCAGTATATTCTCCGCGATGTCGATCAGCTTCATGAAGGCATGAAAAAATGGCAAAAGCCCCATAAACATACCATTCACATTGGCATGATCATGGGACTCGGAAGACTGCCTTTATCGGATTTCCTTGCTGCTTTCAATACCCGATATCCAGAAACCCGTTTCACGCTAGAACATCATTTAAGCAAAGAACTCTGCCAGCTGTTGGCAGAAAACCAGCTGGATTTTGCAATTTTTGCAGCACCACAGAACATACAATCTTACCCTTTTGAAATCTTGTCCATACAACAAGAACCGTTCCTAGTATTACTGCCACAGCATCATCCTTTTGCTGCCATGGAGTGCATCGACCTGGCATTGGCAAAGAAAGAGAACTTCATTTTCCCCACACCGGAAAATGTTTCTTACGATATCCTGCTCACCGCGTGTGAGGATGCCGGTTTCAAACCGGATATCATCAGCTATTGCAGCGGCGCGGCCAATCGCATCGATCTGGTCAAAGCAGGTCTGGGGATTTCCATCGTTTCGGAAAGTGCCCTGCGATATCATCAGACAGGAGATCTTGTCATCCGCCCGTTAAAAAATCCCGTTTATAAGCATACGGTCATGGCACGTTTGCAAACTGCGCCATCCTCTGCATATAAAGACGCATTCTGGAAGCACGTGCAACAGGAACTGTCCTAACACAGCAATCATAAGCCATACACAGGTCGGTACTGTCCTGAGGGAAGTCGGATCGATTCACCGGAAGAAAGAGGAACGAAACTAGGCCGACTTCTTTCACCGAGAAAAGCTTGACACATATATATGAAAGTACCAGATTGACATATGAAAAACAGATGGGTATAATGAATCCATGATGAACTGCATAATACGGTTCTCAGTGGCGCTGGGGACTGAGAGAGAGTATGGCTGTTGTACGCTGATAGCGCGTGTAGCAGTCTATTTTTTTTGAAGTCGTTCATCTGCTAGCTGTGCCTGCCACACGGGCACAGATGGGTATGTTTTCTTTATGAGAGAGATTGGGAGGTCTAGCAATGGCTACAGAAGTCACGAAAGAATTTATCGTGGGCATGCCGAAAGCAGAGCTGCATCTGCACATCGAAGGTACGCTGGAACCGGAATTGAAACTGAAGCTGGCTCAGAAGAATCATGTGGATATCGGCCAGACTACGATTGAAGAGGTACGCGCTTCGTATCAGTACGATGATCTGGCATCCTTCCTGGCTGTCTATTATCCGGCCATGAACGTACTGCAGACGGAAGACGATTTCTATGATCTAGCCATGGAATATCTCCATCATGCGGCAGAGAACAATGTCCGTCATGCCGAGATCTTCTTCGATCCGCAGGCTCATACGAGCCGCGGCGTTGCCTTTGAGACATTCATCAACGGCTTGTACCGGGCAACCGTCGATGCCCGCGCGCTCCACGTCGATGCCAGGCTCATCATGTGCTTCCTGCGCGACCTCTCGCGCGAATCGGCTCGCAAGACGCTGGAAGAATCCCTGCCCTACCGCGACAAATTCATCGGTGTCGGCCTGGATTCCGATGAACACAACAATCCACCGATGAAGTTCTTCAACCAGTTCACGCAGGCGGAGCAGTACGGCCTGCATCTCACGGCACATGCAGACATCGACCAGAAGGATTCTATCGAGCATATCCGCGACCTGCTGGAAGTCATCGGCGTCGAGCGCATCGACCACGGCACCAACATCGTTGAAGATCCGGATCTCGTCGAGTATGCCGCCAAACACCACATCGGCTTCACGACCTGCCCGCTTTCCAACACGTTCGTGCGTCCGGAAATGAAGGGACCGGAAGTCCTTGAGCTCTTATCCAAGGGCGTCAAGGTCTCGGCGCATTCCGACGACCCGGCCTACTTCGGCGGCTACATCAGCGACAACTACTACGCGCTGGCCGATGCTTTCAATCTGACGAAGGAACAGGTCGTGACGCTGGCACGCAACTCGTTTGAGACGTCCTGGATCAGCGAGGAGCAGAAAGCCATCTACATCGCAGAACTCGAAGAATATGCGCGGACTCACTGAGGAAACGCCCGTAAACCATATCACGTATAACAAAGCAAGAGGTATTTATTTTCATGTCTAACCAATCCACCGGAGTCCTGGACAGACTCTTCCACCTGTCAGAAAACAACACCACGGTCAAGCGCGAATGCCTGGCAGGCCTGACGACGTTTGTCTCCATGGCTTATATTCTCTTTGTCAATCCGATCATCCTCGGCGATGCCGGCATGGATGCCGGTGCCGTCTTCACGGCCACGGCTCTTTCGGCCATCATGGGCTGCCTGCTCATGGGCTTCCTGGCCAACTACCCCATCGCCATCGCACCGGGTCTCGGTGACAATGCTTTCTTCACGTATTCCGTCGTACTGGCCATGGGTATCCCCTGGCAGCAGGCTATGGGCGGTGTTTTCGTCGCTTCCATCCTGTTCACGCTGGTTTCCCTGTTCAAGATCCGCGAAATCATCATCGATGCCATCCCCCAGGATCTGAAATACGCAATGGCTGCCGGTATCGGCATCTTCATCTCCTTTGTCGGCCTGCAGGGCGGTGGCATCGTCATCTCTGACCCGTCGTCCCTGGTCGCCATCGGTTCGTTCAAAGTGCCGACGACCTGGCTCACCATCTTCGGCCTGTTCGTGACGGCCATCCTCATGGCCAAGAAAGTGCCGGGCTCCATCTTCTACGGCATTGTCTTGACGGCCATCATGGGGCTCGTGACCCAAATTATCCCGCCGCCGGACAGCATCATCTCCATGGCACCAAGCCTTGACCCGACGTTTGGCGTCGGTGTCAGCAACATGACGGCCATTATTTCTGACCCACAGATGTGGGCCGTGGTCATCATCTTCTTCCTGGTCGCCTTCTTCGATACGGCTGGCACGCTCATTGGACTGGCACAACAGGCCGGCATCATGCGCAACGGCAAGATGCCGCGCATCGGCCGCGCACTCATGGCCGACTCCCTCTCCATGCTCGGCGGTGCCGTCATGGGCACGACGCCGACGGCAGCCTACGTCGAATCCTCGGCCGGCATTGCAGTC
>JAQYBD010000016.1 GCA_029338835.1 Selenomonadaceae bacterium | reverse complement strand
TAGAAGAAATGGTACTGGCCGCCAAAGTAGGCAAAGCCATTCGGATCATTGCACCAGCCGACGCGCGGCGCGATGTGGAAGCGCGGATACCAGCGCTTGTTGACCTCGGCCTCATGTGCCGCGATGAATTCATCCGGCGTGAGTTGTTTCTTTTTCTCTGACATGCTTGACATATTGCTCACCTCATATATCGAATCGGTTCGATGTTAACCAAAAACGAAGCGAACCAGATATAAAATCGGTTCGATGTTTTATATTTTAGCGTATTGTATATTTTTTTGTCAACAGTTTCATCGCATTTCATTGTTTTGACATCCTCGTTGAAATAAACTGAACATTTGTTTTAAAATAAATGACACCTAGGGAAGTAGGTGCCATTTCCTCCCCCTGCGGTATCTTCCGGGAAAGGGGATTGTATCAATACCGCATCGCCGCAGAGGGTACGGCGATACGAGAGAGGACGATCAGCGAGGGATATCCGGCGTCGGGCGGAACGCATTGCGCTTCCGGTCCAGGACGACTTGCGACTCCGTGCCAGAATCCAGGACGGTATTGGCACTCGACTCCTCCGCCACTTGGACGGTGACAACAGGGAATTCCTCAGCATCCTGATTGGAGATCATTGCACCAACCTGTGCGGCAAAGCATGCAGCTGCCGATGTATCTGCAGCTGCCGCCGCCTCGGTCGCCGCCACGATGTGGTTCGTTGCGACGTAGTTGCCGTGGCCGGCCGCGAGGTAGAGGATGATCGGGCTCGTGCCGGCCGGCTTGATGTACGGCGTATCGATGATCTCCGAGAAGTGGTTGGCAACGATAGAGTTGTTGTTGCCCGACACGCGCACGAGGCCGTAATCATCCGTCAGGCCATTGTCGTGCATCTGCATCGGTGCCCACGGCTCGCGCGCCCGGTAGAAGTGATTGGCCGCCACGAGATTTTCTGAGCAGCAGCCGGACATGACGAGCATGCCTGGATAGAACGAGTGGAAGCGATTGCTCGTGACCGTGGAGCGCACGACATTCTCGAAGTGAACCATGCTCGTGCCGCGCGGGAAGATGTTGTTGTCTGCAATCAGAAGGCCACCGAAATTCTGCGCGTAGATAGAATAGCCGCGATAGCCAGCGCCCATGAGGTTGTCCGTGATCTTGGAAGCCTGTCCCGCGCTGCGCAGCTCAATGCAGTTGCCGCACTCCGCGATGAAATTGTCGTGGATGGTCAAGGCATCAGCGTTGTGGATGACCAAGCCGTGCTCGAGGTAGATGAAGCCCATATTCGTGATGCGGAAGGAATCCTGTGCGCTGGCGATGTAGATGCCCGTCTTGCCGTTAAGGTACGTGTTCTCGGGAATATCCTCGCCCGTGCCATCATCCACGAAGTGAAGGCCGTCGATGCAGAAGCCCACGAATTCGACAGAGCTGATGCGTGGGTTGCCTTCACGCTTGACCACGAAGGCAGCGCCAGCTGTCTCATCATCGGCGTCAGGCTCCAGATTGACGAGGATGCGGCTGCCGCCCGGCCATAGTTCATGCATGTCCTTCCAATCCTTCTCGGGGATATTGAAGCGGATGCTCGACGATACGAAGCCATGGCCCGAGCCCTCGATACGCAGGTAGCTGATGTCGATGAAGACCTGCGTGCGCAGATGGTAGTCACCCGACGGGATGTAGATGACGGCGCCTGGCTTGCCGCACTCCTCATCGTGGTCCGTCGAGGTCTGGCGTTTCTTGATGTCCGCGATGATATCGTTGATGACGGCACCGATGTCCTCATGGGCATCGCCATGCGGCCACTCCGTCACATTGTAAAAATTCTCTGCACGTCTATTCATTCTATCCATGGAAAATCCTCCTCTTTTTCCTTGTTGTCTCAAAGGTATCCAGTTGATCAAGTTATCGTAAAGCCACAGTATACGAGTAGAAAAGCGAAGCAGCGGCTCGCGTCACCGCAATGCACTCAGGCATCTTTCACATCGACCTGTACATACGCCGATTTCTTGTCCGAGACGAGCGTAAAGCTGCCTAGTATCGTGAAGGTCAGCACGATTGCACCGAGAATGACGTAGGTGTGCGGGAAGCCGATCTCGTCATAGAGGTGGCCGGCTACCGGAGAGAGCAGGAAAATACCGAACTGGCAGGACAGGTGGAAGCAGATCAAATACAGGACGGAAGCAAAGCGGTTATCGAAGTTGCGGGCAATGTACTTGAAGATCGACACGAGCAGGACCGGCAGTTCCAGCGCATGCATGAGCTTGATGGCCGAGATGCCATAGACATCTGTGATGAGGCCCGAGCCAAACATGCGGAAGGTCATGATGGATGCTGCGAGCAACAGGCCGCGCTTCGCGCCAATCTTGTTGACGATGACCGGCGCAGCAAACATGCCAGCAGCCTCTAAGAAGACCTGCAGCGAGTTGAGGTAGCCAAAGGCCGCATCACCTTCCGCCTGTGTCGGGAAGAGCGAAGCGTAGTAGATGGCGAACTGCTGATCGAATACAGCATAGACGCAGGAAGAGCCAAACAGGAAGACGATGAGGATCCAGACATTCCGGATCTTCAGGAGGCTGAGTGCCTCGCGTACCGTGATGTTGATCTTGCTGTCTGCCACGACGTCCTGATGATTGAGCTTCGCGCTGTACAGGAAGATGAACATCAAGATAGCGCCGATTGACGAAAAGATGAAGATGAGGCTCGGGTCCTGATTGAAGCCGACGCCAGCGGCAAAGACGCCGACGGCACCGCCGAGCGACCCCCACATGCGCGCGCGCCCGAATTCAAAGCCATGCGAGCGGCCTGCCTTCTCGATGTACGACTCTACCGCAGCACAGCCGGCATTGAAGGCCACGCCGAGGTAAATCGCACCGAGGATGGCGCCGAGGTAGAAGTGGCTGGCCAGCAGCGGCTGGTAGACGAACAGGAAGAACGGCGCCGTGAAGAAAATGCAGGCATTGATGAAGTAGAGCAGGTTCTTGCGCATCCCCAAGCGGTCAAGGATGTAGCCGTAGAACGGCTGCAGCGCCATCGTGACCGCCGCATTGAAGCCGAAGATCGTGCCGATCTGCACGCCGCTCAAGTGATTGACCTGTTTGAGCCAGATTGGCAGGAACGCGTTGAACACGAACCAGCAAAAGAAGAACATAAAGCAGAAAAAACTGAGCATCCAATAAAGTTTTTGCTTCATCGGTTATCCATCCTCTCATCCCAATGTAATTATCCAACATGATTAACGATAATTTTGACGATATCAAACCGGTTCGATATCGTCCCTAGAAAAATCGAATAAGTTCGCAGTCGACATCGAACCGATTCGATATACTGATTATATTCTGTTTAAATCCATTTGTCAATCATTTTATCGTTATTATTTTTCTTGTTGTTGTTCTTAAAATTGTCGGAATACTTATTTTATATCTTCCCCATGCAGATAAGCCAAATCTATGATAGACTTGGAAGTAGATAACAGGCAGAAAGGATGCGTCGTATGGCCAAGGCAAAAATCAAGGATGTCGCCAAGCTCGCTGGCGTCAGCACGAGCACGGTATCCCTCGTGCTCAACCACAAGGGATATGTGTCAGAACTCACGAAGAAGAAAGTCGAGGAGGCCGTCGCCGCACTTCATTATGTGCCGAGCGAAGTCGGCCGCAATCTCTCGCTCAACCGCACGAATCTCATCGGCGTCATCATCCCGGATATCGCCCACCCTTTCTTCGCCGCCCTGCTGCACGAGATTGAGATTGCGCTCTATGACTACGGCTACAAGACGATGATCTGCTCGACGGGAGAGAAGAAGAACGCCGAGCTCGCCTTCCTCGACATGCTGCGCCGCCACACGATGGACGGCCTGATCATCGGCGCACATGCCCTCCATATAGAGCACTATCGGGAAATCGATCTGCCCATCGTCGCCTTTGACCGCTTCCTCAGTGAGCAGATTCCCATCATCCGGGCAAACCACGAACAGGGTGGCCGACTGGCGGCTAAGGCCCTGCTGGCCAAGCAGCCCCGCCATGTCGTTCAGATTGCCGGAGCGCCATCCGTTCACACGACGGCCCACGAACACGAGGATGTCCTCGCGCAATGTATCCGACAGGCGGGAGTCCAGCTCGACACGATCATCATGCCAGCCAATGCCTTCCGCCCAGAGGACTTCGCCAAAGCCGCCCGCGAGATCTTCGAGCGCTACCCCGACGTCGACGCCATCTCCGGCACGGACCTCGGCGCCATCTGCGCGCTGCGTGAGGCCAGCCGGCGCGGCCGCCGCTGCCCCGACGACCTCTCCATCGTCGCCTACGACGGCACCTACCTGACGCGCCTCGGCCCGCAGACCATGACTGCCGTCGTCCAGCCCATCCCCGCCCTCGGCCGGCGTGCCGCCGAAGCCATCGTGCGCCGCATCCGCCACGAAGAGCTTCCCTCGCTCCAGCCACTCCAGATGGGCTTCCAGCAGGGCGAGACCTGCTGATTATACGGAAAC